>NZ_BMXA01000003.1:0-300000 GCF_014651515.1 Arenicella chitinivorans
TTCTGAGTCGAATATCGACTTGTCAAAGAAGATGGGAGGTATTCATCACAGTAGAGCCGATTTAATTATTGAGTTAGGCCGGCAAAGACAAATTGCAAAATCGAAAAGGAGTTCGATATGCCTAGATTACCAAGACTGGATGCGCCCGGTGTGGCGCAGCACGTGATACAGCGTGGCAATAATCGTCAAATATGTTTTGGCGCGGATGAGGATTTTGCGGCGTATGCTGCGTGGTTGAGGGAATACGCGAGTAAGTATCAGGTTGATATACACGCTTGGGTTTTTATGACCAATCACGTGCATTTGCTGTTGACGGCACATCAGCCTATGGGTGTGTCGAAACTGATGCAGTCGCTGGGCCGCAAATACGTTCAATATTTTAATTTTAAGTACCGACGGACGGGCACTTTATGGGAAGGCCGGTTTCGCTCCTGTTTGGTCGAATCAGAGAGCTATGTTTTGGCGTGTTATCGATACATCGAATTGAATCCGGTTAGGGCACGTATGGTGGAGAACCCAAAGGATTATCGTTGGTCCAGCTATGCTACTAATGCCATGGGATTGAGTTCATCCCTACAGACACCGCATCCGAGTTACTTAGCGTTAGGCGATTCAGTTAGTCTAAGATTGGATCGATACCGAGATTTGTTTGCTCACCAGTTGGATGCAGAGGTTTTGAAGGATATTCGTCTTACTACCCAGAAAGGCCTGGTGTTAGGGACAGAAGCCTTTCAGTCTCAGATGGCTGAGCTGCTTGACCGAGATGTTAAGCATCGGCCACAGGGTAGGCCTAGGGAAAAACGGCTCTGACCCATTTTTACCGTCACGTGGCCACTACCTTGTGGCCACGCGCACTGCTATCAATTTACAAACAGAACGTTACAACGCTGCCACTCGCTGTTGGCACAACGTAGCAAGTCTCCGTTGCTGCGAAGTTCAAACTGACGATGACGGGGTCATGATCTGAGGCACGGAATGCATTGGGCGCAAAATAACCCGCAGGGTTAAAGTCTTCATCGTAGTCAATCACTCTGGGTTCATCGGCGTTGATATGCCATTGTGTTACACCGCCGACTTGAGACACGAGAGAGCTGGAGGCTAAGGCGTGATCGAGTGAACCAAACATACCGTCAAACGCGTATGAGTAAGAAGTGTCTCCGAGTTTTTGTTTGATCAGGTCTGTATAACCTTTACTGGCGAGTGCCAGCATTGGGTCTTCCTGAGCATACGCGTTCAAATCTCCCAAAATCAGAATGTCAGGATCATTCACACCGGTGGGGTTGGTGGCGAGCCAATCTGCCAAATCATTAGCCGCTTCTACTCGACGTGCGTTCCAAGAACCTTGGCCATCGCCCTGGTCATCATTGCCGTTACCAACTGGCGAGTTTGGCGCGCCTTTGGATTTGAAATGGTTTACCACGGCAGTAAAGACCTCGTTAGACGCAAGGTCTCGAAAGCTTGCTGCCAGCGGTTGTCGTGAGCGTCCATTGTCGCTGATCGATTGTGAGAATGCGCCGGTATTTAAGGTCGCCGCAGTACCGACCGGTGTTACCTTGGCGGGTTTATAAATGAAGCCAACCGTAATCAGGTCATCTCCTAGACCGGGTGTTGCACCTTCATTCACCGGGAGTACGCTATACAGTGTGGAACCGGCATCTGCATTCAATGCATCTACCAGCGACTGAATTGCACTGCCAGCACCGAAGCCATTGTTCTCGATTTCGATCAAGCCAATGACGTCCGCATTCATGCTGTTAATGGCTGCTACCAATTTACTTTCTTGGCGTATGAACTCGCTGCTTGAATCTGCGCCGCGGCAATAGTTTTGAACTACAGGTCCACACGACTTGCTACCGTTGTCGATCGTGGTGAAGTAGTTGAGCACGTTGAAGCTTGCAATTCGAACTGTGCCTTCTAGGGGGGCAGGTGATCCTGTGCGATTGTTGATGGCAGTGAACACTGGCGCTTGGGTCGGATGCAAGCGGTAGTCGTTGCCAGCCGGATTGTTTGAATTAATACGCCCGTAGTCGAGTACGCCAACCAGATTGGATACTTGATCGCCCGCCCGAATCACCGCTACAGGGTTTTTGCCAAGATACGGTACGGTGTCTGGGTTTTGGTCGTCACTTCCATCATCCAAAATTAAAAGTCGTCGTTGGTTTTCATCCGCTAAGGTAAGCGCCTCAGGAGAGCTTGCTGGGAACATATTGGTTGGCTGGAAGAGTCTTCCGGCATTGCCTGCGTCATCGGGTGACGCCAGCGTCATCTGCCCATAGCGCCCAAGAAAATAACTCTGACTGACGGTCATCGGTGTGGTGATCTCAACCAGCATGCCTTCGTACTGCTCGAGATCGCCGTCTGTCGTTTCTGGCAATGCCACTGGCGCTGGTGTTGGCAGTGAATTACCGGATGAGTTAACCGTGGTGTTGGTCGAATCTGTAAGCTCGGTCAAGCCATAGAATTCAGCGACTGTGGCACTGATTGTGATGTTGTCGCCGACCGACACAGTTGCATTGGGCTCATAGACATAAATGCCATCGGAGGTTGATGCATCGCCATCGCCAGTAACGTCTTGAAGGAAATATCCGTTTGGCTGCCCATTGCGCATCATAATACTGGTAACGATTCCGCTGGTTGTAACCTCGGTTCCAGTCAATGGGCTAGCGTCACTTGCGGATTGGATTTCAGGTATGGTTCTGCTGACTGGGTCTGGATCCGGGTCCACTGGGTCACCGCCACAATCGTTTTCGGCTCCCGGTGTGTCTTGGGAGTTGGGTGCGGTATTATCTTCGTTACCGATCACCCAATCGGATTCACATTTAAAAATATGGTATGGCGCCTTGCTGCCGTTTGGACCAACGACCGTTGTGCTGTATATTTGCTCTCCGCTATCGCTGATCTTCAGGCCGACTGATTCGACGACAGTGCTCCACGGCGTGGTGTCGAGCGTGCCATCATCATTGCTATCTAAGTCGTCGCCGTTGCTACCTGTAAATCCTGAAACTAATAAATGTGTGACGTTGTCGTTGTTTTCAAAGCTGATGCTTGGCACGTGGAAATCACTGGTGACTGTGCCGCCGAGTAATGTAACCGTTTTAGAAAATACGAAAATACCGTCGGCAGGAATCGTTTGTGCAGACAGATTTATAACTGATTCAATAACGCCATTATTGCCGCCCGATCCGTCGCCAATAACCAGATACGTCAAGTTTGCTAGTGATTCGTTCGGAGAGCCGACAAGCTCGACATATTCGTCATCATCGGTGCCAGGGTCATCGACACGAAGTTCACTAATTGAAGCAGCAAATATATTCGCTGACGCGAGTGCCATCTGGATGGCAAAAAGCGAGACTATTTTTTTCATGGGGAGGTGGGGTAGTAGATCAAAAGCCTAAAGGTTAGGTCGACAAAATGTCAGCAAGATGACAATTCTGCCTTCGAACGCCGGACCCCATTGCCCGACTGATACTGCACGGCTAAGCGCTGTAGTGCGCAACGACCGGCGTGTGGTCGGAAGGTCGCTCAAGTTTACGCGGTGCTTCGTCGATCCAGCTATCCTGCGCCGCGAGTAACATGTTGGCAGAGCTTAGAACTAGGTCAATGCGTAAGCCTTCGTTGGCGTTGTAGCCTGCGCCGCGATAATCCCACCATGAAAACTTACTGCCTTCATCGTGGAACTGTCGAAAGGTGTCGTATAGACCTTCGCTCATGAGTTTTTGCAGCATCAGGCGTTCAGTGTCTGAGCAGTGAATTTTGCCCTCCCAGCGCTTTGGGTCATGCACATCAATATTGCCAGGCGTGATATTAAAATCACCAACCAGTACCGTATTCTCGTGTTTGTTTAAGGTCGTTCGCATGGCCTGTTGCAAGGCCGCGAACCATTGACGTTTATAGACAAATTTATCGGAGTCGAGCGCCTGTCCATTGGGTACATAGACATTGACGATCCGAAGGTGTTTGCCATTTAACCATGGAACGCTGGCCGCAATGTAGCGGCGCATTGGGTCGTCGAAATTTGGCAGGTCGGTTACCACATCGGCTAATTCGTGCTTACTCAGAATCGCAACGCCGTTGTAGGTTTTTTGCCCGGTGGCGGCACTGTGGTATCCGAGTGATTTGAATTGGTCGGCAGGGAACTCAGTGTCTGGCATCTTGAGCTCTTGCAGGCATAATAAGTCAGGTTGATTCGCTTGCAACCAGTCACAGACGTGTTGCATGCGAACTCGCAGCGAGTTCACATTCCAGGAGGCTATTTTCATAATGCGGTAGCCGATTGGCTTATTCGGTGACTTCGTAACCTGCGTCGATAACAGATTGCTTTAAATCCGCCTCGGACGGGGCCTGTAATACCTGGTCGCCGATCAAAATGGTTGGTGCGATTAAGCTCGAGGTCTTTTCTAAGATTAGGCTCTGTGCTTCACGATCATCGTTCAAGGGCAGCTCGACATGCGGAACACCCATCTTCATCAGATTTAGTACGACTTGTGCACAAGGCGCACAACTGTCAACCGTGTACACTTTAATTGTCGGTTGGTTTCCTGTTGCCGTTGCTGCGTTGGATTTACCTTGTGCCACCGTCTTCTCTTCAAGCAGCTTGCCGCTTTCTGGTGGTGGTTGATCCTGATAGGAAATATTGCCTTGCGCATCAACCCATTTATAGAGCTTTTGCGCGCCTGCTGAGGTGCTGATCAGAGTCGTGAGTAGGGCGACACTGACCACGCGAATGTAATTGGATAGTTTCATGCAATATCAATAACTTATTTCGTTAAAAAATACCAGCATTCGGTGTCGGAATGCGTAAACTTAATCCGGCAGTTGGCGCTCGCCTTGAATCAATTGATCAAACGTTTCGCGGCGTCGAATTACATGGATTTGGTCTCCGTCAACCATCACTTCCGGCGGTCTGGTGCGAGAATTATAGTTGTTACTCATCGCAAAGCTGTAGGCGCCAGCTGAACAAACTGCCAAGAGATCACCGGATTGTAGCGCAAGTTCACGTTCATACCCCAGCACATCCGCTGACTCACAAACTGGCCCAACCACGTCGTAAGAGACTGGTTCGGCGCTCGAGTCGGTACGCACGGGAATGATTTCATGGTGTGCTTGATACAACGCTGGTCGCATTAGATCGTTCATGCCCGCGTCCACAATCGCGAAATTTTTGCTGGTGTTGTGTTTGGTATATTCCACCGTGGTAAGCATGACCCCAGAGTTGCCGGCGATATACCGGCCTGGTTCAATCGCGATGGGTAGATCAATCCCGTGTGCGGCCACGCCAGCTATCATTGCTTGCACATATTCGTCTGCCGCTGGTGGGGTCTCGCCTTGGTAATTGATACCCAAGCCACCGCCAAGATCCAGCTGCTGAATCTGAATACCTGCCTGTGCGAGTCGTTTCACCATATTAAGTACAATTTCCAGCGCGTCGGTGAAGGGGCTGGTTTTGGTGATTTGCGAACCGATATGACACGCGATCCCATGCACCTCAATGTTGGGCATGGTATGAGCCAGTTTATAGGCCTCGAACGCGGCTTCCATGGTGACGCCGAATTTCGCTTTTTCCATGCCGGTCGAAATATACGGATGTGTTTCCGGGTCGACGTCCGGATTGACTCGAATCGCAATGGACGCCGTGACACCGAGCGACGCGGCCACCGCCTGCAGTCGATGCAGTTCAGCGACCGATTCGATATTGATACTGCGCACGTTACTCTTGAGTGCAAACTCGAGTTCGTGCACTGATTTTGCCACGCCGGAATACACCACCTTAGACGGATCACCGCCGGCCGCCAGAACGCGACGCAGTTCGCCTTCGGACACGATGTCAAACCCGGATCCCAGGCGCGCCAACAGATTTAAAATGGCGATATTGCTGTTCGCTTTAACGGCATAGCAAATGGTATGCGGGTAATCGCCAAAGGCATCGTCCAGTGCGCGCCATTGGTTTTCAATGGCCGCGCGTGAATAAACGTAGGCGGGCGTGCCGACTTGTTGTGCGACACGACTCAAGGGAACTTGCTCGGCGTAAAGCTCGCCAGCATGATAAGCAAAGAATGTCATGGTAGTAGCCTGCGGGTCAAAACGACGGCGTCCGTGCGTGCCATTTTTGGCTGGGTAAGTTATTTGGTTTCTTCGAGCTCTTTTTCTTGTGTTTCGACTTGCTCTGTAACCGGTTTGTCTACGATTAATGGGCCTTTTTGGCCGCAGGCAGTCACACCGGCAGCAAGTGCCAGCAACAAGAGTAGCGAAAATGATCTAGACATTGATAGTGTTCCCGTGGTTAATCAGTCTGAAGTCGAGTACGCGCCGCGTCGAGTGCTTCACGCACGCGGGCTGGCGCGGTACCACCAAAATGGGCGCGTGAGTTTATCGAGCCCTCGAGCGTGAGTACATCATACACATCATCTTGAATCATGGGTCCAAAAGATTGCAGTTCATTCAGGCTCAAGTCAGAGAGTGGTTTATTTTGCTCGATTGCATAATGCACGGTGTTGCCGACGATTTCATGAGCATCTCGAAACGGAACGTGCAAACGCACCAGATATTCCGCTAGATCGGTGGCGGTGGCGTAGCCCTTGAGTGCGGCCTGATACATGCGATCACGATTGAAGCGAATGCTTGGGATCATGGCGGCAAACACTTGTAGCGAGGCAAGTAGGGTATCCACCGTGTCAAAGATCGGTTCTTTATCTTCCTGGTTGTCGCGATTGTACGCCAGTGGCTGAGACTTCATCAGTACCAGCAAGGCGTGCAAATTTCCGATCACGCGCGCGCTCTTGCCACGGACAATTTCGGCAATGTCCGGGTTTTTCTTCTGCGGCATGATGCTCGAACCAGTACAGAAAGCGTCGCCGATCTCAATGAATTTATAGCTCTCTGAGGCCCAGAGAATGAGTTCCTCACACATGCGCGACAAATGCATCATGGCGAGGCTGGCTGCGGATGCGAATTCGATCAAAAAATCACGATCAGAGACTGCATCGAGGGAGTTGCGTGTTGGGCGATCAAATCCCAGTAGCTCGCAAGTCAGGTCACGATCCAGCGCAAAGCTGGTGCCAGCCAGCGCGGCAGAACCCAGCGGCATGACGTTAATCCGTTTGCGGCAATCGATCACGCGCTCGACATCTCTTTCGAGCATTTCATTCCATGCTAGCAGGTGGTGCGCTAGGCTGATGGGCTGCGCCACTTGCAGGTGTGTGAACCCGGGCATGATGGTGTCGACTTCGTTGTCCGCGAGTGTTACCAAGGCCAGTTGCAGTTGTTGGATCAGTTGTACCACCTGATCGCTCGCTTCACGCATGTACAGACGAATATCGGTGGCTACTTGATCATTGCGTGAGCGACCGGTATGCAGCTTTTTTCCGGCATCACCAATGTCCTCAGTCAAGCGCGCCTCGATGTTCATGTGCACGTCTTCTAGTTCGGTCAACCAGGTAAATGTGTCGGCCTCGATCTGTTCTTGAATACGAAGCAAGCCCTGCTCGATGTCCGCTGCTTCCTGGTCGGATAGCACGCCGATTTTTGCGAGCATCTGGCTGTGTGCAATTGAGCCTTGAATGTCCTGCCGATAAAGTCTGGCGTCGAAGCTGATGGACTCGGTAAAGGCTTCGACGAGTTCGTCGGTTGCTTCGGTAAAACGGCCGCCCCACGGCTTCTTGCCGGTGCGTTGTTGATTCGCCATGGCTTTAAATATCTAACTGATTTAGCCTGCGTGCATTGCGCAGCGTGAAATTCGTGGCGCCGATTATAGCGTGTCCCGGTGTCGCTGCCCAAGTTAGATTCCACAGAATTTCAAAAACGTGCCGCATCGATAATGCCATATGGTACAGTTACTTACCCCGTGAACTTAGCTCATAAGATAAAGACTCTATGAAAACGATTCGCATTGCGACTCGCAATAGTCCGCTTGCTATGTGGCAGGCGAACTACGTCAAAGAACAATTATTACAAGCGCATCAAGAGTTGATTGTAGACATCGTAGGAATGACCACCAAAGGAGATCAGCTGTTGGACCGCAGTCTGGTGACTGCCGGTGGTAAAGGGTTGTTTCTAAAAGAGCTTGAAGTCTCTCTGCTCGAACATAAGACGGATATTGCGGTGCATTCAATGAAAGATGTGCCAGTAGATTTGCCAAAAGGGCTGGAAATTTCTGTGGTCTGTGAGCGGGCAGATCCGCGTGATGCCGTGGTTTCGAATGACTATCAGAATCTGTATGCGCTGCCAAAGGGAGCACGGGTTGGCACCGCCAGTCTGCGTCGTGTGGCGCAACTTCGGAATGCATTTCCGGCGCTTGAGTTTGTGGAACTACGCGGCAATGTGAATACGCGGTTACAAAAACTCGATAACGGCGATTATGATGCCATTATCTTGGCAGCGGCAGGGTTGATTCGTCTTGGTTTGACGGATCGTATTCGGCAATATATCTCGCCGGAGCTGTGTCTGCCTGCCGTTGGTCAAGGGATCGTCGGCATTGAGTGTCGCTCCGATGACGACACCACCAAAAGTTTGCTTGCCCCCTTGCACAGTAAGCAGAGCGCGATATTTCTGGCAGCGGAACGCGCAATGAATGCCGCGCTTGAAGGTGGATGCCAGGTACCGGTCGCGGGATACGCTGAGTTGGAGTCCGGCAAAATTAAGCTGCGCGGCATGGTTGGAAAAACCGATGGCACGCAGGTGCTCGCGTCAACGCAATTTGGGAGCAATATTTCGGTCGGCGGTGCAGCAGAGCTGGGTCAGGTGGTGGCCAACGAATTGCTTAAACAAGGCGCCGGTGAAATTCTGGCAGATGTATACCGTCAGCCCATGGCATTGAATACCATTACCAAGCCAATTGTGTTGTTGACCAGACAGCATCGCTTTTTGGGTAACACGGCGGCGATACTACACCGTCTCGATTACCAGCCCACGCACGTACCGACTTTGAAAGTGGATGAAGTGCATGATTTGGCGGTGAAGCGGGTTCTGGAGCAGCTCGATACATTCACCGATGTTATTTTCGTGTCGCGTAATGCGGTCGAATTCGGGCTGCCCTTGATTGCTCAGTATGGCGGCATGCCGCCGATCGCGCGAGTGATGGCAGTTGGTGCAGAAACCGCTAAACAATTATACCGGCATGGCATTGATGCTCATTTTCCAGACCACGGCCAAGGTGCAGAAGCGTTGTTAAAGGTGGATACCATGCAAGACTTACGCGGCAGCCGCGTGTTGATCGTGCGTGGTGAGTTAGGGCTAGACTGGCCTGCCGAAGAAATGCGCAAACGTGGGGCGGAAGTGATTGAGGCAAAATGCTACCGACAATCACTGCCGTCTGCCAGTTCCAAACAATTGCACGAGATATTGGATCAGCGCAAGCCGATTGAAGGCGTGTTTGTGCACAGTCAGCAATCACTCATTCATCTAATTGAGTTGGCAGGCAGTGAGTCTGATCAATTATTGTCTTCAACACTGGTCGCTGGTAGTAACAAGATTGCTCAGCGGGCTAAAGAGTTCGGTTGGACCGGCGCGATCGAGGTCGCTGAATCACCGTCAAATAAGCATATGATGATCGCTTTTTCGCGCTAAGCAAGCCGCTGGGCGCGTAGTGCCGCGGGGCGTGGTGTGTTAGACTTTTTGTCTTGTGAAATAACCTACTGCTCGCATTGGCGGGGACAAATTTGGCGGTAAGTGATGAGTGATTCCAGCAAACCAGAATCAACGAAAGCGGTTTCCAGTAAACCGGCGAGCAAAAAAAGATCTAAACGCGCAGCCAGCAAGAATGCGGTGCGCACGACCACATCAGCTAAACCGGCATCAACCGATGTTACCGCTGCTGATGCCAATCAGCCTAACCCATCTCCGGAACAACTGTCTGCGTCCGCAGCGGCGCCGCGAGAGAAAGAATCTAGCGTCATGAATAATCCAACACCTCCTCAGTCCTCCGCCCCGGCGGCACCTGTTCAGCCAGCGAAATCGGGTGGAGGTCTGGCCACGGGATTAAGCGTGATCGCGATCTTGGTTTCTCTTGGTGCGCTTGGTGGCTCGGCTTATACCTGGTACGAAAACAATGTACAACGTGCCGAGCGTAATGCGCAGCTGGTGGTCGGTGTGGCTGAGATTCAAGGCGAAGTTAAACGAATTACGGACTCTGTGGCGCGCGTCCAAGCACAACAATCCAGTGTCGTGACTGAGCCTATGCTGACGGCGAAAATGTTGCAAGAGAGTACGCGTGTCGATAATGCGCTCAGAGAGTTGGATCAAGGGCAGTCGGCATTGACCGAAGCAATGACGCAAATTAATGCGTCACTGCAACAGGGGGTTAACAGCTATATCATTGACGAAGTCGGGCAGTTGCTGAAGTTGGCAAACAATAATGTGTTGTTCGCCGGTGACATTGATTCGGCTGTCAAAGCATTGACCTTGGCAGACAGTCAGCTAAAGCAATTAGCAGATCCCCGCTTTTCTGTCGTGCGACAAAAAATTAATCAGGAGATCGGCTTATTGAACAACGCAGAACAGGTTGATGTTGAGCAAATCACTGGCGAATTGCAGGCGATGGCAGCACGCATACCAGCGCTTAAGCTGGAAAATGAGCGGCCAAGCTTAGCGCCTGTGGTGATCGAACCTGAGTTGACAGAGGAGGAGAAAACCACCTTTCTTGGCGGCTTGCGTGAGTTTTGGGCTGATTTGGTGAATCGTTTCGATATTCAACGAATTGATCAGCCGCCTAAGCCGTTACTGGCGCCAGAGCAACGATATTTCCTGAACCAGAATCTGCAGCTGCAGTTAGCTAAAGCGGAATTGGCGGCATTGCAGGGTCGCAATACCGTGTATCAGGCTAGTTTGCAGAGTGCCGAGCAATGGCTCACCGAATACTTTGATATGAAGACGCCTGAAGTACAAGAGGTGCTGACGCAATTGAGATCCATGCAGGCGCAGAAAGTGCGCGTGGACTTGCCGCCGGTCACGGAGTCTTACACGCTCCTGCAAACAATTAAAGGCGGGCAATAGCCATGCGCAGTATTCTGGTGATTGCTTTGGCCTGTTTGGCCGCGTATGGCTTATTCCTGCTCGGAGGCGTGCAGCCAGGTAACTACGTCAAGATTTACGTTGGTGTGTACCTCTGGGAAATGAGCTTTGTTGAGTTTTTGGTATTCGTTTTCTTACTGTTCCTCGCTTGGCAGTTATTTTTCTGGTTGGTTAAGTCGGTTTGGCGGGCGCCGTCGTCATTTTCGGGCTGGCGTACCCGGCGAGCACACAAAAAAGCCGATGCCGCTTTGGGGTCTGGTTATTTGTCCCTGATTAAGGGGGACTGGAAACGCGCAGAAAAAAGCCTGGTGAGTAAAACCGATGCCAGTCGCGTGCCTTACGTGAACTACCTGGCGGCCGCACAAGCGGCGCAGGAGCAAGGGCGGCTGGTGACTCGGGATGAGTATCTAAATGCCGCCTACAAAGCAGCACCCAAAGAGCGGCTTGCTATTGGACTAACCAAAGCTCGTTTGCATCAATCTGCCGGGCAATGGGAGCAGGCAGCGGCTACCTTGGTTGACATTGCGGATATCGGTCAATCAAATGCACAATTTACCGCGATGCTGATGCAAACCCATCAGCAACTTGGTAACTGGGATAAAGCCATAGCCTTGTTGCCGGTCGCTCGTAAACAGCAGGCGTTGCCCGCCGAAGTGTTGGACAAAATTTATGATGACGCACACACTGCGAGCCTGCGAGCCGCGGCAGATAAAGATGCGGCGTGGAAAAATTTACCCAGAGAGCAGCGTAAACGTGTCGCCAATGTGGCGCTGTATGCCAGCCACTTAATTCACCAACGTGACGGTGCGACGGCTGAAAAGCTAATTCGAACCGCATTGAAGTCCGATTGGAGTGACGAGTTGGCGCATTTGTACGGGGATATCCCAAGTGAGAAGCCAGGTAAACTGCGTCGTGTGGTTGAAGGTTGGTTGATGGCGCGCCCAGAGAATGCCGAACTGAATCTGGCGGCGGGTCAATTCGCAATTCGAGAGAAAAATTTAGAGTTGGCAAAAGAGTACCTGCAGAAAGCCATTGAATTGGCTCAGTTGCCAAAAGCCTACGCCTTGTTGGGCGATGTGTATGAGTCCGCAAATGAGAGTGGCAAAGCGTTGCAGTTGTTTCGCGCTGGTATGCATCGGATGGCTAAGACCACCGATGCCGAATTGATTCAGGAAGTCACAGGTAGTAGCGCTGGTGAATTAATACTGGCCCCACAGCCCAATTCATCTAAGGACTAAATGCCAGAATTACCAGAGGTTGAGACTACACTGCGTGGAATAGCGCCGTATGTGGATGGTCAGACTCTAAATCAGGTTGTCGTTCGTAATGCCAGTTTGCGCTGGCCGGTGCCGGTCGATGAGGTCGCCGCGTTGGAGGGCTCTGAAGTTCTAAAGTTAAGTCGCCGTGCCAAGTACATTCTGATCCATTTTAAACAAGCCGTCCTTATGTTGCACTTGGGTATGTCGGGCAGCCTGCGTGTGGTGGATACGAGTTATCCAGCCGCAAAGCACGACCACATAGATTTGGTGTTCGGCACGCGTGCCATTCGATTTAACGATCCGCGTCGCTTTGGGTGTTGTCTTGTCATGCAGGAGCCGGTTCAGGCGCATAAGTTGATCGAGAACTTAGGTCCGGAGCCATTAGGTGAGTGTTTTGATGGGGACTACTTGTTTACACGGTCGCGCGGTAAGAGAGTCGCGGTCAAAAATTTCATCATGGATGGTCAGGTTGTGGTTGGGGTTGGCAATATTTATGCTAGCGAATCACTGTACGCTGCCGGTATTCGGCCGACCATCGCGGCGCAGCGCGTGAGTCGCGTGCGCTATCAGCGCCTCGCAGAGGAGATCAAACGTGTGCTAGCAAAGGCGATTGAAGCGGGCGGCACCACCCTAAATGATTTTACTCAAGTCGATGGTAAACCTGGCTATTTCCGACACGAGTTACAAGTTTATGGGCGAGCGGGCGAGTCATGTCATAAGTGTGGCGATGAGATCCAATCCAAGGTGATCGGCCAGCGTAACACGTTTTATTGTCGCCGTTGTCAGACCTAATTCTCCGCCAGCGAAGCCTTAGTTCAAATTAAGTGCCTGAATACAGGTCTCAATTTCATCAGTTTGGGTGTAAATATGCGGTGACATACGAATGCCATATTCCCGCGCATCAAACAAGACGCCCGATTTTTGCAGCTGTTGTGCAACACGTTCCTGTTGGTCAAACTTGATAACAAGCGTGCCGCCACGTTGGTTAGCGGACAGCGGGGACACTAATTGAGCTTGCGCGGGTAGCTCAGCCAGCAGCCTGTCACTGAGGACCAGATTATGGCGTCGGATATGCTCTACCCCGATTCGATTAATCAGCTGGATCGAGTTCGTGGCAATCACAAACGGCAGAACCGACGGCGTTCCGCCCCAAAAACGATTGCTCGAGGCGGCGTACTCGAAGTGGTTGATGTCAAATTCAAACGGATTGTCATGTGAAAACCAGCCCAAATCCAGTGGTTCTAGCTGAGATACCAGTTCCGATCGCACCCATAGATAGCCCGCGCCAGGACCGCCACACAGCCACTTGATACAGGACCCGATGACCGCATCCGCTTGCCAGCGTTGGAGGTCAATCGGTACGATGCCGGCTGACTGCGCAATATCCACAATGCTGATGGCGTCCTGCGCCCGCGCCAAGCGACAGATCTCTTGTACATTGACACGCCGATTAGTGTTGTAGTGTACGTGTGTGATGAAAACCGCGCACACGGTTTCGTCAATCGCATCAGCCCAATGGTTTAAGTCCAGCGGGTCTTGCTGTTTGTCGATCACGCGCAGGGTAAACCCGAGGTTTTGCATTTGTTGTAACACGAACCCGGCGGATGGAAAATCGTTGTCGGTCATTACGATGGTGCGCTTGGTGCTGTTTTTGGGTAGTGACGACACCAGTTTGGATAATGCGCTGGAAACGTTGGTCTGTGGACAGAACTCGCTGGCATCGGCGTTGAATAAGGCCGCTAAAGCAGACTTAAACGACTCGATTTCGTTTAGCCATTGAGGCCAAATAGATTCGGAACTGCTTTGCCAGCTGTCGTAAAAGTGTTGCTGTGCATAGGCCACCGCATTGCGTGGCATTTTACCGATTGAGTGGGCCAGCAGGTAAATATCGTCGGTGGTCGCAAACTCTGAGCTACAGTCTCTATGATCATGCATGGTCTACGGCCTCCCGCAATCGTTGCAAGTCGGCAAACCGCGTACTTAAACCATCGACATTCGCAGCGCTTCGTAGATCGCAGAGTTTCTTCAGTCCGCGCAGCATCACGTCTAACCGTGGGCCACTGGCGGTGAGGTCGGATTGTTGGTCCAGGCCGTCGCGATGTGCCGGGTGTTCTATAAAGCGCGCAATCAAAAGCTCGTGGTGTTGGATCGCGGTTTCGCCATGCAGAGCGCACACATCTAAAAATGCTTTGGCATTGCGTTGAAACCATGCTGCGCGCGTTGCCTCAGGGTCGTCGAGTGCCATCAGGAACGCATCCAATAGACTGCGGCGACGCATACAATCACGCAGAATGAGTTGATCATCTGGCCGCATAAATAAAAATTTATCGACCAGCAGTTGGGAGTAATAAGGGTCATCTGCACGACACAGTCCGAGCAGTAAATCGATCACATTAATGCCGGCAAAATCGCCCGCATTGGCACCGCGATATTCGTGTAAGCCGACACGATGGGGTTTGTAATATGGGCGCACCGCATAGAAGAATCGATCGACATCAAGGGTATCAAACAATGCACGATTATTTGCGATCACCTGTTTAAGGTCAGCCTGTGCGGCGAGCAGCAGATCGTGTGTCACGGGATGGCTAATACCCAATGGCAAAGAGTGCAATAAGGCTTCGGATGCGCGGATAAACGCAAATACGCCGCGTGTGTTGTACTCCAGAAACAGGTGTTCGTCCGGTAAGTTGGTAAACGATTTATAGTTACCGTTCAGCGCTCGATTATGTGTTTCTAAATGTGCGGAAGCAAAACGAGGTATTACGCCAAGTGATGCACCGAGCTGCATAGCAAGCGCCGACGCGTCGGTTAGAGGAGAACGTCTTTCGCGGGACGGTTCTGTCAGGTCGTGCCGTCGACACGCGGCCATAAAAAAGCCTACATTGCCCAATAAATCAAAGCCATTGTCAAATCCTTCGTCGGTATTGCCTTCATGCAGTAGCGCACGGATGTGCAGGTTGCCTTCGTCTAGCAGAGTCTGTTTGGTTTTTTCGCCAACACCGACGATGGTGTCTCGGCAACCAGCTTCTTGGTAGGCCAGCTCAAGCTCGGTATTAAGCTGTTTGAAATCGTTTCGAATCCAGTGATCGAACTTGCGAGAGTTGTCAGTGCGCATGATGGTCTATTCGTTATGTGGTGGCAGCATCATAGCAGTGCCTTACGACGCGTGCACCTGCAGCGTTGTTGGGCAAAAATTTTTATGCCAGCGTGGTTCTCCTTGAGGTATTCTTGTTGCCTTTCCCATCAACACGGTTACCATTATGCGCTTATCAAGACTTCTGTTGCTGCCCGTTATGGGGTTGGCAGCCTGCGCCACGACGAATCACTACCCTATGTCCGAATCAGAATACACGCGAATAAAACAATTGCCGATTGCGGCCCCGCAAGCGCCCCAGATACCGTATGAAGCTCAGCACCACGGGCGAACCTTGACGGATCATTATCATTGGTTGAAAGATCAGGGCTACCCAGAGGTGAACGATGAACCGGTGCTGGACTATTTGAAACAAGAGAATGCGTATTACCAGTCATTTTTAGAACCGCACCGGACCTTTGTCGACACCATTTTCGAAGAGTTTAAGGGCCGCACGGATGAAGAAGAAACTTCAGTGCCTTATGTGGACAACGGTTACGAATATCGCTGGTTTTTTCGTCCCGGTGAAGAGTACCGAACGCGCAGTCGTACCAATTTGAAAACTGGCGAAGAGGCGATTTTTCTAGATGAAACCGAACTGGCGAAAGGGCATGACTACTTTGTGCTTGGTGGTTGGGAAATCAGCCCAGACAATCGTTATTTAGCGTATTCAGTCGACACCGCCGGCGACGAGCGTTATGAGGTCCGGGTCAAAGACTTACACACTGGTGAAATGTTGACCGATGTTTTGAGCGACGTACAGGGCGGCATTACCTTTAGTGCGGATGGAAAATCATTAGTTTATGCGTTGCTTGAGAAAGACAAGTGGCTGGCTAAGAATATTAAGGTCCATAAGTTGGGCACACCGCAGGATCAAGACACGACCTTGTATTACGAAAGCGATGATGGTTTTTTTATTGGTTTTGGCAAGACCAGCAGTCGTGAGTTTCTGTTGGTGGTTTCTTCTCAAGGTGAAGTGCAAGAGACCTATGTTATTCCGGCTGATTTATCCGGCAAGTTGGTGCAAATCACCGCACGCGAGCAGGGTTTCACGCAATCGGTTGATCACGCACATGGCAAGTTTTATATCTTGGCGAATGACACGCATAAGAATTTTCGTCTTGCTAGTGTGAGTGATTCCAACCCGGAATACGCGAATTGGCGAACTATCCAGGATGGCAGTGACGATGTCTATCTCATGGGTCTGCAAACCTTTGATGAGTTTATTGCCATCAAGTCGCGTGATCTTGGGCTGGAGAAAATCCATATTCGTGGTTATGACGGCGCTTCACGTGAAGTGGCGTTCCCAGAATCTGTTTTTGCTGCTGATATCGGCGTGAATCCTGAGTTTACGCAGTCGCATCTTCGAATCGATTACGAGTCGATGATTACGCCCGCAACGGTGTTTGATTATGATCTAACAAGTCAGGCGCTTTCGACTCGAAAGGTGCAGAAGATCCCATCTGGTTACGATAAGAACCAGTATCAGACAGAGCGTGTCATGATCACCGCGCGTGATGGCGTTAAAGTACCGGTCACATTGGTCTACAAAGATGGTTTCAAGCGCGATGGTAGTCACCCAATGTGGCTGTACGGCTATGGTGCGTATTCAGCGACAGTAACACCGAGTTTCTCGACCGGACGTTTAAGTGCGCTGGACCGAGGTTTTGTTTACGCTGTGGCTCACGTGCGCGGCGGCTCTATGATGGGCTATCAGTGGTATCTGGATGGAAAGCTCAAAAAGCGGACCAATACCTTCAATGACTTTGTGGACGTGGCGCGCGGTCTGATCGAACTTGATTACACTTCTGCGGGGAACATCTCCGTTTCCGGGCGCAGCGCTGGTGGTGAATTGATGGGCGCGGTGACCATTCAAGCGCCAGAGTTGTGGCGTTCGGTCAACCTAGGCGTTCCTTTTGTGGATGTGTTGAATACGATGTTGGATGCCTCACTGCCACTCACACCACCGGAGTGGAAAGAGTGGGGTAATCCAATTGAAAGTGCCGAAGATTATGATCTGATCGCCAGCTATTCGCCATACGATAATATTGCAGCGAGCGATTACCCGCCGATGTTTGTCAGTGGCGGACTCAATGATCCGCGCGTGACGTATTGGGAGCCTGCCAAGTGGACTGCACGTATGCGCGAACTAAAAACCGATGACAATTTGTTGGTGATGCGCATTAACATGGGGGCAGGGCATTTTTCAAACAGTGGTCGTTACGGTCGATTAAAAGACTATGCTGAGGAATATGCGTTTATGTTCCTAGCGCACGGGATTAAGGAGTAACACCATAATGCAGCTGGCACGGTGTTGGATGCCGTGCCAGCGATGCAATTTTGTAAGCCTTTAGAAGGCCCCGAACGGCTTCCAGTCAAAGGCGATGGATATCCCAAGATAGGCGCTGCAAAACACCAAGCCGATACCCCAAACTAACATCCAAAGCTGCTTGCCCTTGTGGCCCATCACGCTCAACACCACACCGATCAACACGCCCAATACAGCGGTTAACAGTAGCATATCGTTGCTGGCATTCACCGCCAGCTGCTCTGGTGGAATTTCACCTTCTCGATAACGCATACCAGCCTCTAATCTGCGTCCTTGGTGCGCATGGTGCAGAACTCCTCAGCCATGCTCGGATGAATCCCGACAGTGGCGTCGAAGTCAGCTTTGCGGGCACCAGCCTTGATTGCAATTGCTATGCCTTGCATGATCTCTGCCGCTTCTGGCCCAACCATATGTGCGCCGATAACTTTGTCGGATGCGGCGTCCACCACCAGCTTCATGAGCACGCGTTCGGTGTTGTCGGTCAGCGTATGTTTGAGTGAGCGAAAACTGGAGGTATAGGTGTCGACGTGTTCGAATTCGGCGCGTGCGTCTTGCTCGGTGTAGCCAACCGTTGCCACAGACGGTTGTGAAAAGACGGCTGAGGGGACGAGGTTATGATCCGCCAAGCGGGGTTTGTCGCCGAAGACGGTATCCGCGAAGGCATGGCCTTCCATGGTAGCAACGGGCGTGAGCGCGATCCGGTCTGTCACGTCTCCGACGGCATAAATGGAATCCACATTCGTTTTTGAATGTTCGTCTACAAGGATCTGTCCACTCGTACCCAGCTCAACGCCGGCAGATACGAGATTAAGATTGGCAGTATTTGGTGAGCGGCCGGTTGCAAATAAAACGCAATCCACCGCAATTCGATCACCATTAGCGTAGGTCACCAGTTTGCGACCATCATCGACTAATTCGATGCGTTCTACGTGCTCGTTCAGTCGAAGGTTAATACCTTTTTTGGTGATTTCATCGGCCAGATGAGTCCGCACCGCATCGTCAAAACCGCGTAGAATTTGTGGTCCCCGATAAACCAGCGTGGTGTCCGTGCCGAGACCATTGAAAATGCCGGCAAACTCGACGGCAATATAGCCGCCACCGATCACGATCGCGGTGTTCGGTTGTTCCTCTAGATGGAAAACTTCATTCGAGGTGATCGCGAGTTCCACGCCTGGGATCGGTGGTAGAAACGGTGTGCCGCCGGTTGCGATTAAAATCTTGTCCGCGCGCAATGATTGATCGTTTATGCTCACCGTATGTGCGTCAACCAGTGACGCGCTGCCGTGAAACATCTCTACGCCAGCGTTCGTCAACAGCTTTTCATAGATGCCATTGAGGCGATCGATTTCCTGGTCTTTATTGGTGATCAGCGTTGGCCAGTCGAACCCATTAACACGCGTGTCCCAACCGTAGGTTCGGCTGTCTTCGAAGTCTTCGGCGAAGTGCGCAGCGTAAACCATCAGCTTTTTCGGCACACAGCCACGGATAACGCAGGTGCCGCCGTAGCGATACTCCTCACAGATGGCGACTTTGGCACCGTGTCCGGCCGCAATTCGGGCTGCTCGAACACCGCCTGAACCGCCACCAATAACCACTAAGTCATATTGTTTCATTCTTAACTCTTTTTTTTGCAGATGTCTGCGTTACTCGTTGGCAGGATCATAGTGTACAAAAAAAGAGCCCTTTCTTGCGAAAGGGCTCGATTGTCTAGTGTTTCGCGATACTGAAAGGTGTTTAGGCGGCTAGCTGACCCTTCATTTTCTGCATCGCGCGCTTCTCAATTTGACGAATGCGCTCCGCGGATACATTGTACTCCGCTGCTAATTCATGCAAAGTCGCTTTGCTCTCGCTCAACCAGCGGCGTTGCAGGATGTCTTTACTGCGGTCGTCTAAGTCCTCAATAGCGGCGTACAGAGAGTCACGATTGTTATCGCTGGTTTCTGTCTTCATCACGAGCTCTTCAGGATTGTAACGCATGTCTGGAAGGTACGCAGACGGACTGGTTGTGAACTCATCATCGTCGCTCTCTTGACCGTCAAAAGCCACGTCATTAGAGGTTAGGCGCTGTTCCATCTCTCTGACAGTTTTAACGGGGACATCAAGGTCCGAGGCTAAATCTTGCGTTTCTTGTTCGGTCAGCGCGCTGAGCGATTTGCGTGACTTCCTTAAATTAAAGAATAGCTTTCGCTGAGCCTTGGTTGTCGCGACCTTAACAATTTTCCAATTCTTGAGTACATACTCGTAAATTTCAGCTTTGATCCAGTGTACTGCGTAAGACACTAAGCGAATGCCGCGATCCGGGTCGAAATTCTTTACTGCTTTCATTAGGCCTATATTGCCTTCTTGAATCAGGTCCGCCACTGGCAGGCCATAGCCTGTAAAGCTTTTGGCCACATGAATAACGTGACGCAGCTGTGATACCACCAGCTGACGAGCCGCATCCACATCGTCGTTATCACGGTATTGCCGCGCCAAACGAGCTTCTGTTTCTGCAGTCAAAACCGGTGCGCTATTAGCGACTTGCAAGAAGCTCGCTAAATTCGTGTCCTGTGGTAATGAAACAGGATTTGCAGTGGTTTTGGTTTTTGCCATTCAGTTTTCTCCGTATACTCATTAGAGCTAGTCTGACGACCTCCTATATAAAGCGAGATCCGCCTTGATTGCTCAATATTAGCACTCTGACTTATGGAGTGCTAATAAATTTATTTTCTGTAAAAAGCAGAATTATTAATAACCTCAGGTTATTGAAATTTCCTATTCAACAATTAATGGGGATAACATCGGCTATTTCAAGGCTGCCTTACCAAATTGTCATCTCGCGTCCAGTGTCGTAAGTTCGTTATTTGTTGGATAGGCTGAACAGCACGAAAATTGGCTGTCGGCAAGCATCTTTAATCATACTGCTAGACTTATAAGGCCGACCGCGCTCGGACTTGCTTTCAGCGCGGTTGAATGTGGCGCAAATGCTGGGCGACAGACCAACGGGCGGCCAACCAGCCAAGCACAACGCCAGCGATCAGAATCGTTGCAATTTCACCGCTGTGCAGGGTATACACCATGGCTGCTGTATCGTATAACTCAATCAGTTTTGCAAGGGGCGCGGACACTAGATGCCCGGCGAGTTTGAGTAAGCCCAGCGTAATACTTGCACCGAACAAACCGAACAGCGCGCCATAATACAGAAATGGGCGTCGGACAAAGGTATTGGTGCCGCCGACCAGTTTGATAATTTCGATTTCAGAGCGTCGATTGAAGATCAATAATTTAATCGTGTTCCCCACAATCAGGATTAGTGCAACGCCTAGTAAACCGCTGAGTAAAATGGCGATGCGGGTAAACACACCCAAAATCGCATTGAATCGATTGGTCCAGTCCAGATCGAGCCGTATCGACTCAATGCCGTCAAATAAGGCCAACTCTTCTTTCAAGGCAACCAGTTGCGTTGGCCCGGCAGAGGACGCGTCAGGCATCACGACGATGGATGGTGGCAATGGATTCTCGCCCAAAAAGGCCAACTCTTGATCTAAGGAAATATCGCTGGATTTGGCACTCAGAATTCGAAACTCATCCAGAGCGGCTTCGGGCGTAACGAATTCAGCGAGTTCGATTGACGGATGCAGCTGGATTTCTTGAAATAAGGCACTCGCCGTGCTGTCGGAAATGTCTTTGTTGAGAAAAATACTAATTTGTGGACGGCCTTCCCAGTTTTGACTCAGGCTTTGAGCGCTTTTAATCCCGATGTACAGCAGGCAAGGCAGCAGTAAGGTGATGGCGATGATCAGCACCGTGTTGATGGTGGCGGTTGGCGTGCGCCGCATGTCGCCCAGGGTCGCAAACAGAACTTGCAGGTGTCGCGTAAGGTAGGTCAGCATTTAACTTTCCGCTTCTGGGTTGGGTTGGTGCGTAACCGGCTGTGCCAGGTTCATTAGTTGCCCGTGTGCCAAATGGATAGTGCGATTGCCGAGGCGTTCGATCTGTCGAAAATCATGGGTAGCGATCATCACTGTAACCCCGACCCGGTTAAAGTCTGCGAATATATCAATGATTTCGTCAGACAAAGCATCGTCTAGGTTGCCGGTCGGTTCGTCGGCGAGCAAGATGCTGGGTCGGTTGATGACGGCACGGGCGATGCCGACGCGTTGTTGTTCGCCACCCGAAAGTGTGATCGGTAACTGTTTTTCCTTGCCAGACAAGCCAACCTTGCCAAGTGCCGCACGAACCCGTTTTTGGATTTCATCATGTGGCATACCAATAACGATCAATGGGAGTGCCACGTTGTCGAATACTGAGCGGTCCATTAACAGTTTATGGTCTTGGAAAATGACGCCAATGTCGCGACGCAGCGCTGGAATTTTGTTATCGCGCAGACGGCTCAGGTTCTGGTTGTCGACCAGTATTTGTCCCGAGGTGGGTTTCTCGATACGGGTAATGAGTTTGAACAACGTACTTTTCCCCGCGCCGGAGTGCCCGGCCAAGAAGACCATTTCTCCGGCGGCAATATCAAAGCTGACGTCATGCAATGCTTCGTGACCATTCGGATAGCGTTTAGTAACGTGGCTAAGTTTGATCATGGCGTTGTTATTGCGGGTCTAAATCAGGCACTAGCGCGGCGGCAAAGCCGTCTGCATCAAACGCTTGCAGATCATTAAAGCCCTCACCTACGCCCAGATAGCGAATTGGCAGCTGATACTTCTGCGTGATCGAAATGGCCAATCCGCCCTTGGCAGACCCATCCAGTTTAGTGAGGCAGACACTGTTAACACCGACAGCGTCTTTGAAGTGATCTAATTGCGACAGCGCATTTTGGCCGGTGCCTGCGTCGAGAATCTGCATTACCTCATGCGGCATTGACGGGTCGAGGTTGCCAAGTACGCGATTGATCTTTTGCAGTTGCTCCATCAAATCTGATTGCGTGTGTAAACGACCCGCAGTATCAATCATGAGCACATGGGTGCCCTTAACGATTGCCGAGGTCAGTGCGTCATGGGCAACCGCGGCAGCATCGGCGCCGTGGCCTTGAGCAACCACCGGGATATCCAGACGACGACCCCATTCCTGCAATTGTTCGGTCGCCGCCGCACGAAATGTATCTGCCGCCGCAAACATAACCGAGCGCCCTTGGTCTTTGAATTGTTTGGCGATTTTAGCGGTCGTCGTGGTTTTACCAACCCCATTAACACCAACCATCAGCATCACATAAGGTCGCTGGTGTAGTACATTCCAAGGTTGCTGCGCTGGGCGCAACATTGTCGCGACTTCAGCGCGTAAGCCAGCAATGACGCCCGCGGCGTCTTGAATTTTGTGCTGCTTGACCCGAGTCCGTAGATTGTCGACCAGCTTTAGGCTTGCATCGACGCCGATATCGCTCGTGATCAGTACTTCTTCGAGTTCGTCGAACAAGTCGTCATCAAGGTCAAATGAGCCCTTAAAAACATCACCGATCTTGCCCAAAAGGTTGTTGCGACTTTTACTGAGCCCGTCTTCGACGGTGGCCGCCTCGGCGTTTAGATCGAGCGCTGACTCTGTGTTGCTCTTGTCACGGCTGAACAGGCGAGACAAGCCGGATTTCTTTTTCTTATTGTCGTCCGGGGTCGGGTTTTGCGGTGAATTCGTTTCGCTCATTCTGTGTATGTCTGTGGTAAGGTTGCGGCCAAGAAAGCTGTGCCATCTTGCGTGGCTCTATTGTAGGGATTGTCTCAGAAATCACAATGAAGCAAGCGAACAAATCAAGCCGTATTCGAATTATTGCAGGTCAGTGGCGCGGCCGTCGGTTGCCAGTTTTGACGCATGAGGGACTGCGTCCAACCACAGATCGAGTCCGCGAAACGTTGTTTAACTGGCTTATGCACGACCTTGCTGGCGCCCGATGTTTGGATTTGTTTGCTGGCAGCGGCGTACTCGGGCTCGAGGCTTTGTCGCGCGGAGCAGAACACGCTGTGTTTGTGGAATCGGATAAACGTGTCGCAGCGCAATTGGTCAGCAATCTGCGCGAACTGTCCGCACAGCAGCGCGGGCAAGTTCAATGCATGGATGCCTTAGTGTATCTGCGATCGCGTCCTGCAACCCCTCTGGACGTCGTGTTTGTGGATCCGCCATACCAGTCTCAGCTTCTCGAACAGGTGATTCAGTTGTTGCATGACAACGGTTGGTTGAGTGAACGCGCGGTTGTGTATCTCGAGCGATCGGCGCGGGATGCCTTGGTAAAGGTACCTGAAACATGGACGTTGCACCGCGAGGGGCGCGCTGGTCAGGTCGCGTATCGCCTTTATTTTGTGTAAATACGTTATACTGCGCGCATGAAAAAGATTGCTATCTACCCGGGCACCTTCGACCCGATCACTAATGGTCATCTGGATTTGGTGGCGCGAGCCGAACAAATTTTTGACGAGGTGATCATCGCTGTGTCCGATAATCCGCGCAAAAACCCCTTGTTCACGACGGCGGAACGTGTGGCCATGGTTGACGACGCCACGCAGCACATACCGCACGTGCGCGTTGAGAGCTTTGATGACCTGTTGGTTAACTTTGTGACGCGACAAAAAGCAAAGTTTGTTATTCGTGGCTTGCGCGCAGTATCCGACTTCGAATATGAATTTCAGCTCGCGTCAGCGAATCGGCGCCTAGACAGTAATGTGGAAACGATTTTCCTGACACCATCGGAAGCAAACTACTTTATTTCGTCATCTTTAGTGCGGGAGATTTCTTACTATAAGGGTGATGTAAGCAGTTTCGTACCACCGCATGTGGAGCTGGCGCTGCAGAATAAATGGGCGGCAGGTCGCCCGAGTAGTTAATCCCGTCAACGAGGCAATCTAGGTTGCTGAGTTGCTCAGAGTAGAGACAGACGATGGCGTTGTTTATTACCGATCAGTGCATCAATTGTGACGTGTGTGAACCGGAGTGTCCAAATGATGCGATATACCAAGGGGAAATGATCTATGAGATTGAGGCGTCGCGCTGTACTCAGTGCGTGGGACACTTCAAAGAGCAGCAGTGTGTGGTGGTATGCCCGGTAGACTGCATTCTAGTTGACCCGCAACACCCGGAAACGCCGACGCAGCTACAGGTCAAATACACCCAATTAACGGGGCAAAAATACGACGCGCAGAATGAGCAGTAATCGACTTACTGCTTAACCATATTCGGTATCCAAGAAATCTTTTTGTACTGCTTGTATTCTTTGACAAAATCCTTGGCGTTCCAAGTTTTAACTTGCTCGTAAAAACCTGGGCGAATCACTTTCAATGAAACTGTGGTGGCACCGTCGAATTTGATGGACTTGTCGAGAACCACGGGTGTCGGACCCAGGAAAATCCACTCGGGGTTCTCATCCCCTTTATATTTGACTTGCAACAAAGCATAGGCTCCAAGCGGATCGGAGTGAATCTTCAACGCGATATTGCGTTTACCGCTGCCGCACGCGGTCAGAGCAAGACAGAGCATCGCAATTGAGAATAGTTTGACTGAGTGTTTCATAGGGAGTGCTTGGTTTGGGTTGCTAGAGGCTTATTCGCCCTTCTTTTGCATGGAGACTTTTACTAGTTGCGCATTTTCCAGCGCTTCCTGCTCACTGGAGTGTCGCATACTGAGCCAGAAGGACGTTACTTTTTCATAGTAACCTTGTTTTTTTAGGCGAATCGGGATGTGCTGCCGATTACTGCTGCCGTCCTTCCAGAACATGGTGACCGGGGTATTGCCAATGATGGTGCCGTCATCAAGGTTGATAACCTCAGCGCCCGGCGGGTCCGACACGAACTTGACCGCGCCATAATGCGCACCACAGGCGGTTAAACTCAGGCAGGCCAGAGTGATGAAGAAAGTGGAGAACGATTTGGTCAGCATGTAGGCAGTTTTGAAGGTTTGTTTTGGCCGATGATAGCACACCGCGGAACGACGCAGACAGGGGCAAATGGATAGGCAATAATCTGGTAACGTGCGCACCAGTGGATTTGAATTGGTCGCACTAAAACTTCACTTTGTGGTCCCAGTAAAGGATATCCGCTGATTTGGCTTCTTCGGCTTCGGCCTCTTGTTCTGCTTCTTCGTTGGCGTGCGTTGCTTGAGAAAGCAGCTCAACCAGTTTTTCCTGATACTGGGTAAACTCACCGTGTTGTTCGACCAGTTCCGCTTGCATCACAGTAAGTTCCTGTAAGCGCTGTTCCACCGTGTCGGAGGCTTTATGGATGCGTTTCACACTTTCGAGTCGACGACGCAGCTGCGTATGATGCTCTCGAACATAGGTTTCCATTGGGACCATCAGGTTATTATTCCAGTTAGTGGCATCGCGCAGGGCGCGCGAGAAGACCTTGCGTGAAGCCTGGCAAACGGATTCGTAGAACCGGTTCGTGATCGACATTTGTTCGCGGAAAAATAACGTCTTTGTGTCTTTGAGGTGCCGGTGTTTGGCCTCTAGCCGCGCAATTTCCTGCTTAAATTTCTCCAGGCGCAGGCGGCGGACCTTGAAATTTGCAATGCCGTGATCTTGTTCGAAATCGCGAGTAATGTTCTCTGACAATGCGGCGATTTCATTGGCTTGTTCAATCGCGCTGTCTATATAGTAGTTAAGGCGTTCGAAATACTTTGAAATAGTCTTTTGCAGGGTGATAGATGACGCACAGCGAGCCATATTGTGCCGCGTGATGGCAATCAATTTTTCCAATCGGTCATTACTCAACAACTGGACTAATTTGGTGGTTTCTTTAGAGTACACCGCCCGCAGCGCTTGATAACGCTGCATGTCTTTTTCCAGCGACGATTTCTCGGATTGCACTTTCAACATGATATGAGAAATTACGTCGGTGTTTTTACTGCTTAACTGCTTGAGTTCCGCGATGTGTTCATCCGCATCTTTAAGACGATTGTCCATGATGGAGCTAGCAGAATCCAAAATGCCTTCCAGCGCGCTGCGGACCTTTTCGACTACGATCTTGCGTTTTTCTGGAATCAGTTTGCTGGCAATCGCGTTTTCCAGCGCTGGAATATTGCTGCGTTGCAGGAGTTCTGCATCGTCCGACAGTTTGGCGAGCAAGCCTTTTTGCGCGGACACAGGAAAAATGTTGGCCGGATCAAGCGCTAACGTTTTCGACGTGGCGGCCACCTGCGCATCGATCTCATTTTGAATTTCAGTCTCACTGCGAATGCCATCCCAGAGAGCGTCAATCTTATTCAATGCAACAAGTTTACGCTGGTTGCGTTCTTTCTCAGATTTTTCGCCGTCTAAATGCTGTTGCCACAGTTCTAAGTCTGTCGACGTGACGCCCGTGTCATGCGATAGGATGAACACCACGGTGTGCGCGGTCGCGAGTTGGTTGATCGTTAGCTCAGGCTCTGCACCGATCGCGTTAAGGCCCGGCGTGTCGAGAATCACTAGACCTTGTTCAAGCAGTGGATGGGGCAGGTTGATAATCGCGTGCCGCCAACTGGGGATCTGTACTTCGTCGTACTCGTTTACTGGCAGACCAATTTCAGAATTTTCGTCTTCCAGTAAATCAAATTTGAGCTCTTTGGCGTACGATTTGCTGACAAGCTTATTGTCCGTCATGCCGGTCATCGCGTCGCTGACGCTCTGTACGTCATCGGCATCAAAGGTAATCTCGCGCCACAATGATTTGTCTTTTTTTAGCTCGAACAGCGCGCGCTCATCTTTGCGTGATTCGATCGGTAGTAGACGAATCGAACTAGGCAGGTTCGGGTCATACATGAGTTCGGTTGGGCACATCGTGGTGCGACCAGAACCGGAAGGCAAGATGCGTTTTTTGTAGTTGCCAAAGAAGATGGTATTGATCATCTCAGATTTGCCACGTGAGAATTCAGCGACAAATGCCACCGACAGATTGTCGTCGGCCAGCGCGCCCAGTACGTTTTCGAACTGGTGATGCGTACGCAAATCAGTGACGTTTTTGGCTTTGAGGAAGGTGCTCAGATCTTGTACTGCGCCACTTACTGCGGTGCGCCAGTCAGAGTATTCCTGTATATCAGATTGCAGATTTTTTTCGGTCACTGTCGAGCTCGTATTGTATCGAAGTTACGTCACGCCTTGTTTCAAGTTAGTTCGTTGATCTGTCTGCCGTTGTCAAGGTGCGACCCATACCCAGTCTGCACCTCGCAACGCCATACCTGTCAACGACTAGACGCTGTATGTTGGATGGCGCGCTGTGCATGATCTTGCCCAACCGATCTAACAACTTTCGCACAGTCTGAGGCTGTTCACAACTGAGCAAATATTGTCACCCAGTGTCCGCCACACACCCAGCGTTGCCCAATTCCACACAAAGATCATATCTGAGGCATTGAGTCGCCGTCAATCAATAATTAAGGCATTAAATTAGTTAGTATCTATAAGTCATTGTTATTAAACGCTATATCGAGCCAAAGATGTGGCGTGTTGGTGCGCTCGTGTTACACGCCAGTCACGTTCAAAAGTCGGTGGTTGTAATTGTGCTCTACTATGGTCAGAATCACGGCTCGTCCCGGGTTTGGGTCACCTGATTGTGGCACCCTGTTTGTAGACACTATCATCGCCATGCCGAATAACAAAGCATCCAAAAAAAAACGTACGAAACGAGGCAAAAAGACCGTAGCCAGTGGCCGATCTAATTCTGGCCAGAAGCGTCTTAACTTGGAAAAACGCACGTCCACCAAGCGCGGGAGTCTCAAGCGGCCGGCTGGCAAGGCCAAGCGCCGAGGATTTTGGTCGTTTCTAAGATTTTGGCTGTTACGTTTGACTATGCTCGCGTTCTTGGCCCTGCTTTGCTTCACCGTGTACTTGGATATTTCGATTCGCAAGAAGTTTGAAGGGCAAAAATGGGCCTTGCCTGCGCATGTTTACACCCGGCCAATGGAGCTGTATATCGGGCAGCGGTTTGATGAAAAGCTGGTATTGGCGGAGCTCAGTGAGTTGGGTTACACCCGACGTTCCGCGTTGGATCGGGTTGGGTCGTATCGATACAGTCCGTCTGAATTGGCGATCTATCAGCGTGAGTTCCGATTCTGGGATGAGTTGCGACCACAACAAATTATTCGCCTTTCGTTGCGGGCAGGGCGTATCGAGGCGATCTCGGTGGAACAGCCCGATGTCACGGCGGCCAGTCACAATACCGAGATTGTCAGGTTGGAGCCGCGTTTGTTTGGCAGTGTCTCGCCGATGAGTCATGAAGACCGCTCCTTGTTACGCATCGATGAAGTGCCGACTGAGTTAATCGAAGGCTTGATTGCGAATGAGGATCGTCAATTTCGTTCCCATTTTGGCGTCAATCCTTTGGGGATTGTACGCGCTATGATTCGCAATATGCGAGCTGGTCGAGTAGTGCAAGGCGGTAGTACACTGACTCAACAGTTAGTGAAAAATTATTACCTTTCCTCGGAGCAAACATATAAACGCAAAGCCGTGGAAGCCATCATGGCTGTGCTGTTAGAGCTGCATTACAGTAAAGACGAAATCCTGCAGGCGTACCTAAATGAAGTGCATTTGAGTCAGGTCGGCAATCGAGCAATTCACGGTTTCGGGTTGGCTAGTCGCTACTTTTTTGGTCGACCGTTGCAGGAGTTGGATCTGGATCAAATCGCGGTTTTGATTGCGGTCAATAATGGGCCTAGCAAGTACAACCCGATTCGGAATCCAAACAATGCATTGCAACGCCGAAACTTGGTGTTGAAAACCATGTTGGAACAGGGCGTGATCGATGATGCGGCTTACCAACGAGCGATTGCGTCGGATTTAAAATTGAGCCCCACTGCGGCACGCGCGGCACTGTTATCCTACCCAGCTTTTATGGGGTTTGTGCGACAAAACCTGCAACAGGATTATCATCAAGAAGATCTCTTGAATGATGGTTTGCAGATACACACCACACTCAATCCGCGGATTCAGGAAAGTCTGGAGAAGGCTGTTCGTGAGGAGCTGGCCGCGGTTGAACGGGACAAAGGCATCACGGCGAATAGTTTGCAGGTGGCGGCGGTGGTTATTCGTACCGATAACGGCGAAGTCGCCGCCATGCTGGGTGATAGGAACCCGAGTTTTTCTGGGTACAACCGTGCTCTGAACGCGAAGCGGCCAGTAGGTTCATTGCTTAAACCCTTTGTCTATTTAACTGCCCTGGAAGCGCCGAACAAGTACTCGCTTGCAAGTTTGGTGTCCGACCGTTCGATCACGGTCTCGCAGCGCGGTAGCCCCGACTGGCAGCCGCAGAATTATGATAAGCAAGAGCATGGCGACGTGATGCTAGTCGAAGCCTTGTCACGTTCGTACAATCTGGCGACCGTCCAACTGGGTATGGAACTTGGTGTGGATGAGGTGGCGGACACGATTCGTCGATTGGGGTACAACGACAAAGTAAGTGAATTGCCTTCGGTCTTGCTCGGTGCAGTTCCCATGACGGTGATGGATGTTGGTCAATTGTATCTTAGTCTAGCGTCCGGTGGATTTAAGACCCCCATCAAGGGTATCCGATCAGTATTAAGCAATGAGAATGACCCTCTGGCGCGATACTCGCTGGACATTGAGCAAGTGATCGAGCCGGAGTTTACGATTCTGATTAATTACGCGTTACAGGATGTGGTTCGAAATGGTACCGCACGCAGCGTTTTAACCGGATTTCGTTACGATTACGGGTTGGCTGGCAAGACCGGCACCACCGACGACTATCGAGACAGCTGGTTTGCCGGATTCTCGGGCAATTATCTGACCGTGGTTTGGGTTGGTCGAGATGACTACCAATCTACCGGTTTGACGGGTGCGAGTGGCGCGGCACGTTTGTGGTCAAAGACAATGCAAGCAATGCCATTAGAACGCTTTGAGCTGGGGTACAGTGACGCTGTGGTATCGCAGGTAGTGCATTATTCGGTGGACCCGATACGTCAGGACTGCAGTTTATCTCGTAATCTGCCCATTTTGATTGAGTCTTTAGAGTTGGAAAATATACCGTGTGCAAATCGGATACAGTATGATCTGGACAATGAAGATGAGATGCAACATTTTGAACCGTGGCCTAAGGAACCGCCAGCCAGGCGTAAAAAGAAGTCTTGGTGGCAGCGTTTATTTGACTAGTACGGGCGTGAGACTTGGGTCTGCATTGCGGGTCTGGTTGTTGGTGGCCTTGCTGGGCTTTCTGAGTGCGTGTGCCTCGACCCGAGACCTGACGCCACCAGCGACGGTTGAAGATCGCGCTGTGGTGGATGGTGAGGCCTTGCCGTTACCTGACGATGATGTGATTCAAGCGGAGTCGATGGGGTATGCGCAGGGTATGTCGCCGGTGGTTAAACGATTGGTCAGTGTTGCGCAGCAACAACGAAATCAACAGGACTGGGATGGGGCCGCGGATTCACTTGAGCGTGCGCTGCGAATCGAACCGCGTAATGCATTGTTATGGGGGAAGCTGGCCGATGTGCGGTTTGCACAGCAGTCATGGCGTCAAGCAATTCAGTTAGCCGCAAAATCCAATACCTTGGCTGGCGCCGATAACGCGTTGAGACGGCAGAATTGGTATTTGATGGCCAATGCTTACGACGCGCTGGGCGACGCCACCTCTGCGCTAAAATATCGCACTAAGTTGATGGAATAGCCGGTCGCCGAATGAGATCAGGCATTATTGCTGCCTTGCTCTTGACGATACTCAGTCGCAAGTCGAACATAGCGCTGACGGTTGATTTCAAAGAAAGCCAAATCTGATTCGTTAATATCGCGCAGTTTCTTAGCGGGACTGCCAGCCCAGACTTCACCAGCCGGCACGACCTTTCCCGGAGTGACCAGTGCGCCAGCGGCGACCATTGCGCCGCGTTCCACTAAGCAATCATCCATGACGCAGGCCTGTATCCCAATAAAGGCGTCATCTTCGATCGTGCAAGCATGCAAAATCGCAGAGTGACCGACAGTAATGTCATTACCTAAGTAGGTGCCTTGGCCGCGTTCAGCGCAGTGGATCATGGTTAAATCCTGAATGTTAGTGCGTTCGCCGATGCGAATTTCGTTGACATCACCGCGCACCACACAGCCATACCAGATGCCAGATTCAGCGCCAACCTGAACATCACCGATGATCGTTGCTGTCTGGGCGATAAAGGCAGATGGGGCTAGGGTGGGGCATACACCGCGATACGGGAGCAAAATCCCCTGGTTGTTGGGCACTTTCATGGTTGTTTCACTGACATTTTCATAACTGCTTACGGTAAACTCAACGCCCTGCAATAGCAATCCAACTTTGATGATGGTCGACACGCCGCTTTCGCGATACCAGCAAGACTTACAAAAACCTGAGTTTGCCGAAGACCCGGCACAGCAATTGGCAGTGCAGCATTTGCAACGCTTGTATGATGCGTTGCTGAATCAGCCCCCTCAGCGCGCTGGCTGGTTGTCGCGCCTCGGTATTGGTAAAACGAGCAAGGAGCCGGTAAAAGGCTTGTACTTTTGGGGCGGCGTAGGTCGAGGGAAAACCTATCTCGTCGATACTTTCTATGATTGTTTGCCATTTGAGCAAAAGCTGCGCATGCACTTTCATCGCTTTATGCATCGCGTACACTTGGAGCGTAAGGCTTTGCGTGACCAGGCTGATCCATTGGTCATTATCGGAAAGCAGTTAGCAAAAGAGGCGCGAGTTCTGTGTTTCGATGAGTTTGTGGTCAACGATGTGGCGGATGCCGTGATTCTGGTGAAACTGATGCGCGTGCTGTTTGATGAAGGCGTCACGCTGGTGGCGACAAGTAATGTCGAGCCGGACAACCTCTACCTCGGTGGGCTACAGCGCGACTTATTCCTGCCCGCGATTGCTATGATTCATCGGTACACTGACGTGGTTAATATCGACTCTGGAATTGATTATCGGCTGCGCTTTCTGGATAAAGCTGAGACGTACTTTACTCCAGTTGATGAGTTGGCTAGGAAGGGCATGCAATACAACTTTGAGCATCTTGCGCCGGAGCCTGGGATAGCCAATGCCTTGATTGAAGTAGAAGGTCGGGAGTTGCGTTCGATTCGACGCGCAGATGGTGTGATCTGGTTCGACTTTACCGAATTGTGTGACGGGCCCAGGTCACAAAATGACTACATCGAGCTGGCGCGGTGCTTTCATTCAATACTGCTCAGTGATGTGCCAGTGATGGATCGTTTAATGGAAGATCAGGCGCGACGGTTTATTAATCTGGTCGACGTATTTTATGATCACAATGTGAAGTTGATCATTTCGGCTGCGGCCCAGGTTGAGGCGTTATACAATGGTACGCGCGTCGCGTTTGAGTTTCAGCGGACCATGAGTCGGTTGCAGGAAATGCAATCGCACGATTACCTTGCACTCAGCCATAAAGCATAAGCTCTACTGATCTTGGGTTCAGTCACATTGCCAAGAGCGGATTAGTTCGCCGCGTTCATGTTCACCAATCGGATACCATGAGTAGCCCTGGATGAGTTCGGTGATGTTTTCGTCCTCTTTTGCGCGCTTAAATTCCATCAGGCTGTCGCTTTCACAGTCTTTGCTAGCGTAGATGCGGCATTGTTTGAACCCGAACTGCATAGCCCGATACAAGCGTGCGCGTTTCATTAGGTTGTGACAACCGGCCTCGCGGGATTTTCGGGTGGTAAACCGCAGTCGCTGAGTTATGCCATCCTTATTAACTTTGTACAGTCGCATTTCCTGGCGCGTTGATGAGGACTGTGGGTCGTCCGCCAACGAGGCGGCCGACCAAAATAAGTATAGGCTAGTCAGCAATAAGACCGTGAGTCGTGGTCGCATTACCAAGAACCGATCCGCCATTTAGGCAAGTTAGGCGTGTCTTCGATATCGGTTGGCTCACTCTCGATATTGCCGTCAGAGTCGGTCTCTTCGATATACTGATTCGGGCCGGCGGAATGTTGTATTTCGATTTGATAAACCTGACCACTCTCGCGGCGTGATTCTTTGATCTTGGTGGTGCCGAACAGGCGACCAGATTTTTTTTGTTCCTTGCCGTCAGTGACAGCACTGTCATTCTGGGGCTGCGCTTGTTCGTTGGCTTCAGCTTCGGCAATTTGTTCCGCTGTGGCAGGTTCCCCTTTGGTGTCTTGCCCGAGCGTCGGCGGTGGTGCGGTTTCGGCGTGACTCAATTGTACCGGGGCGGTCGCCATAGATACGCCGGCGGCAAGTAACAAAACAGATAAGCTTGATTTACACATGGGTACGCTCCGCATGACATTAACTCCGCTCGCGAAAAGCTCTAGGATTAGAGTTCGTGATCGGAGTCGACTTAACTATCATGTTATCATATCCGCTTGAAATCGAAAGGGCATCACCGCACTCTGGCAGTGCTTGACCCTTGCTACCAGACGCCAACATTCCAGACTACCATGAAGCAACCCGAGTTGATCCTGATCGACGGTTCGTCCTATCTGTACCGTGCCTTCTATGTGCCTCAATTAAAGCGCATGCAAACCACTTCAGGTCAGCCGACAGGTGCTGTTTTTGGCATCATTAATATGATCAAGAGCCTAATGAGTGAGTATCCCGAGTCTCATATCGTGGCGGTGTTTGATGCCAAGGGTAAGAATTTTCGCCATGACCTATACGAAGACTACAAGGCGAACCGACCACCGATGCCGGACGAACTACGCAGTCAGATCGATTTTGTGCACCGAGGTATCAAGGCCATGGGTTTGCCCTTGGTCGCGATTACCGGTGTGGAAGCAGATGACGTCATCGGTACATATGCAAAGCAGGCCAGTGAAAAAGGCAAAACAGTTTTGGTTGCCAGCGGTGACAAGGACCTGGCTCAGATTGTGAATGACCGCGTGAATCTGATTGATACCATGAAGAAGGTGATTATGGATGTTGACGGCGTGGTCGAGAAGTTTGGCGTACGGCCAGATCAGATTATCGATTTTCTGACCCTGACTGGCGACACCTCAGACAATATTCCCGGTGTGCCAAAAGTTGGGCCAAAGACCGCGGTTAAGTGGTTGAGCGAATACGACACACTGGATGGCGTGATCGAGAATGCAGATCAGATTGGCGGCAAAGTCGGTGAGAACCTGCGTGAATTTATTCCACAGCTACCGTTGTCTAAGGACTTGGTGACCATTCGCTGCGAATTGGAGTTGGATCCGGCGCTCGAAGAGTTGCATGCGAAGGAGCCCGACACGGATACGCTGATCGATATTTATCAAACCCTACAATTCAAGAAATGGCTGGGTGAACTGGGTGAGACGCTCCAGGCTGGCAGTGGTGCTGCCCAGATAGGCGAATTTAAACCCGGAAAGTACAGCACCATACTGAACGAATCCGAGTTTGAAGACTGGCTAAGTCGACTGGCTTCGAGCGAGGGGTTTGCCTTCGATACGGAAACCACGTCGGTGCACGCGCAAGCCGCCGAGCTGGTTGGGTTGTCGTTCGCCATCAACGCGGGCGAGGCGGCGTATGTGCCGGTCGCGCACAGCTATCTTGGTGCGCCTGATCAACTCGATCGTGACTGGGTCTTGCAGAAACTGAAACCGCTGCTCGAAGATCCGAATTTACCGAAGATTGGCCAGAATCTTAAGTATGACATGAGCGTGCTGGCAAATTATTCGATTAGTATGCAAGGTGTCCAATTCGACACCATGTTGGAATCGTATGTACTCAATAGTGTGAGTTCGCGCCATGATATGGACACGCTCTCGGAAACGCATCTCGGCCACACTCCAGTGCCGTTTACGGAAGTCGCCGGCAAGGGAAAATCGCAGCTGACCTTTGATCAGATAGAATTGGAGACAGCATCGCGTTATGCGGCGGAAGACGCCGATGTGACTTTGCGTTTGCACCACGTCTTGATGCCACAGCTTACGGCCAAGCCAGGATTACACAAAATTTTTACTGAACTCGAGATGCCGTTGGTGAGTGTGCTGTCTCGCATTGAAGATAACGGCGTGTTGATTGATGATGCGATGCTGTTACAGCAAAGCCAGCAGTTGGCGATGAGTATGCAGCAAAGTGAGTCTCGCGCCTATGAGCTGGCCGAGGGCGAATTTAACCTGGCTTCGCCGAAGCAGATCCAGGAAATTTTGTACGATCGAATGGGCTTGCCAGTCTTGAGAAAGACCCCGAAAGGCGCACCGTCGACAGCCGAAGATGTGTTGCAGGAGCTGGCGCTGGATCACGAACTGCCGCGTTTGATTCTGGAGCACCGCAGTTTGGGAAAGCTAAAGTCCACTTACACCGATAAGCTGCCGACCATGATCAACCGTCGCACTGGACGAGTTCATACCTCATATCATCAGGCGGTGGCCGCCACCGGGCGGCTGTCGTCGAGCGACCCGAATCTACAAAATATTCCGATACGCACCCTAGAAGGTCGGCGTATACGGGAAGCGTTTATCGCCGAACCCGGTTGTCATATTGTGGCGGCTGATTACTCGCAGATCGAATTGCGGATCATGGCGCACCTGTCCGCCGATGCCACGTTGCTGGATGCCTTTCAGCATGGGCTAGACATCCATCGCGCTACCGCCGCAGAAATCTTTTCGGCGCCGTTAGACGACGTCACCGACGAACAGCGGCGCCATTCAAAGGCGGTCAACTTCGGTTTGATTTACGGGATGTCTGCGTTCGGTTTGGCGAAGCAGTTAAATGTGGAGCGCAAGCAGGCGCAAAGTTATATTGATCAGTACTTTGAACGGTACCCGGGCGTCAAAGCCTATATGGAAAATACCCGAGAATCCGCTCGCGAGCGCGGGTTTGTTGAAACGGTGTTTGGTCGTCGTTTGTATCTACCGGACATCAACGCCAAAAACCACAACGTAAGGCAATATGCAGAACGTACCGCAATTAATGCACCGATGCAGGGCACTGCCGCCGATATCATCAAGATGGCAATGATTGCCGTGGATCAATGGATTCGAGCTGAGGCACCGCAGATCAAGATGGTGATGCAGGTGCACGACGAGCTGGTGTTCGAAGTGCCGGACAGTATGTTAGACAGTGGAATTGCGTCGATTCGAGATATCATGCAGCAGGTGGCCAAATTGGATGTCCCGCTGTTAGTCGACGTAGGAAATGGCAGTAATTGGGCGCAAGCTCATTAACTGTCCTCTGCGTGACTGACAGTCATTCCAACCTGTTTTAGAATCGCGGGCCAAGCTGCAGATTATTTAGTTTAGATCTCCTTATTGTGTGTATGAAAACCTTTAATTTTCGCATCGTTGTCCCAGCCGTGACGGTGGCGCTGTATGTCGCTTCGGCGTTCGCTAATGTTGCCATCGCGCAATCCTCGCCAGCCGTATCGCTGGTTGATGTTGCTGCACAGATCGATGCGGGTCAGTGGCGTGCGGCCGAACGGAATCTCCAAGCGATGTTGAAGGCCGACCCATCGCGACTTGAGTACTACGTTAACCTGGCGGCTTTGTATGCGCGTCAAGGTAAACTGAATCAGGCCAAAGTGAGTTTGCAACAGGGTTTGCAAGCGGATCAACATGCTGCAATGTTGTGGGCAGGGTTGCAGCGTATCAATGGCGCGTTAGCCGCCAACGCTTATCAGCGTGCGTTGGACAAAAATGAACCAGATTTGGCCTTAAAGGCGGTACAGCTCCCAGTTGTGCGCACGCTGGCGTCGGAAACAAGGTCTGAAATCGCTATACCTGAGTCGTTCGCTAAGCCAGAGATGCCAAGTCCCGAGGCGCACAACGCAGAAGTTGCGGCATTGACCGCTGAACTAGCGGCACAAAAGCGGCATTATGAACAAAAGTTGGATCAGTTGCAGCGTCAAATGAGTGAGCAAGAAGCGGTAATTGCTGAGATGAGAAGCAAGCAATCAGTTCCGGTTCTGGGTCAACACCAGGAATCCCCTGTGAGTATACCAGTGATGCGTCAGCAAACCGAAGCATCACCCGTCGACCCCACCAGCACACTGGACACCATATCGATTGAAAGTGGGTTGTCATTAGATCAAGCTGCGATTCAGCATGTACAGCGGTGGGCATCGGCTTGGGCGGCACGTGACAAAGCGGCCTACATTGCGTTTTACGACACAGATTATGCTCCTGGGGAGTATGTGAATCGCACGCGTTGGTTGCAGCAGACCGACCTATATTTCGCCAATGCGAAACCTATTCAGCTCGATCTTTCGGACTTCGAAGTGATAGATCAAGGTGGCTCCGTGGCGGTGACCTTTTCTCAGCACTACCAATCGGCCTCGTTTGATGAAACGTCTCGCAAGAGACTGGTGTTCGTGCTGTCAAATAGTGACTGGCGCACGGCGAAAATCATCAAAGAACAGACGGTGTCAGGATGAGTCGAGTACGTTGGGTGGCAGTGTTTGCTGCAATGTGTGGTGCAGCCCCGCTTGCCGCGGAACAGCTGGTGCAGCCAACCATCACTAGAGACCCAACACATGAGTTGCACGCGGTGGCCTCGAATGGCGATTACGAAGCACAGCTCCTGGCTGTGATTGACGCAATTCAAAGTGGGCAGTTGAGACAGGCGCTAGAGCAGGCGGACACGCATTTATCCCAGTTTCCCAAGAGTCGAGTAGGACACTTCTTGCGCGCCGAGGTTCTAATGGCAATGTCGGGGGACACGGCGCTGTTTGGTGCCCGAGCCTCGATTCCGGAAGAGGTGTTACGTGGTCTGGTGCATCAGCTTAAAAATCGCTGGCAACACCGGCATGACAACGCACAAGCGCTGCACACACGGTTACCGGCAGACTTAGTGTTGATGGGCAAATACCAGCATGTGCTGGTGGCTGACCTGACGGCTGGCCGGCTGTATGTGTATGCAAATAATGACGGACGCCCGAAGTTAGTCCGTGATTACTATTTAACCATGGGGTCACAAGGCTTTGGTAAACAGGTCGAGGGCGATAACAAAACCCCGATTGGTATCTACCGAGTGACACGGCATATCGAAGGAAAAGCGTTGCCGGATTTGTACGGCAAAGGTGCTTTTCCGGTTGATTATCCGAATAGGTACGACCGTTATTTGGGTCGTACCGGCTACGGCATCTGGCTGCATGGCACGCCATCCGACACCTATGCGCGCGCGCCATGGTCGAGTGAAGGCTGTTTTGTGTTAAGCAATGATGATTTATTAGACGTGGCGCAGTTTGTGGATGTGCAAGCCCATACTCCGGTGTTGCTCAGCGAGCAGGTTGCTTGGCTGGATCAACAGGATGCCGCGGCACAACAAGCCGAGTTGTTGGCAGTGATCGCTCGTTGGGAGAAGGACTGGGAGGCAATCGACACGGATGCCTTAATTGCTCATTACTCGTCTGAGAATTTTAATCTCGGGCACGGTGATTTCGCGCAATGGGCGGCACGCAAAAAGCAGGTTAATCGCGCTAAGACTGACATCGACCTAGAATTGGAGATACACAGTCTGTTTCGCTATCCGGGCAAGGCAGCTATGTTCGAAGTCACCTTCACTCAGCATTACGCCAGTAATAACTTCTCGAATACGGCCGAAAAGCGCCAGTTGTGGCAAAAAAATTCTGCTGGACGCTGGCAAATTATTTTTGAAGGGAAGCCTAAACGGTAAATTGATTTTGACTTGAGTTGCGACCACGATACAGTGTCGGGTCGCTAGCTTGTTCTTGTTTTAAGTATGGTGCAGTTATTCTTAACTACAGTACAACAGGCAAGAAAGATGGAAGAAAAACCTGCCCTTGAAGGGTCTGATGCGTATTTAGAAACTAGATGCCTAGGGTAGGCGAAATACCGTGTGTGAGGTATTCCAAGGGGATGTCGTTTGGGGGGACTGCCTACCCTAGGCAATTCTTTCAAGTGCTACTGAACGCGTCGTTCAATAGCGCCTATATTCGCTGGGTGTTAATAAAATCAGACTAGAAAGTAGCCGATGCTGGCTAATTGAAGACTTTCAAATGATTCTTATTCGCAACCCGTTAAAATCTAACAAGGGGAACGATATGTGAAAATGACTTTCGTTTCAAGCGTGTTTGTAAAAAATTTACAAACTTATTTACAAAACTGTCAATAAAGCCCGTGTCAGGCGACTACCCATTCCGCTAATTGTGCCCGCATGGCTTCAACCCCGAGGTAGGTTTGGGAGGAAAAAGCTTCGACCCCAAACTGGCCGTTTACCTTGTTCAATTCGCGCTCAACTTCTAGCGTTATCGCGGCGACTCTTCCACGTTTAAACTTATCGGCTTTGGTGAGTAGCACCTGGGTTGGCAGATCGGCTTCACTGGCCCAACGCACCATTTGCCAATCCAGATCGGTCAATGGGTGGCGAACGTCCATAAGCAAGACCAAGACACGTAGATTTGGGCGGCCAGTCAGGTATTCGTGAATGGTTTTCTCCCATTTTTGCTTAACCGCAAGCGGTACTTGCGCGTAGCCGTAGCCTGGCAGATCGACCAAGCGCGCGTGTTCGCCCATGGAAAAAAAATTTATTTGTTGTGTGCGGCCAGGTACCTTACTGGTCCGCGCAAGCTTTCGTCGATTACAAATCGCGTTGATGGCACTGGATTTACCCACGTTCGAACGACCGGCGAAAGCAATTTCAACCTGATCATCTTGCGGGAACTGGTGGGGTTCAGCGGCGCCGAGCAAGAACTCGGGGGCACGCAAAATTTCTGGTAAAGAGCTATTCGTAGACACGGGAGATTAATGGGCTGCTGGACATCCATTGAGTGTACCAAATACATCGCCTTTAAGTGAGCTGCACGTCATGCTTATTTTCGCTAAAAGCAACCGGCACACTTGAGGCCGTCGGAGCGTCGTGATATAAAACCCGCCACTAAGAAACGCATTCCTTGAGCCTGTTACTGGAGACTCGTCAATGTTGAAAAAATTATTAGCAATAGCCGGCATTTCGTTATCCGGCATGGCCATGACGACAATGGCTCTGGCCGCAGGTGATGCCGAGGCGGGAAAAGCAAAATCAGCGGTGTGTGCTGCGTGTCACGGCGCGGCTGGTGTGAGTAGTCTGCCAATCAACCCAAACTTGGCAGCACAAGTGCCCGGTTATATCAGTGCTCAGTTGAAAGCATTTAAATCTGGTGAGCGTCAAAACGCGATTATGGCGGGCCAAGTGGCTGCATTGACTGAAGAAGACATGGCGGATCTTGATGCATACTACGCGTCTTTGCCAGCTAGCACCGAAGTCAGCCTAACTGAAGAAGATATTGAAATGGCGGTCGCTGGTGAGAAATTGTATCGCGGTGGCTTCGCCGAGCGTGGTATTTCAGCGTGTATGGGTTGTCATGGGCCAAGTGGACACGGCATTCCGATTCACTATCCTCGCGTAGCAGGTCAGCATAAAGGCTACTTGGAGCAGCAACTATTGGCATTTAAGAAGGGTGAGCGCGTGGGCCATGCGGGTATCATGAAAAGCGTTGCCTTCAGTTTGTCTGAGCAGCAAATCAAGGAATTATCTGCTTACATGGCGGGGCTGCGATAAGCACACCATCTCGGTAGAGAACAAATACCTGAAGCGGCCGACATTGGCCGCTTTTTTTTGTGCTGCCGAAAATTTTCGGCAGTCTCAGTGGTAAACTGAGGCCATGAACACACCTTGGCAAAACACGCTCGATTCAGCGACTGCAGTTTTAGTTCCGACGCGTAGCTTAGCAACATCGTTGCACGAGAATCTGGCACGCCAGCGAATAGCCTTGGGGCAGCGAGTGTGGGAAGCCCCCAATATTCTGGTTTGGTCGGATTATCTCAAGCAATTGTGGCGTCTCAATCGACAATTGTTGGCCAAAAAGACAGGGGCACTCACGCTGATTTCGGCGCAACAGTCGGCGCTAATCTGGACTCAGGTGATTGAAGCTTCCCGGCGCGAAGAGCACAGTTTAACTTTGTTAAATGTGCAACAAACGGCTAAGGCAGTACAGCGTAGCTGGCGATTAATGCACGACTGGCTGATTACACCGCAGACCTTACGTCTCGATCATGTGGCGGATACCACACAGTTTCTTGCTTGGTTGGACGATTATCGACAGCGACTGAAGCAACGAGGTCTGATCGATGAACCAATGGTGCTGGCAGCGCTGCACGAAACCCAGTTCAAGCCGGTTTTTCAGCATCTTGTATGGGAGTCTTACGATCTGATCACGGATGCGCAGAAGCAGCATGTTAACCACTTGACGCAACAGGGTGTGACTGTTTCCTATTCACGGCCGCATCGAACCACGGTCGATGCTCACTACAAACGGTTTATTGATAGTCGGCATGAATTGGTATGGGCGCTGCGATTTGCGCGGGAAAAAATCGAGGCCGATGGCGATACACTAATTAGTATTGTGGTACCCGATTTGCAGCACCGGCAAGCTGAAGTCGAGGAGCTGGCAAGACGTGTGTTCTATCCGGCAATGTCGCCGCTGCAAGTACAGCAAAATCACAATGTGTATCGTTTTAGCTTAGGCCGGAGCTTACAACAATGGCCAGCGATCGATGCAGCGGTTAGTGCCATTGCATTGTTACGCAATAAAACCTCGACCACCGAACTGAGTTATCTGTTGCGTAACCAATTTTTTTCTGCCTTGCATACCTACCAGCCTCAATGCCGGGTATTTGAGGCGTGGTTGCGTCAACGCCGGGTACATGGTTTGTTGCTCGATAATCTTCCTGCCTTATTGTCGGAGTTTACGCAGGCCTACCAGCGTACCAATCGAACCGACTTAAGCTTTGATGGCCTGATTGCGTTTATTAAAAATTTAGTTGAAGCACGCCAGGCGTTACACGATCGGCTGCAGGGTGTTCGACAGGAAGAAGGTTACGCGGCACTCAAGTTCAGTGATTGGGTAACGGTGTTATCTGATTGGTTGACATTATGGGGTTGGCAAACCTGTGGTGGCAGTCAATCGATGAACAGCGTGCAGTACCAGTTGTCTCAACGCTGGCATGATCTGATGCAAGAGTTAGCAGGCTTTGCCACAGTTCAACAGACGGCAGGTTTGAATCGCGTGGTGGAGCTGTTGCAGCAGATGGTACGAAATACGATTTTCCTGCCGAAAAGTTCCGCGGCACCGATCGTGATCTCGGGTGTCTTAGAGGCCGTTGGTCGCCAGGTTGATCTATGTCTGTTGACCGGAATGCACCAGGATTACCCGCCACAACCACAGAGTGACGCTTTTGTACCGTCGCGCGTGTTGGCTGCTACGGGACACCCTGAAGGCGGAACGCGACATGGCTTTGAGCATATGTCTGAGGTGATTGACAATCTCCTGGCATGTGCGCGTCGCTACATTGTCAGTTTTGCCCAGCTTGACCGTGATGCGGATGTGCTGCGTCAATCCGCGGCTAAATTTCGCCACCAAGCGTTTGAGGACCAGACTGTGGACTTTAGGCCCACATCGTTAGACGCATGCGCCGAGTCGTCGGTACTGGAATCGCACACTGACATCCTTGGGCAGTGTTGGCCTGATGGGCAGTCGCCCAGAGGCGGTTCACGGATATTCGAGTATCAGTCTCAATGCCCGTTTCGTTCATACGCCACGCACCGTTTAGGTCTGCGTAGCGATGAAGAAGCAGAGTTCGGACTCGACAATTTGGATCGTGGCAGCGTTGTGCATTATTTAATGGAGCTCTTTTGGGCGCAGTTGAAGACCCAAAAGCGACTGACTCAATTATCGCCTACGGAGCGAGATACCCTCATCGCTGACATTGTAGCGCGTGCCATTGAAGCGCCCGAGTTGAATCTAAGTTGGGAGAAGCGCACGCTATTGAGGCATGAGGTCGCGCGCTTGCGAACGCTCTTACGTGATTGGTTAGCGCAAGAGGAAGCCAGACCGGAGCCCTTCACGGTGGTTGCCGTAGAGCAGCGTGGTCGCGCGGAGGTGGCTGGTATCGAGTTTGAGTACATTGTGGATCGCATTGATGCAACCGATGATGGACGCACTGTGATAATCGACTATAAAACTGGCATGGTGGATCGTAAGGGTTGGCAGGGCGATCGACTGCGCTCGCCTCAGATGCCACTGTACGCACTTGCCCGGGATCAACAATCGGTGACGCCGGTGGCTGGCATCGCATTTGCGCAGGTAAAGCAGGGCGATCACAAGTATGTGGAGTTCTCCGAGCATGGGATTTTTCGTGCTGCCAAAAAGGTGCAGATGGATCTCGCGGAAGAATGGCAGCGGGCCCGTGCCGACTGGCCGGTCCTTTTCAGCGATTTGGCGGCCGCGTTTTTGAGCGGGCAAGCGGTGGTTGATCCGATCGACAATAATGTCTGCAACTACTGTGATTTGCAGGCATTTTGTCGCGTATCACAATTGCGGCTGGCGTCCACACAGAGTGAGGAGCGTGGCGATGATTCATGATTTTGAAGCGCGCCAGCGCGCCCTGGACCCAACGCAGTCATTTATTGTGCAAGCACCAGCCGGGTCCGGCAAAACGGGACTGCTGGTGTATCGTTTGTTGCGCTTACTGGCGTGTGTCGAACAACCTCAGCAGGTGCTGGCGATCACCTTTACGCGCAAAGCCACGGCTGAGATGCGGGCTCGTTTGATGGAACTGTTGATGGCGGCGGATCAAGGCACAGTTGCACACAACCCGTTTGAACAGCAGGGCGTGGATCTCGCCAAAGCGGTTTTGCAACGTGATCAGGAGCGACAGTGGGGTTTGATGGATGCCCCGCATCAGGTACAGATTCAAACTATCGATTCATTCTGCGCCAAACTTACCGCAAGTATGCCTTGGCTGAGTCGGCTTGGTGACCGTCCGCGCGCCACCGATGATGCGTCGGCGCATTATGCGGCGGCGGTGGAGCAACTATTTGAAGAGTTGCTGGATTCTGAGTCGAGTATAGCGTCCAGTTTGCGAGCGGTGATGTTGGCGTTGGATTTTAACTACGATAAAGCACGGCAGTTGTTTTCGTCGATGCTGGCGCGGCGTGATCAGTGGCTGCGTCACCTAGTCTTAAATGACCTGAGCGCAATGCAGGAGGAAGTGAATCAGGCTTGGGCTGGAATCAATGCGCAAGCGGTCAAGAAGCTGCGCCAGTTGATTCCTGATGCGCTGTTGCAGGAGGTTATGACGTTGGGCATCGAAGCGGCGCAAAACCTGGCAGCCACTCCGGACAGCAGTGATGAACTGAGTGCGCTTCTGACAGTTCAACCCGAGATGCCGTATGGCACAGAAGTCTGGCAAGCGGTCTGTAATCTTTTTCTAACCAAGTCTGGTGGATGGCGTAAGGTGATTAATAAAAATCTTGGGTTTCTGCCCAAGGTGGCGAGCACCGAGCGCATGAAGCAGATTTTGAATGACCACGCGGATGACGCTCAGTTATGTCAAGCGCTGCGAACAGTTAGAGAGCTGCCCGCTACCGCCTTGAGTGATGGTGATTGGCAACAATTGCGCAACCTCGAAGCGGTGCTGACCTATCTAGCAGGTTTACTACAGCTCCGGTTCCGGGCCGCAGGGGAGTGCGATCACAGTGAGGTTACTCAGCGCGCGAATCTGGCATTGCGGGAGCTGGATAATCCAACCGATTTGGGGCTGCGCATGGATTACCATTTGCAGCATATTTTGGTTGATGAGTTTCAAGATACAGCGCACGGACAGATCGAGTTACTTAAGCGGCTGACTGACGGCTGGGAATCAGGTAAGACCTTGTTTCTGGTCGGTGACCCAATGCAGTCCATTTACCGTTTTCGCGAAGCAGATGTGAGCTTGTTTATGCAAGTTACGCGTAACCAAAGCACGGGTGTATTTCCGAATTTAACAATTGAGCCGTTGACACTGACTGAAAATTTTCGATCCTCTGCTGGGTTGGTGACTTGGTTTAATCAGACGTTCACGCAAAGTTTTCCTGCCGCAGCGAATATTATCAGTGGCGCGATACCGTATTCCAAAGCGACCAGCAGCAGTGATAATGATACGCCAGCGGTCCGGTGTTTGTTGGCCAGCGATACACACCAGCAGGCCAGTCTGGTGCAGGAGCAAGTAGGCCTTGCGTTACAATCTTCACCACCAACCGCACAAATAGCGATCTTAGTTCGTACACGAGGCCAGTTAAGTGCGATATTGCCAGCCTTACGGGATGCCGGAATTGCCTACACTGGTGTCGACATTCAGCCGTTGAAGGAACTACCTGCCGTATTGGATGTATTGGCATTGTGTAAAGCCATTTGTCGACGTGATGATCGAACCGCATGGTTGGCGCTGTTACGGGGTCCTTGGGTTGGTATGACTTTAAGCGAAATCACCATGCTAGCTGGGAATCCTGATTACCCAGTTTGGGACCAAATTAAGGACGCTGAATTGAACGTGTGTTGCGAGCACACGCAAGTGCGACTTAGTTATTTTATATCGGTCATGCGTAATGTGTTGGCGCAGCGGCAGCAGGTGTCCTTGGCGGCACTCAGCCGCTGGGCTTGGCAGCAACTTGGTGGCGAGGCAACTTTGTTCACCGCTTCTGAAAGCGACATCGATACGGTTTTTGAATTGATCGAGTCTCTGCAGCGCGGCGCTGATTTGCCTTCAATGCGTGATCTAGAGACGGCGTTGGATAAGTTGTATGCGCGTGCCCAAGCCGAAGGCAGCGATAACCCGCGTGTCGTGGTATCCACTATGCACAAAGCGAAGGGCTTACAGTATCACACAGTGATCTTGCCAGCCCTCAGCAGCACACCTAGAGCGGATGACCGTGATGTATTGATGTGGACCGAACACAGCGATGAACAGGGAAACTCGGCCCTGCTGTTGGCACCGTATAGTATGACCCAGGATTCAGGTAGCCATTACGACTACCTAAGACGCCTTGAGGCAGAGCGCAGTAAAAATGAGGCTGTACGCTTAATGTATGTGGCATGCACACGTGCTGAGCAGCACCTGATTTTGATTGCCACCGCCAAAATCAGTGAGAAAACCGGCGACATAAATCCGCCGTCGAAAAACACACTATTGGCGACCGTTTGGGATGCCCTAAACGCAGATTTTAACTTGCTTTCCCAGCCTGACACGATGGCGCATGAGACCAGTGAGTTACCCCAGTCATTACCGCGTTTAATCAAGAGCCACAAACCCCGATCCGGTGCCTCCATTGATTGGCAGGTGCCAGCACGCCTGCATGCCGATCCTGAGCCGCCGGAGGAACAAATGACCTTTGAGTGGGCTACCGAGGTTGCAACTGGCGTTGGTATCGTGCTGCATGAATGGCTGCAATACAATCAGCAAAACTTACTTGAGGCGGTGGTCGATGAGTCGCTGCGGCAACGATGGCGAGCTGAGTTGCTGGCGTTGCGAGTACCGCAGGCGCGTCTGTCCGCCGCGGTTAAACGGCTGGAGGAGGCCGTCGATCGTATTCAGCAGGATCAATCGGCACATTTTTTGTTTCAGGATTATGCCATTTCCGATAACGAATACGCGCTGTCAGCGTTCGAAGATGGTGTAGTAAATACTTATCGAATTGACCGGACTTTCGTTGATCAAAGCGGAGTCCGTTGGATAGTGGATTATAAGAGTACCGACACCAACCGGGTTGATTTAGACGCGTTTATCGATGAGCAGGTGCAATTGCGTCATCGACCTCAGTTAGAAAAATACGGTGCGCTTATGCGAGAGATTGACGCGCGCCCAATCAAACTGGCAGTATACTTTCCTCTTCTTCGGCAGCTTCGAGTCTGGGAATACGTAGACTCTGTTGACCACTAACCGCCCAATCCAGAAACCCGACACGATGAAAACCGTAAAACTTGGAACCAGTGACCTGATGGTCAGCGAAGTTTGTCTAGGCTCAATGACCTGGGGCAATCAGAATACGCAAGCCGAGGCCGCAGAACAGATCGACTATGCTTTGGATCACGGCATAAATTTTATTGATACCGCTGAGCTGTACGCGGTACCACCAAGCAAGGAAACCTCAGGCTTGACGGAAACCTACATAGGTCAATGGTTAGCTGAACATCAATCAAAACGCGGCGATATTATCCTGGCAACCAAGATCGCTGGCGGCGGTATACCCTGGATACGTGACGGTGCGGGCATTGATGGGGCCGCTATTAAGGTCGCGGTGGAAGGGTCGCTACGTCGTTTGCAAACGGACTATATTGATCTGTACCAATTGCATTGGACCAATCGCCAATCAGCGCACTTTGGCAAACACTGGCCAGGTCAGGTCGATCCTCGTAAGACCGATGTGGCGGCCGAGCGAGAGACTAAGTTGGGTATCTTGCAAGCGCTTGATGAGCTAATTAGAGAGGGCAAGATTCGGCATGTTGGTTTGTCGGACGACACACCTTGGGGTATCAGCGAATACCTGAAATTGGCCGAGCAACATAATCTGCCACGCATGGTGTCGATCCAAAATGAATTCAGTTTGCTGCATCTCAAGGACGCGCCTTACTTGATTGAAACCTGTGTATTCGAAGACGTGGCCTATTTACCGTGGTCACCACTGGCTGGCGGCGCGCTGTCGGGTAAGTATGCTAATGGTGCTAAGCCGTCCGGGTGTCGCTGGACCATGCAACAGCGTAATGGCATTTTCCGTGACACCAGTTTTTCGCATGAAGCGATCGCTGCGTATAAGGCGGTTGCCGATCGCCATGGTTTGAGCCTGACACAATTGTCATTGGCCTGGGTGTATCAATTTGCTGGCGTGAGTTCGACCATTATTGGTGCGACATCGATGGCACAATTGAAAGAAGACATTGGTGCCTATTCGCTATCATTGTCAGAAGAGGTTTTGGCGGAAGTGGACACCGTGATTAAGCGATATCCACAACCGTTTTAATCTAATCCAGTTGAGACAATAGGGTGGCGGCATCGCTCACTGAGAGTTCGCTGCCTGGCTCAACATTCAATTGCTTGACCACGCCGTCGTCGATCAACATCGAGTACCGCTGAGATCGCACACCGCCGAAGTCGCCTGTATCCAAGGTAAGGCCCAGTGCGTTGGTTAGCGCAGCATTGCCATCGGCAATCATGGTCAAATTCTCCGCATTCTGGGCGTCTTGCCAAGCCTTCATAACAAACGAGTCATTGACCGACAAACAAGCGACCTCATCGACCCCTTTAGCTTTGAGGTCGTCAAAGTGCACAACATAGCCGGGCAGGTGGGCTGCCGAACAAGTAGGCGTGAAGGCGCCGGGCAGCGCAAACAGCGCCACTTTCTTTCCCTTAAAGTAGTCTGCTGCAGAGACGTTATCCTGACCTTGCTGGTTGATGACGGTAATGGTGGCCGCGGGAATGGAATCATTAACGCTGATCATAGTGAACTCCTGGTTTGTATAAGGTTGATCAATTGAGCTGCTACGCAGCCCGCAGAATGTCTGGCCGTTAATATATCAGTTCAGAATGAATGTTGATCAAGATAAAAAGGCCCAGCAAATGCTGAGCCTTGTTGGTTTGGCACAATGTCACAGACTTGTGCCGAGGGGCGACTAATCTTCCGGGATTAACGGCTTGGCTTCGTCGGTGATCTCCTTGGTTGCGGTATCAATGTCGTCAGCCAGTGCGTCTTCCGCGGCGGCGGCATCAATATCGGTGAGTTCACCATCTACCTGATCTTGCAGATGAGAAGATGACTCTTTGGTCATCTCCTTCAGCTCCACAATCTTTTCTTCAGCTAGTTTTTCGCCCTTCTCGTGGTGGCCAGCCTGACTGTTCAAGCAAAACAAAGCGGCCGATATTACTAACAGCGCGCGCGTGAAATTAGGCAATACAGGATTTTTGGATACCATGTGTGTTCCTCATAATCTTGATTCGTTTTGGGTAAGGTTAGTGCGTGGCTGGAATTATGTAGGGTAAACAGCCGACGACACACTCAGTGTAGTCAGTGTCCGAATGGCATGGTTGGTGCCTAAAGATTCCTTAATCGCAACCGCAGCAATGTGAACGATTGGTTAGATACCTTACCCAGTCCGTAGTGTGGTGGAAAGTGCGATAGAATAAGCGGAACGAGTCCGGGGGCGAGCGCTATACTCCGTATCGGGCGTTACCTAAAGTTAATACTCTTGTAGCAAAATCAATGACATGACGGCTAGAGAAATTAAGTTAAGCGATCCTTGGTTGCACGCATTGCAGAGCGAGTTTGCCGCTCCCTACATGCAGGATCTCTCGGCGTTTTTGAGAGCAGAAAAGCAAGCTGGTAAGCAGATTTATCCCACTGGTGAAGTTATCTTCGCTGCGCTCAATGCAACCCCCTTAGAGTCGGTGCGTGTGGTGATTCTAGGGCAGGACCCGTACCACGGTCCGAACCAGGCGCATGGTCTGAGTTTCAGCGTGCCGCCCGGGATCCGAGTGCCCCCATCGTTGCAAAATATCTACAAAGAGCTGGTGTCAGATGTTGGCATTACGATGCCGTCGCATGGCAATTTAATGGCTTGGGCTGAGCAGGGCGTTTTATTGTTGAACGCAGTGTTAACGGTACAAGCTGCCAATGCGGGCAGTCATCAGGGGCGCGGTTGGGAACGTTTCACGGATCGGGTGATCCAGGTTATTAATCAACGCCAGCAGAACGTGGTGTTTATGTTGTGGGGCGCTTACGCCCAGAAGAAAGGACAGGTGATTGATCGTGATCGACACTTAGTCTTACAGGCACCACATCCGTCACCGTTATCTGCGCATCGTGGATTCATGGGTTGTCGTCATTTTTCACAAGCCAATACCTATCTTAAGCAACACGGTAAAGTCGAGATTGACTGGCAAATTCGGTAGTGACTGCGCGTAAAATTCTCCACATTGATATGGACGCTTTTTTCGCGTCAGTTGAACAACGCGACTTTCCGCATTTGCGCGGCAAGCCGGTCATTGTCGGTGGTAAGCCTGAGTCCCGAGGTGTGGTCGCTGCATGCAGCTATGAGGCACGTAAGTTTGGTGTGCATTCTGCCATGCCGTCAGCGCGTGCCCACAAGTTGTGTCGCGAAGCGGTGTTTGTGCCTGCCCGATTTGACGCGTATCGTGCGGCATCCACCGGTATCCACGCGGTCTTTAAGCGTTACACCGATATGATCGAACCTTTGTCGCTGGATGAGGCATATCTGGATGTGACCGCACAGGCTGAGGCCCTTGGGTCCGCCACCGAGGTGGCTAAGCGGATCAAGCGAGAAATTAAATTGGAGCTTGATCTAACGGCGTCGGCAGGTGTGTCGTATAACAAGTTTTTGGCTAAGATTGCCTCGGACATGGATAAGCCGGACGGCTTGTACGTGATTCGCCCTGAATTGGCACAACGGTTTATCGATCAACTCCCGATTCGTAAGTTTTTCGGTGTGGGCAAAGTTACGGAACAAAAGATGCACCGTCTTGGGATCTTTACGGGTGCCGATTTGAAGGCGCGCACTGAGTTGGAACTACAAACCGCGTTTGGCCAGTCTGGCGGTTACTATTATCGTGTGGCGCGCGGAATTGATGATCGGCCGGTGCGCGCACATCGGGTACGCAAATCGCTGGGCAAAGAAACCACCTTTAGTCGTGATGTGACCGATAAGAAATTTATCTGGCAGACACTACTCGAATTAGCAGAAAGTCTGGAAACTGCCTTAGAAAATAAGCAGATGATGGCCAGATCACTGACTCTCAAGCTGAGATATGCCGATTTTAAGTTGATCACGCGCAGCAAAACAGGTATATCGCTCTACACCAGCGCTGAAGATATCGTTGGTGATCTGCCGGAGCTGTTACGCAAAACAGAAGCGGGTGCGCGGCCGATCCGCTTGATTGGCATTACCTTGTCCAATCTATACAAGCATATAGATGAGCAGAGTAAATCCGCTGTCAGCGAAGTGCGTGATAGTCCGCAATTGGGTCTCTTTTAACGTGACGCGCGACTGCCCTGGAATCTGCCAAATCAGTAAAGCACTTACAGTCCATGTAAATTGTTCTATGATGGCACTGTGTCGCACGACGGAAAACGAAGTTGGGTAACGTGAAACGAAGAATTTGCAGCTTTATTCTGTTCAAACTGCTGGGGTGGCGTCTTGTTGGAGAGCCGCCTGCGGATAAGAAATACCTGTTCGTTGCTGTACCACATACTAGCAACTGGGACTTCGTGTACGGCTGGCTGGCGATTACTGCGCTGGACCTTAATGTGAAGATATTTGCGAAAGATGTATTCTTTGTCTGGCCGTTGAACTACGTGTGCCAGTACCTGGGGGTATTGCCAGTAAATCGGCGTAAGAGCACCAATTTTGTGGATTCAGTGGCTGAGCGGTTTGAACAAGCAGACTCGTTGCGTTTACTCATTACCCCGGAAGGCACACGCAGCTACCAAGATACCTTGAAGAGTGGCTACTACTACTTGGCCAAAAAAGCGAATATTCCGATTGTGGTCGCGGGTCCAAACTTTAAAGAGAAGACCTTTACCATTCTGCCGCCGCGACCGCCATTGCCTAACTTTCAACTCGATCAAGCTCAAGTAATCGCGTTCTGCAAGACTCAGTACGGTCGACGCCCGGATCAATCGTTCCGCGACTAATCAACAAGTCTTTATTTCTCTAAATACTTTGTTAGCTTTTTTGTCCGCCATCGGATTATTGGTACACTGCACCACTGGAATCTAAAACAGGTCATATCTATGAGGATTGGGGAACGATGAACGATGAGCAAAAGTTGGTAGTTGCCATCTCGTCGCGCGCGTTGTTTGATCTAAACGAAGGCCACAAAATCTTCGAAGAAGAAGGCGTACAGGCTTATTGTCGTTATCAAATAGAGCGCGAAAATGATTTGCTGGAGCCCGGCGTGGCTTTTCCGCTGGTCAAAAAATTACTCAGGCTGAACGAGCTCGGCGAGCCACGAGAACGGGTTGAAGTGATATTGCTTTCACGCAACTCAGCGGACACCGGCTTGCGTATATTTAATTCCATTCAAGAACATAACCTACCCATCACGAGAGCCGCGTTCACGAATGGTAGCAGCCCATTTAAATACGTAGAGCCGTTTGGCGCGGATGTGTTTCTTTCCAGCGATCCAAATGACGTTGCCAGTACGCTGGAAGCTGGATTCGCCGCTGCCACGATGTTGCCCTCCAATACTCGTAAACCTGGTTCCGACAATGACACACTGAATATTGCTTTTGATGGCGACGCGGTTGTGTTTTCCGATGAAGCAGAACAGATTTACAAACAGAAAGGTTTGGTCGAATTTTCCCGCCACGAAGTACAATCAGCTAAGCGGCCGTTGCCGGGTGGGCCATTTCGAAATATGTTGGCGGCGCTGCATAGTATTCAATCAGAATTTTCGGTCGACGAATCCCCTTTACGCACGGCGCTCATCACGGCGCGCTCAGCACCGGCGCATGAGCGTGTGATTCGCACCTTGCGTGCTTGGAATATTCGTATTGATGAAGCGGTATTTCTGGGTGGATTGCCGAAAGGTGATTTTCTGCGTACGTTTGGCGCAGATATATTTTTTGATGACCAGGAAGGCCATTGTGATTCGGCGCGGCAACATGTGCCGACGGGTCACGTGCCCAATGGCATCGCCAATACCAAACGTTAGTTTAACCGTGATGAATCGTATGCCGAAGAGCGTGCATTTGTCGCCAAAGTTTAGAGAGACTTTATGAAATCACTGTTTGCTCTATTGATGGGTATGCTGGTTTCACTCACCGTCAATGCGGCTTTGCCGCTGGCCGTTGAGGGGCAGCCACTTCCCTCCTTGGCTCCGATGATTGAGCGAGTCCAGTCATCGCTGGTGCGAATTGTCGTCCCAGTGCGTGCGCAAGCTCGTCGTGACCCGTTTGATGACCCATTCTTTCGTCGGTTTATGGATCAGCGCCGTAAAAAGACGCGCGATGTGGTACATATTGGCGCTGTGGTGGATGCCGAACAGGGATTCATCTTAACCAACGAACACTCAGTGCGAGGCATTAACAAAGCAGCGGTTATCTTAAATGATGGTCGCCGTGTTGATGCAGTGGTGGTAGGCAGTGATCTAGCCTCGGATGTGGCATTGCTAAAAATAGACGCTGCGGACTTGACGGCGATTGATCTGGGTGACTCAAGTGCCATGCGAATTGGTGATTTCGTGGTGTCAATCGGTGACCCGTTGGGACAACAGAATACCGTTGTCACGGGTGTTATCAGTGCGTTGGCGGTACCGAACAGTTTGCAGACACACCAGCAGTTTATTCAAAGCGACGCAGCGATCGGTTCCGGTGTGCTGGTTGATCTGAATGGGCGACTCGTTGGGTTGAATACCGCCAAATCCGCGCAAACTGCCAGCAGCTCGCGGATTGGTTTCTCTACGCCGGTTAACCTAGCTCTTCGAGTCAAAGAACAGTTGGTTAAATACGGTACGCCTCAACGCGGTTTTCTCGCCGTTCAAGTACAGGATATGACACCCGATCTGGCGCGCGCATTCGATATTCGTCAGCCCGGTGGCGCCGTGATTACGGACGTGGTGCCCGGGTCTTCAGCTGCTGAGGCAGGGTTGGTGATCGGCGATGTGATTTTGAGCGCCGGAGCGCAATCAATATATCGAGGCAATGATTTACGTGCAGTGGTTGCGCAGCAGTTTGCAGGAGATGCGCTCGAGCTTGGCGTCGCGCGGCAGGGCGAACGTTTGAGCCTCGTGCCAGTGCTGGAGTCGTCCACCCGAGCATCCAAGATTGGGACCATGATCCACCATCAACTTGAAGGTGCCACCTTGGATAATATGGGAGCTCGTCAGGTTAGTACTGGTTCAGGTGAAGGTGTGCTGGTGCGTGAGGTGCGTAAGGGCAGTGTGGCCTGGGAGCACGGCGTGCGACCCAATGACATTATTGTGTCGGCGAATCGAAAAGCGGTGCGAGACCTTGATTCCTTCCGTAAGGCGATTGAAGGGCGTGAAGTACTGATGCTGAACATTTTGCGCGGTAATGGCGCATTGTTTTTGCTGCTGCAATAGTGTGCTGTGAGTTGCTAAAGCCGGCATTGCGCTACCCATCACGGCGAGCGCTCGCTATAATTGCTTGCCTTGATGCCACCACAGACCTTGAAACGAGCTGAGCATGACCGACTACCTTATTGCCCCATCGATTTTATCCGCTGACTTTGCGCGTTTGGGGGAAGAAGTGGACAATGTATTGTCCGCAGGTGCTGACTGGGTTCATTTTGACGTGATGGATAATCACTACGTGCCTAATCTGACAATTGGTCCCATGGTGTGTCAAGCCTTGCGTAATCATGGTGTGACTGCGCCAATTGATGTGCATCTTATGGTCGAGCCAGTCGATGAGCTGGTTCCGCAATTCGCGAACGCGGGTGCAACGATGATTTCCTTCCATCCGGAAGCCAGTCGGCATGTGGATCGTACGCTGCAACTGATTAAAAACGAAGGGTGTCAGGCGGGTCTGGTGTTAAATCCAGCTACGCCATTATCGGTTCTGGACTGGGTGATCGATAAAGTGGATATGGTGCTGCTAATGTCCGTAAACCCGGGTTTTGGAGGGCAGTCTTTCATTGAGCATGTGAAACAAAAAATTTCTGATACACGTGCGGTTATCGATGCCAGTGGTCGAGCAATTCGTTTGGAAGTTGACGGTGGTGTCAAAGCCAACAATATTGGCGAGTTGGCAGCGCTGGGTGCGGACACTTTTGTGGCTGGCTCGGCGATCTTTAATGCCGATGACTATGCTCAGGTGATTCGCGATATGCGCGCCAATATTGCGGCCGCCACCAATTCCTAGCACAGAAACACTTGACCTGAACCTGGAGACGGGCAATCATTGGTGCACGAAGAAAATTCGTTGCTCACTAACTATGCAATATCCTCAAGCAAACATTATTGATCTCTGCCGACCGCGATGGTCTTGGCGACGCTGGCGAGCCTAGAAATACTCCTGCGTGGCACGGTGTGCGCGCGCACAATGCATCAATTGTTTGTACTGCAGTCTTCAATCTGCACTCATTTATTAAACGTTTATTGCTATGTCGATATCCACGAGTCTATCCAGATCCTCTGAACACAAGACCGGCCCCGCCGAGTTTGGCGAGGAGCCTGTATTTGCATTACCGCACTCTGATGCTGAGTACCAGCAGCTCGCTGAACAACTCCGCGCCAAGGGTTACACACACCTACCATTGTATCGAGAAACGCTGGCCGATTTGGATACGCCCGTCAGTACATACTTAAAACTAGCGGCCCAACCGTATACCTATTTGTTTGAATCTGTCCAAGGCGGCGATAAGTGGGGTCGGTATTCCATTATTGGCCTGCCTTGTGAGCGAGTATATCGCGTCGAACAGAATACGTTGTCCTGTGAGTTTGCCGGCCACGAAGTTGAGCGCCGCGAGGTAGATGATCCCTTGGACACCGTACGCGATTTACAGGCAGCTTATCGCGTGGCAAGAGTCGATGGCGCGCCTGATATGCTGGGCGGTCTAGTCGGATACTTCGGCTACGACATCGTTGGTCATATCGAGCCGCGCCTTAAGCAGTCCGCCAACCAAGATACCTTGGGAACGCCCGATATTATGTTGATGGTGTCACGTGATGTGTTGGTGTTCGACAATCTTTCTGGCCGAATTTTTATGGTCACGCTGGCAGACCTGTCGCAGCCGGATGCCTATCAGCAAGCGCAAACGCATCTGGATCGTTGTGTGGCCAACTTGGCGTCGAGTTTTGCCGCACCACGTGCCGAGCATTTGGCACCACCGGTGCAGGAAGAGCACTATGATGTGCACTTTGCGCAGTCGGACTTTGAGGCAGCGGTGGAGCGATGTCGTGGCTATATTCGCGACGGCGACATTATGCAGGTGGTGCTATCGCAGCGATTGTCGGTGCCGTATGCGGGGCGTTCATTTGATGTGTATCGCGCACTGCGCACGATTAACCCGTCACCATACATGTACTTTATGGACATGGGCGGATTTGAAATTGTTGGGTCATCGCCGGAAATTCTGGTGCGTCTAGCGAACGACACCGTCACAGTACGCCCGATTGCTGGAACACGTCGCCGTGGGGCCACAAAGGAACTGGATCAGCAGCTTGAAGCAGACCTCCTTAGTGATGAAAAAGAATTGGCCGAACACTTGATGCTAATCGATCTGGGGCGGAATGATGTGGGACGTATTGCCCAAACTGGGTCGGTGCAGCTCACTGAAAAGATGTTGGTTGAGCACTACTCACACGTAATGCATATCGTGTCTAACGTCGATGGCAAACTCAAGCCAGGCTATGATGCCATTGATGTTCTCAAGGCGACATTCCCGGCCGGCACGGTCAGTGGAGCACCTAAGATTCGTGCCATGGAAATCATTCATGAACTGGAACCAATCAAACGTGGTATTTATTCCGGGGCAGTCGGCTACCTCGGTTGGCACGGCAATATGGACACCGCTATTGCGATCCGCACGGCAGTGATAAAAGACGGTGTACTGACCATTCAAGCTGGGGCGGGCATTGTGGCGGATTCAGTGCCGCGCAATGAATGGGAAGAAACATTGAACAAGGCTCGAGCCATGGTGACCGCCGTCAAAATGGCCAATACCGGCTTAGGCTTTAATAACACCAGTAATTCCTAGGAGGGCGAAATGTTAGTGATGATCGATAACTATGACTCGTTCACTTACAACCTAGTGCAATATCTGGGTGAATTGGGTGAGGAAGTAAAAACGTTCCGCAACGATGAAATCACTGTCGGTGAAATCGAAGCACTGAATCCGGATCGAATTATGATTTCTCCGGGACCTTGCACACCGGATCAGGCAGGCATTTCATTGGCGGCAATCGCACATTTCGCCGGTAAGCTGCCGTTATTCGGTGTGTGCCTGGGGCATCAAAGTATCGGCCAGGCCTTCGGCGGCAAGGTTATCCATGCAAAAAGTATCATGCACGGCAAGACCTCTGAAATTGAACACACCAATGTCGGTGTGTTTCGCGACCTGCCGAAGCCGTATACCGTGACTCGATATCACTCCTTGGTGGTGGCGCGTGACTCGTTGCCAGATTGTTTGGAAATCACCGCTTGGACAGCAGACGGCGAGATCATGGGCTTGCGACACAAAGAATTGTCGGTGGAAGGTGTTCAGTTTCATCCTGAGTCCATCCTGACCGAACATGGGCATGCGTTGCTGAAAAATTTTCTTACGCAATAACCATTGCGCCAACCAACTGGAAACAACGACTTATGAATATTCAACAAGCGATTCAACGGGTTGTCGAAGGCCACGCATTGACCCGCGCAGAGATGCAGGACGTCATGCGGCAAATTATGACCGGCGCGTGTACTGACGCCCAGATCGGCGGTTTGTTGATTGGCCTGAGAATGAAAGGCGAGACCGTGGACGAAATCACCGCTGCGGCCGAGGTAATGGGGTCGCTGGCAAGCCACGTGCACGTGGATGCCCCTAACCTGATCGATATTGTTGGAACCGGTGGTGACGGTACCAGTACGTTCAACGTTTCGACTGCGGCTTCGTTCGTGGCCGCAGGAGCAGGCGCCAGCGTAGCGAAACATGGGAACCGATCGGTGTCGAGTAAGTCGGGTAGTGCCGACTTGTTAGAACAAGCCGGCGCGAATTTGAATCTCCAGGCGGAACAGGTTGCTCGGGTGGTCGAGAGAGCCGGTGTTGGTTTTATGTTTGCGCCGATGCATCACAGTGCCATGAAGTATGCCATTGGCCCACGCAAAGAAATGGCGGTCCGTACCATCTTCAATGTGCTTGGGCCGTTAACCAATCCCGCTGGTGTTAAGCACCAGGTAGTCGGAGTGTTTACTGCGTCGTTGACTGACACCATCGCTCAGGTTTTACAGCATCTTGGGAGTGAACACGCGCTGGTAGTGCATTCTGATGACGGAATGGATGAAATCAGCATTTGTGCGCCAACCCGGGTTACCGAACTAAATGCAGGTAAATTGAGCACATACACCGTGCAGCCCGCTGACTTTGGTTTAAACGCAGCGCCGGTTGAGACCATTGTGGTGGGGAATCCAGCCGAATCGCTGGCGCTGATCGACGCGGTACTGGATGGTGAAAAGTCACCAGCGCGCGATATTGTCGTCCTGAACGCAGGCGCAGGAATCTATGTTTCTGGCTTGGCTGACACACTCAAATCTGGCGTTGAAATGGCACAGGTTGCGATTGATGATGGCCGCGCGAAAGCGGCTAAACAGGCTTACGTTTCAGCTACTAACGAGGTTGCCTAATGCACGCAGTAATGAAAACAGGTTCTGATGTGCTGGATAAAATCATGCAGCATAAGCAACTCGAAGTTGAGGCTGCCAAACGCCAAGTTAGTTTCGCCGACGTAAAATCCATGGCCGACGATAGTGCGCCGTGTCGAGGCTTTGTCGCAGCGCTCGCTGAATCCTTAGCCGCTCAACGAGCCGCGGTGATTGCAGAAGTCAAAAAAGCCAGTCCGAGCAAAGGTCTGATTAGACCGAACTTTAAACCAGCGGCCATTGCCGAAAGTTATCAAAAGCACGGCGCCAGCTGTTTATCGGTATTGACGGACGAACACTTTTTTCAAGGCAGCGCGACGTACTTTGCCGAGGCGCGTGAAGCCAGCACACTACCCATGCTGCGCAAAGATTTCATGCTGGATGACTACCAAGTATTTGAAGCGCGTGCGATGGGCGCAGACTGCATTCTATTGATTGTGGCCGCGTTGGAAGACGGTTTGATGCAGGACCTGGCCGGTCGATCACACGAGCTCGGTATGGATGTGCTGGTTGAAGTCCACGACCAGGCAGAGTTGGAGCGCGGACTGGCACTGAAAATGCCGATGATTGGGATCAACAACCGTAATCTGCGTAATTTTGAGACCTCACTGGATACCACGGTTTCACTCCTAGAACACATCCCGAGTGACACCATTGTGGTCACTGAAAGTGGGATTCATACACTGGATGATGTGGCGTTGATGCGTGAGCACCGGGTCAACAGTTTTCTGGTTGGCGAAGCCTTTATGCGAGCGGACGAGCCCGGAGAACGCCTGGCAGAGTTGTTCTTTTCGTAATCGCCCCAATTGTTAGGGTCAAATTAAATTTATTCTCAGGTAGCACCATGAAAGCCACGGTTGAGTTGCAGCAAAACGTTAATTTTAAAGCCACCTCAGGCACCGGTCACAGTGTCATGATGGATGGCCCGCCAGATTTCGGTGGTGAAAACTTAGGTGCACGCCCAATGGAGTTCCTGTTAATGGGCATGGGTGGCTGCGCCTCATTCGATGTGGTGCACATTCTGCGTAAACGTCGTTTGCAGGTCGATTCCTGTGTCGCCGACGTCGAGGCCGAGCGCGCAGATACGGATCCCAAGGTTTTTACCAAAATCCATCTGCACTTTAAAGTTTCAGGCCCAGACCTGACTGAAAAAGCGGTCGCGAAAGCCGTCGAGCTATCGGCCGAAAAATACTGTTCCGCGTCGATTATGTTGGGCAAAACCGCGGATGTAACCCATTCATACGAGATACTCTGATGCCATTAACCAGACCAACGCACGCCGGATTGCGCCATGTGGCGCTCAACGTTAAGGACCTGCCGCTGGTCGAAAAATTTTACGTGGACTTACTCGGCTTTGCGGTCGAGTGGCGGCCTGATCCAGACAACGTTTACTTATGCAGCGGCGTGGACAATTTGGCCTTGCACGTGGTCGAAGACACCGGTGACAAAGCACAGGTGCTCGACCATATCGGCATCATCGTCGACAAGATGGGCGAGGTTGATGCGTGGCACGCATTTCTGGTTGAGAACCAAGTTAAAATGGCTTCACAACCCAAAACACATCGTGACGGTGCGCGTAGTTTTTATTGCTATGACCCAGAAGGCACCGTGGTGCAGGTCATCTTCCATCCGCCCATCTCAAAAGGCTAGTCGCCGCGCACTACCATCTCACGTATGCGCACCGCCTTCTCAAAATGATCGAGGTGGTGTGTTTGAATCCACCACGTGGCTGCTTCCATAAGCAGTTCTGGGTCGTCATTTTTGTTGGCAAAAAACGCATAGAACGACACACCAACAGATTCCCCCTTGCGGGCGATTTTGGTGTCGCAGACGTCAATAATTTTGCGGCGGAGTGATTCTCGCATGGGCGCAATTTCTGTTCGTAGCGGGGCGCCGAATTGTAACTTTATGTCGTCGCTTGGTCCGGCTTTTTTGCGGTATCCATTGTCGACTGTTAGCCTATTTCAACTGCCATAGTATATTAACCGAAGTGGTAGTCGCATAACTCATGCTGAGGGTGATACGTATCTATGGATCCATTTGAAACCGGCAGTAAATACGACAAGATAGCGACGTGGTGGCAACGTCACCACACGGCGTCCTCGTACGGCGTGTCGCAGTTACAGCGCATGTTGTGCTTTGCGTCGGACGGTGGTCGTGCTTTGGATGTCGGTTGCGGTGCTGGTGGCCGGCTGGTCGAGGTGATGTCCCGTGCTAACTTTTCGGTAACCGGGGTCGATGCGTCGGAAAAGATGGTTCAACTGGCCCGCGCTGCTCATCCTGAACATCAGTTTATTCATGATGACTTCAGTCGCTGGCAATCGGATGAAAAATTTGATGTCATTTTTGCGTGGGACAGCTTGTTTCATCTGCCGTATTCACAGCAAAAGTCGGTGGTCAGCAAACTGTGCGACCTGTTGTCACCACAGGGTGTTTTATTGTATACCTTTGGGAATGCTTTGGGTGAGCACACTGATCTGTGGCATAACGATACCTTCTACTACAGCTCGCTGGGCATCAACAATAACTTGGAACTATTGATTGCCAACGGCTTATCAATAAGGCACCTCGAACTGGATCAGTACCCCGAAAAGCATGTCTATGTTATAGCCAGCAAAAGTGCGTTAGACTGAATTGACTGGTTCTGAGCCAATCATGCCGGAATAGATACAGATGATCACGGCCCCCTCTGCGCATCATCGAATCGATTAGCCGGGGCTTTAACTGATTAAAAAGGACGAAGATGACAACGACACATTTGGTGATACTACTGGTTCGTTTTTTAGCCGTATGTTTAGGCATTTATGCGATTGGGCATGTGGTTTACAGCGGGTTGCTGTTCATAGAGCCGGATGGCCCGTCGATTGCCGCGATCGCGATGCCAGCTTCGCTGATACTCGTTAGCGTGTTAATTTGGTTTATGCCGTACTCGACAGCGCGTGTGCTGAGTGGTTTTAAAGGTGATGTTGATGCCGAGTCTAAATCAATGTCAGCGGATGAGTTTGCTGCGATTACATTTTTGGTATTGGCGTTGTACCTAGCCTATAAAATCATCTCTGACACTGCTTTTTGGCTTTACTATTATTTGAATTATCAAGCGCACGGATTAAACGAGCTTGGTCTCGATGCTTCTGCGTCGATGTTCTCCACGTTGCTTGAACTCATCTTCTTAGTGATGATGGTATTAGGACGTAAAAAAATATTCTACTATTTTCGTAAACTGCGAACTTAAAGGGATCGTTCCGTGTTCTGTTCAAAGACTAGGCCCTAAAGTTCGTTTTTATCTTCTCAGCAAAGAAATCGATCGCAACTCGGGTGCGACGTGGCAGGTATTGTCGGTTCTGGTAGATCAACCATGCTGCGGTGTCAAAATTTGTGGCGGTAACCGGCGTTGTGGGAAACAGATTAACCAGTTTCTCGCATCGAATAAGATCATCCGCGAGCCAGTGGGGCAATATGCCCACACCAAGATCATTGAGTAAAGCTTGTTGAATCGCCAGCGCGCTGGCGATGGTGAGGGTAGGCTTGATTTTTACTTCCCGAGTGCCGCGCCGTAGTTTAAATTTCCAGGCACGTTTGTAAGCAGGTAGATCGAAAGTCACCACACGATGGTGTGCCAGGTCTTCCGGCGCTTCAAGCTGTGGCGCACTCGATAGGTAAGAACTCGATGCGCAGAGTCGATATTGAGTGGATAACAGCTTGCTGCGGACGACATTGTTTTCAATGGCTGGTGATAAGCGGATCGCAAAGTCTATTTTGTCCGTAACCAAGTCCAGGTTTTGATCGGTAAGTTTCAGGTCAAGATGAATCTTTGGATACGCGCTTAAAAACTCATTCACAAAAGGCATGACACAAGTTTGTCCGAACGCCACCGAGGTGCTGATGCACACACGTCCCTGCATGTGCGCGATATCGTCGACTGAGGATTCTTTTAACTGGGCCACAGCGTCGAGGATGGGCTGAGCGCGTTGGGCCGTCAGGGTGCCAGCTTCCGTAATAGCAAGATGCCGTGTGGTTCGCTGGAAAAGCGTGCAGTTTAACTCCGCTTCCAGTTGTTGAATTGCACGCGAGACCGCAGAAGGGTCTAGGTCCAATACTCTGGCTGCTTTCGCAAAGCTTTGTGTGTTGACAACTTCGATAAATATTTCCAGTAGCTTGGTGTTCATTCATGCATTATATGCAATTAATTGATGTGATTATGATGCTTTAAGTGCAATAAAATATTTCTATACTGGCGGCTCAAGTTGAGTGATTAAATAGGTTGAGCGATGAATTTTTTAAACAGTAAGACAGCAGTGATTACCGGTGCAAGTCGAGGTATTGGTCGTGCCACTGCGCTTTTCTTAGCTGAGAAAGGTATGAATATTGTGGCAATGGCGCGCCATGAAGCAGCGTTACGTCACTTGAGTTCAGAGCTGGCTTCGATCGGTGTGGCGTCGATCTGTCACGCAGGCGATGTGGCGGAATTTCAAGACGTTGAGCGGATTGTGAGTGCCGCAGTCGACCAGTTTGGCGGAGTAGATTTACTGGTTAACAACGCAGGTCTTATCGATCCGATTGCGCGCCTGGCAGAGAGTGATGTCGCTGCTTGGGACTACGCCATGGATGTGAATGTTAAGGGTGTGTACCATGGCTTGCGTGCGGTGATTCCAGTTATGCAAGAGCGCGGCGGCACCATTATTAATATCAGCTCGGGCGCAGCAACCAGCACGCTTGAAGGTTGGAGCGCTTACTGCGCGTCAAAGGCAGCGGTGTTGTCGTTGACCAAAAGCGCACATCAAGAGTACCACCACCTTGGAATTAATACCGTGGGCCTGAGCCCGGGCACGGTCGCTACGGACATGCAGTCTACGATAAAAGACAGCGGAATTAATCCGGTGAGTCAACTAGACTGGTCTAGCCATATACCCGCAGAATGGGTCGCACGAGCCGTCGCGTATATTGCCGCGGAAGGCGGTGAAGGTTTCTCGGGTTCGGACTTCTCTCTGAAGACCAATGAAGGACGAGCTTTAGTAGGGTTGCCGCGGATCTAGGGTCTGTGTGTAATTGTTAAATTGTGGTGAGAACCAAGCGCGCTTCTTGGACCCAGGCTGTTGGCAATTTATAATTGACGGCTATGCCTACCATGTCGCGATTTGAAACCACATGAGCTCCCGTCAGACTCCTCGATATCAAACGCTGTTGCGTGGATTTGAGCGACTATTTTCGCGTTATTTTTGGTTAATCCCGGTCTTCAGTTTTTGTTTTGGTTGGGCGAGTTTCGTTCTGGTTCAACGTGGCGAAAGTCTAGCTCAAATAATTGCATTGATGGCTTTTGGCGGTTGGGTTTGGTTGTTTATTCAGCCGTTGGTGGCGAGACGTGTGTTTGGCGACAAACACCAGGCCTTAAGCAGTAATGTTTCAAATTTTTTGAGTCAGTCGATTCAACAGGAAATTTTCTTCTTTGCCTTACCTTTTTTATTTGCCGCGTTACAGTGGCAGTCGGCAGGACAAATCGTGTTTACTGGTTTTATTGTTGCTGCGGCCCTGTTGAGCACGATTGATCCGTGGTACGACCGATATATCTCACGGCATCGTTTGATCAGTTTTGCATTTCACGCGTTGAGCAGTTTTGTAGCCGCGTTGGTGATTTTGCCGATCGCACTTAAATTGCCAACGGAAAAAACGCTGATTGTTGCGCTTGGTATGTTGGTTTTCTGGATGGTCTTTGCGACGCCCAAGTTAGTCAAGTTAACACCGCATGGCAGGCCACGCGCTTTGGTTGTACTAGCGGTGTGCGCGGTCCCAGCCTTAGTATGGTTTGGTCGTTCTGGGATTCCCGCAGCAGGATTGGAGGTAACCAGAGCCGTTATTGCGATCGATGTTCAAAACCATGAGCCGGTCGACCTGATCGAACAACTCAGTGTGGATCAACTGAAACAGGGTGTGTATGCGCATGTCGCGATCAAGGCGCCGAATGGGTTAACTCAAGACATTCTATTTGAGTGGCGCCATCAGGCCTACACCGAGTCGATCGGGGCGGATATTACGGGTGGTCGAGAGGAGGGTTATCGAACGTACTCTATGAAGAGCAACTTTCCTGAGTCGGCAGTCGGTGCGTGGTTCGTTGATGTGCGTACGGCACAGGGTCAGCTGCTGCGACGAATTCCGTTTCAGGTTTCGCCTGCGGTTGTACCGTAACACACAGAGTGAACGTTTGTTGATGAGCGTCTATCAGGTTCGCCAACTTAGACGCTCAGTAATACTTGGGCTTATTTTGGATCAGTAGGCCCGTCGATACCTTGTTCAGCATTACCTGACGACTTCAATTTCGAAGACGGCGCAGAATAGGCTGTGAACGCGAATGCAGAATCGACACCACTTCCTTGGGTGTTTTGAATTGTGACGGTAAATGAATTGGCGCTTAACACTCCGTAACCAACTATTTTTGGCGTGCCGGGGCTAGCGGTATAGGGAGAGACAATGATGATCGGGTTCTGAGGGTTAATCGTACCTGTGCAGTTGATGGTGTAAGATCCGTCCGCAGTATGTGTCACCGAGGAGATTCCGTAACCTGAGCGGATGGTTCCGTCAAAGTTTATCGAGCCGACGGCAACCGGTATTCGAGCCTGATTTACCGAGTCGCCCGCCATCGGCACTACAACGACCTTATTTTGTGCGTGTGAGGAAGCGTTAACGAGAAATGCTAAGCTGAGCACTAGCAGCCATGCAGCCTGGCGTAATACTTGGATGATGCCATGTGATTGTTTTCCAATGTTATTATGATTTGGCAGTTAATCTTCGTTGTCGCAACTGGGTTTGTATATAGTCAATAATTGTAACAAGCCACGCGTATCATTCTTAAATGTCATGCTATTCGTGACACATTGGTTGGTCCGTGAGTAAGGCTGCAAAAACATTATTTGGTGAGTCGTTCCGGAGTCAATTCAGCCTGCTGAGGTCATGACTAACACTCAATGCTGTCAGCGTAATGGCACGCAAACACCGGCGCTAAGTGACAAGCTATTGAGCCTTGCTTCGTTTGCGCCATTTCGCATAGAGTGTTTTGTTCGGCGGCTTATTCGTCTGATCTCGTGCAGTGTTTGCCGCTCTCGTTATAAGAGTCGAACGAAGAGCCAACTACCACGGCATCGCCTCGTTGGGTCAAGACCTTTTGAGTCTATGTTAGGGAACGGTCATTGATACTGAGAATTTGTCGTCGCGACCGTTATACTAGAAAAATTAAATCAATCTAAATTAAGGGATGGGTAAGGCAATGCATAATATCGGTCGTAGAATCGCCATTTGTACGCTGACGACAACAATGCTGTGCGCGATGCTCTGCGTGTCAGTGTCAGCACAGGCTGAGCCGCCACGTCAGCCAGCGCTGGCTGCAAGCTTTGCTAATTACTTTAATGCGCGGGATCATGCGCAGATGGATCGACTGTTTGACACAGATGCATTTTGTGCTCGCGTCGCTAATTGGATGCACGATGGCACAGCGCAACAAGTTTTGTTTAAATTGCGCACATGTGGCGTTTATAAAAAACGCTCGTTTTCGAACATGCTCTTTGCTCAGGCCTATGCCACCAACCCCGTTGCCAAATATATTGGGCAAACCAAGCAAGGGCGTCCGGTAATTCGACTTGTCATTGACGGCGGCGGTTACGAATACATAGAGTTGCTGGTCCGCGACAGTGAGTTTGGTGGTGAAAAGAGCGCGCGTATTCACGACTTGATGTTTGCCTCTAAAGGGCAGTTTCACAGCAAATCAACGGCCACGACGATGGGTTTGTTTGGTGAAGTCAGCGCGAATACCATGAAACGTTTGCTTGGAATAGACGATGTGGACAATGATGTCGTGGCCGTCTTCACGAAGATGGCTGAAGCCGGTAAGCGCGGCGACTTTGCTGCTTCGCTACAGTTGCTTGACACTTTGCCGGAAGGAATCAGGACGACTAAGGTTATATTGCTACTACGAGCAGGTTACGCAATGCAAACGAGTGAGGTGCTGTATCGCGATGCATTGAGTGAGTTGAATCAACATTTTGGTGATGACCCAACTCTGGATTTTGCCTTACTAGACCATCATTTTTACCAGAACGATTATCAAAAAGCGTATGCCTGTGTTGAGTCGATTGAGCGACGTTATGGGTCCGATGCCTCGGTGCTGAATTTAAAAGCCAATGTGATGTCTGTGCTCGAACGTATGGATGAGGCATTTGAGACCATTGACACCGCACTCGTAAAAGAGCCCGAACTTGCCGATTTGTACACCACCAAATTGTATATGTTGACCTTTGAACAGCGTCACCAGGACATGCTGGACTTGATTAAACTGGCCAAGCAATATGGCGTGGCAGTCCAACTTGGGGCATCGTTATCCGATACAGTATTCGATGAGTTCCGTGCCTCAGAAGTGTATGAAGACTGGGTTGATCAGGCTGTGTACGGTGTTCAAGAGCCCCAAAGTTGATTAATCCTGATTGAGTAACTTTTCAACGATCACCACGTCCAACCATTGACCATTCACTTGGCCATGTCGTGCATAGAATCCGACTTCTCGAAACCCTGTCTTACGACACAGTGCCAAGCTGGCGTGATTAAAGGTGAATATACGTGACAGCAATTTGGTATAGCCTAGAGTCTCTGCCCGCTCGATAAGCTGACGCAATAACTTGGTGCCGACACCATGGCCGCGTGCAGCGTTAGTTAAATAGATCGAAAACTCCGTATTTTGGCGGTAGCAAGCGCGTGCTCGATATTCGAATATACGTGCAAAGCCAATCAGTTGATCATTCTGCTCAGCGACTAGCACCGGGTAGTCATCCAGCGTGTTGAACCAGGGTTCGATATCACTCACGCTTCTTGGCGTTGTATCAAAGGTCGATTCACCGGATTCGATACCTTGATTATAGATATCGCGGATTTGAGTGGCATCATCAGGCCGAGTAAGGCGCACCGTGATCGGCGCCGCTGATGAAATAGTGCTGGCCACGTTAACCTACATTAAATTGAGCGTTGGTTCACGCGCTGGCTGAGTTGTTCAGCGGATTCTACGCGTTCGGAATACCGATCCACCAGATAATCTTTTTGATGTCTTACCAGCAAGGTGAACTTCACCAGTTCTTCCATTACGTCTACGATACGATTGTAATAAGACGAAGGTTTCATTCGATCATCATCGTCAAATTCCAGATAAGCTTTGGCTACGCTGGATTGATTGGGAATGGTGACCATGCGCATCCAGCGTCCTAAAACCCGCAGTTGATTAACCACATTGAATGATTGTGAACCACCGCAGACTTGCATGACCGCCAGCGTTTTCCCTTGTGTCGGACGGACAGCACCAAGACTCAAAGGTACCCAGTCGATCTGACTTTTGAAGATGCTGGTCATGGACCCATGTCGCTCAGGCGAACACCAAACCTGGCCTTCCGACCACACCATCAGTTCCAGCAGCTCCTTGACCTTCGGGTGGTCAAAATCAGTGGTGTCTGGTTGAGGTAGACCTTCTGGGTTAAATACACGCACTTCGGCACCAAAATGTTCGAGTAAGCGCGCAGCTTCCTCGGTCACTAAGCGGCTGAAAGACCGTTTGCGTAAAGAGCCGTACAGCATCAGGATGCGTGGTGCATGCGTGAGCTTGTTGTCCGATTTTTTGTCGAACAAGGGCGTCTCTAGTTGAGATGAGTCAATGTTTGGTAATGAAGTTGCGTTAGACATGGTTTGCGATTCTAGTTAGTAAGGGTGAGAGATCGGCGCGATTCTGTGTTGATCAGCAGCATAATTTAGTAAGCCGTTCACGTGCTTCTTGGAAAAAATCTCCATTGTTTGCCAGAGTGGTCTGGATAACCGTTTGAGCCCACGATGGTAAGTTTGCATCGAGTTGGTAATAGACCCATCGTCCGCGTCGTTCGCCATACAATACCTGGCAGTTCCTTAGTTCTGCCAAATGGCGAGAAATCTTGGGTTGTTCCAAGTCCAGCGCGTCGGTTAGATCACAGACGCAGACTTCTTTGCGTGTTGCCACCAACAGTACGAGTTTGAGTCGAGTGTCATCGGCTAAGCACTTGAAAAGTTGTAAGGGGTTCATTGTTTGTGCGAAAGACATAATATATATGGAATATCATATATATGAAAATGCATATGTCAATATCCTATTACGTGTCGCTTTACACCGCTGGCTGTGACGCGGTATGGTAATTCTTGGCCCGGACACGGGTAATTAAAACGTACGCACTTGGAGTTTTCGATGGAATTGACGAGCGTAATGGGGTTTGTGGTCATGGCAACACTATTGGTGATTTCGCCTGGGCCCAATGGTCTGCTGGTTACCAAGACTTTTTATGCCGCGGGCAGGCCAATGGCGATTGCTAATATCGTCGGTTTTATCGGCGCATTCTATGTGCACGGCACACTAGCGGTTTTTGGCATCTCAATGTTGATTGTGCAGTCGGCACAGGCGTATCAGATATTTAAATTCTGTGGTGCGGCTTATCTGATCTGGCTCGGATTACGGTCCTTGATTGATGCTTGGCGGAGTGATTCAACCATCGCGCCGGTCCGTACAGTCGGACGAGCACAGTCCTACTCAATCCGCACAGGTGTCACGGAGGGCTTTTTAACTAACGTGCTTAATCCAAAGGTATCAATTTTTTATCTTGCCGCGTTTCCTCAATTTCTGCCATTAGAGGGCAGCTCGACGGTCGCGTACATGCTGGTGACCACACATATGCTGATTAATGTAGTTTGGTTTTCACTGATGGTAATGTTGTTGAGTCAAATAGACGTCGGTGCGACTGGCAAGAGATTACGTCGGGTGTTGAAATCGATCACTGGTACCTTTTTCATCGGATTTGGAATAAAACTGCTGCTGTTAAAACCAATGGACAGTGACTAGCAGAGACTAACCTAATGAGACTTGCCCCGACGCAGATACTTATCATGGTGGTGTTTTTGTTTTGGGTCGCAAAGGCTTGCGCCGCTGACTGTCATTCAATGGCGGCACTGGAGTGGATGCAGGGCGATTGGGTATCTGAAACACCAAAACGCAGTTACCACGAGTCTTGGTGGCGGGTCAGTGATCACACCTTTGAAGGGCGAAGCATGGTTCGTCGGGCTGGTCGAGAGGTGGTCAGTCAAGAATCACTCCGGTTGCTCTTTATGTCCGGTGATGTATTTTACCTTGCAAAAGTGCCTGAAAATCCGTTGCCAATTGCGTTCAAACTCAGTGTGTGTGGTGAGAAAAGTGCGACATTCACCAATCCTGAACACGACTTTCCTCAACGAATCCGCTACACACGGAAGCCCGATCACCGTCTCGCAGTCGAGGTTGGAACCTTGGAAAAGACAGCGTTCAAAATTATGTTTACGCAAAGTCGTGATTCCAATCCAAGGAAGTGACGTTCGCCTGAAGAATCTTTATCTCGGTGTTAGGCCTGGTCAGCGCAACTTTAAGCGCAATTACAGAAAACGCATGACAGTCTCAGATCTCGTGAAGCGTTGGTCCGTCCGCGTAGCCTGCCAGCCCACCTGTGATCAACGTTTAGCAACGCAAACATGAGATTGGCGCTACGACACCGGGGCGTTGCTATCCACCGCTGATATCGATCCGAGCGCGACTGGCAAAGAGGCTGATTCATCAAGGGGCTGCGTACGAGTAGATCCTCATTTCAGTCGCCGCGCGTAACAATATCAGCATGACCTTCGGCACCGCGCAAGACGGAATCAGATCATTGCCATCTTAGCGACCGTCCACTGCGTCACCAGCCAAGGGTTAGGTCTGATAGACGGTTTTTGAACCTTTCTCGAGATGTGTTATTGGTTTAGGTCGCATCGGGTGATTGAAATTCAGTGGTTTGTAAGTGTTTGATTTTAAATAAATAAAAAATCATTAACTAATCATTACGCAGACATTAAACAAGTCGGTCGCGATCTTTTTATAGTTTTCTCATCGCAACACAGCAGCGTCAACGCAATGCAGGTTTGATGTTCTGCTAGAAGGTTACAAGAGGACACTTTGTTAAATCGAAATTGCAAATCTCAGGTTAGAAAGCTGTCAATACTGGCGGTTTGCATTGGTCTGACGGGATGTGTGCCTTCGGATGAAGCGGAGGTTGCGATGGTGGCATTGATTGCGAATGCCAAGCAGTACCAACATCGACAGATTAAGACCTTCGGGTACTTAGCGATGAGCGACGAGCTTCGTTTGTTTTTGAATCGAGAGGATGCGCTAAACGGCAACTACTACCACTCGGTTTCGATTCAACAACTTACTGAGCGCGATCTGCAAAAAATCGATGCGTGTGTGAATCAATACGTTTCTGTCGCTGGCACATTTGATATGAAAAACAATCAACTCGTTTTCTCTCAAGCTGTGCGGTTTGAGGGCGGGGACAACAACATCTATTCACAACTCGTTTGTAATCACAACTTTAATATAAGAGGACAACAATGAAACTGACAAAACTTATTGCGACTTTGAGTGCGACTTTCATCCTTGGATTGGCAACTAGCCCGGCTTCTGCGTCGGCGTCATCGGGGGTAAATGCGGTGGATGAGCCAGGTGTTCTTTGTTATGTGTGCCCTCGGTGCTGTTCAAGAGACCCAAACATCGTGGGGCAAGAGTAAGTTTCCAGATTGTGGTGCTCTTCGACCCGGCACTGCAAATGTCTTGGTCTCAGGCTTACTCCTACCCTGAAGCCTGGGGAATCAAGGGGATGCCAATGAGAGGACAGGACGTTCTCTCGGCATTTTCCCCGTTCTACCGTAGAGTTAAACGCAGTCGTGTTTATCGCTGCTAGTGGCGCTTTTCGAGAATTTTAATTTCAGTTTCTTCGTTCAAAAATTTGGGGAACAGCACGCGTTTCTGGTCGGCAGAAATGGTGTAATCCAGTAACGGATTGAGTATCGGAAACAAAGTCTGGCGGTCCCGCGTTGTGAGATCGACATAAGTCAAAGTATTGGTATCCTTGCCAATCGATAGGTAATAGAACCCATTACCTCGCGCATACAACGCATCGTAGGCGTAGATGTTGGTGTCGTTGACCAGTTTTTCGACGGATTTGTCGGCAAGGTTCATTTTCCAGATTCCATTCTGGTGGTATTTGTAAAACAACATGTCGCCGTTGGCGGTTAGCTCAGGGGCGTAGCCGCCGCGTTCAGTGATTTTCACTGGTGGCTCGTCGGTACCGAGTTGTTTTTGATAAATCTGCCAGTCGCCGTCCAGGTCCGAGGAAAAGTAGATCGATTTGCCATCCAGAGCCCAGCTGGCGGTTTCAATGCGTGACGGTTTAGAACCCTGCCAAATAGTTTGATAGGTCTTTTTAGCGACATCAAAGGTGTATACCTCGGTGTCGGTCGTGGCCAGTATGGCGCTATCATCGGGTGACCAGCGTAAACGCGGGATTAGTCGTCCATCGGTGAATTTACTGAGTTGATACTCTCGTTGCTTACTGCGTATCCAGATCTGGGGTTGCCCGCTTCGCAGCGACATAAACGCGACATCATCGGATTGATTAGCAAGTTCGGGATACAAATCAATTTCACTGGATTGAATAACCGGTTCGTCAGTATCGCTAGCATCGGTGGTTCGTCCCCATATATCGACGCCGGTTTCGCCAGTCATGATGGCCAGTTTGTCTTCCAGCGGGTGTGCGCTGATCGCGTGTAAGGTGTCTGTGTTACCTAGGACTTGTTTGTGAAATTTGTGTTTCAGGGAATACGCGTAAACATCGTCGTTAGTATCTATGTAGTACAGGAATTCCCCATCATGAGACCAGGCCAGGGCTTTTCGCCAACCGTTCAGGTTGAACAACGTGGTGATTCTGGAGGTGTGTAGATCAAGCACATTGACCTCGGTATTGCCCCAATTCAGGTCACGCGAGAAGGCCAGGCGACGATTGTCATTGGATAAGGCAATATGAATATCGCCTTTTGACTTGCCGCTTTCAGGGTTGGTAAGTTGCTCACGCTTTGAAGTCTTGGTGGAATACTTATAAATTTTGTATGGGTCGACCGCCGAGAGTGAATCGGTGTAATAAATATGTTCGTCTTGGCCCCAAACGACTTCGTTGGGTAGGCCGCTGGCGTGGCAGTCGACAACTGGCGATGCCGTGGTATTGGTATCGTGCGTCTTCATTTGCATTATCTGGCACTGGCCTTCATGGTGCCGTACAAACACCAGAGAGCTGCCGTCAGGTGACCAAGATGGCGAAGTATCGTCACCACTGCCTCGAGTTAGTTGTCTTGGAGATTCGCCATCCACCGACTGCACGTACAGTTTAAAAAATGGTTCGCCTTTCGCTCGATGGGCATACGCAATAGAATGCCCATCGGGCGAGTAAGCTGCGTCTTTTTCCTGCCCAATTAGGACACTGAAGGGTTTAATGAGATTAAACGCCTGCATGGCCCGATAACTGGCAGACTTGGTCAAATAATACGATCCAACCCAGAAAGCGGCTACGAGCAATGGAAGGGCGACCAATAACGATAAAAATTTTGTTGAGTTAGTCCGAGTAGGCGACAGTGGCGCTTGGTCAATACTCGTTTGCGTTGGTGCCGGTGAACCAGGATCTGGCGCCGCTTGCCATTGCACTGGTTGCACTAACTGGTAGCCTTTTTTTCGTATCGTCGTGATATAGGCATTATTTTGGTCTTCGCCAAGTATTTTGCGAATTTGATTTATGACGCGATAGATCGCATGGTCGCCGACGATACGCCCCTTCCAAACATGCTGGATCAGTTCCTCCAGACTCACAACTTTGTTGGGATTCTCAGCGAAATGAACTAGAACAGCCATGGCCAACGGTTCCACGAAGAACTCTTGGTTCCCGAGAGAAAGCTTGTTCTGGTCCGGCGATATTTGCCAGGCGCCAAGGGTAAAGGGTCTACTCATCAATTATGTTTGGGCAGCGTAGGGTCAATCGCAAACTGTACCATACACTTTGCAGCAGGGACTAGCCGTTCAATCGGCGAAGGCGCGATGAAAATACCCAGGTTGTTGCATGTATTTGCTTGTCTTGCTGGCGAATTTTTATCGGCCTGTGACCTTTGGGTAGTCTAATTATTTAGGCGTAACATGTTGTATTTATTGATAATTTGTTCATTACATCGTCATTACAGTGATGCCAAATCAAAAGCTTGCAAAATTAACAAACTATTAGCCACAAATTACGTACCCATCAAACTCTAACACAGCAAATCTCTAAACTGGTCTCGTCGGTCAGGCATACACAGGTATGTCACTGACATTTAAATTTAACTTAACAATCAAACAGAGGTTCAAAATGAAAAAGTTAGACCAAGAGAAAAAAGTTGCAGAGTTGTCAATTGAAAACATGGACATCATCACCGAAGTTGACGATACAGCAGGCGCGGCGCTGGCGAACGACGACCAAAATGAGTGGTTTGAGTTTTGGACGCTGACTAGCGCGCACAACGTTAACAACTAAGCGAGCGTTCTTTACGCTTACGCGCATTGTGATGTGGTGGAGCCTTATGCTGGGAAACCTACCCCGAGATCCTACGCTCTCAGCTTGAGGCTCCACCATCTTTTCGTCCTTATACGAAGCGTGTCTTATGTCTCGAATTAATTCCAAATACGTCGCTGATCGACTACCAATTTTCGTTGGGATCAGCATCTTGCTGTCTCCGATCATCGTGATCGTGCTGCTAAATTTTGTCCCTGTAACGGAACAGATTGAACAGGTCGAAGGTGTGATCTCAAGTGACAGTGGCCCCCGCAGTCTGCGTGCGGAACGTCAGTTTCTGGTTCGTAAAAACCACGTGCGTGTCAATCAACACGTTCAGAAGGGTGATCTGTTGGTGGAGTTCGATGACCAAGAAACACGGCGGACCTTGGAGATGCAACGGTTAACTATCGAGAAGTTGGAATTTCAGATCCAGACTCTGGAATCTCAGCAAGCTCTGATCAGTGAGAATGTGGCATTGTTGGAAGACATTCATGATCAAAAAGCTCAGAAGAAAGTGTTGCTGGCTGCGCAGCAGGGGTCGCAGAAAAAGTTGCTGGACCAACAAAAAGAATTGTCAGTCAAAGCGGTTACCACGGCTAAGAAGCTGAGTCAGTCCTTAGCAAATGTTGACAGCCGCAGTATTTCAGAACTGCGTCGTCTGGAGATACTGCGTTCCACCAACAGCACGATTGGTGAATTGCAAACCCTAGAACAAAAACTAAGCGAACAGCCAATTTTGCATGCCCTAAAAGATATCGAAGCATCAATCGAGCTGTCATCGATTCGAGAAAAGATTGTCTCTTCTAAGATCGAGCTGAATGAGATTGCGACTCAGCTCAATGACGCGCAGCAAAAAATTAAAGAAGAACAGCTGGCATATCAAAACCTAATGACTGAGGTTGCGCGGTTTTCGATTCGAGCACCCATAACCGGCACAGTAGCGCACTTGTCTGACAACTTGAATAAGTCCAACATGATCAATAAGGATGAAGTGATTTTGATTATCTCACCTGATGTTGAACCAACGCTGAAAGCGCAACTGGCACTGACGGATGAGCAGTATAAGGATGCACGCGTCGCACAGAATGTGAATCTAGAAATCTGGGCTTGGAACCATTTTAAACACGGCGTGGTGACTGGCAAGGTGGTCGCTATTTCACCAGAAAAAGTGACTTCGGAATTGTTAAATAAGCCGAGCTATATCGCCGATGTCGAAATTCTACAGATGCCCAAGGACTACTACACTTTGAAACGGGGTTTCAGCCTCAAGGCAAATATCGATATTGGAACCATCAGTCTGCTTGACTACATTCTGAAGAAATTCAACCTAGAAAAACCGGCATAAACTATGAACGCTTTCGTCGAAAAAATTGTGTGCAGTAATCTAGGTGACAAACAACGCAACACCAATGATTGCGCCGTTAGCGTCGTCAAGACACTGTACAACCTGAAAAAGATAAATATTAATCGTAACCAGATTAAGGCATCGCTGACCCTGGATGAAGAGGGCGTTTCTTTCCAAAGTGTCAAAAGTCATCTGGTGGCCAATGGTTTTGATTGCGATTACATCGCATTAGGAACCCAGTCCAATCCGCTGGCGCAGCTAGCCGACCGAACACCATTGATTGCAATGGTGACTGCTGGTTTGCGCAAGCACTTTATCTTGATCAAATCGATCTATAAAAACCACGCCTTGGTGATGGACCCAGCAAACGGTGAGTTTCGAAACTGGTCGCTTGAGACGTTAGAAGCAAAGCTCACGCATTCGACATCTAAGGTCAATGAAGACATCTTAATTGCACATACGCGACAGTACATTCAGGAGCGATTGGATTCGTATGGACTGACAGTCGACGTGTCACTCAAAGCCAATTGCATCGAGACCTACAACAAACTAGGCTATTTTGATTGGTTCGCTAAGCAGCATGGGTTTCACGACACGCAAGATGAAAAAGCATTTCTAGGTTCGCTGATCGAGGCCGACGAAAAGAAGGTCTTGCCATCGCATTTTCGGAAGCTGCGTTACATCAACGACGCCACGAACATCAAAACTCCGGTGTTACTCACGGTCGATCTTGAAAACTACATTCAACCCGATGGTGTGGTGGAAGACAAACAACACAGTTCGGTGATCGCACGTTTGTTCGGCATCATTTTGCGTTCCAAGAAATCTTCTTGGTTGCTCTCGAGCTTCATGATGGTCGGATTTTTGGCTGCCATGATGACGTACATAGCTGTCTACGCGAATCAGATTCTGATCGACGAGATTTTTCCTAAGCGGCATATCCTGACCCTGTATTCATTCGCTTTTGTGCTGTTTATTTTTCGTTTTGGCGAGTTCTTTTTGAACGTACTCAAAACCGCCAGCCAGATATTTATGGATCAGATACTGGACAAATACTTCTATCAAACCTTCAGTCGCCAGTTGTTGTTTTCCAACGAGGAGTACATTCGAACCTACAGCAAAGGGGACTTGGCGCAGCGCGTCAATGACATTCTAAAAGTTAAGCAATTAGTCTCTAAATTTATCAACGACGTGTTGTTGAGTTCCGTCATCGTGGTGTTCTCGATTGGCATGTTGTTTTTCTACAATGCCACGCTTGCATTGATCGTATTTGGTATCGGCGCGCTGTATCTGGTGGTGTTTCGTTACGCGTCTTCCGTGGTGCGCAATTTGGAATCGACCCTGTTCACCGAGAAAGGCAAGTTGTTAAACACTCTGCTCGACAAAGTAGAGGGACATTCCATTATCCGCCGTTGTCAAAGCGAAACCTTTTTTATGGACGAAGATGCGGTCATCACTGAGAGCTATCTTCGCGTGCAGCAGAAAGCCCGGTTTACTGGCTTTTTCCTGTCTTACTTTCCACGCTTTATTAGCGTGATTGGTTCCATCGCGATGGTGATGGTGGCTGGGCGCTTACTCATTAACGATAACGCCTTGTCGCTGGGCCAGGTGCTGGCGGTGATTGGGCTGGCTGAGATTACCTTCAGTGCCATGCGCACGCTCCTTAGTGCACAACTTATGCTGCAGGAAAGTATTGTGGTGGTGGAGCGATTCTTTGACTTTTGCGGTGCTGAACCGGTGTCCGCGCCCAAAGTTGGTCAACGTAAGTCGATAAGTCGAATCGATATCCGTGACCTGCACTACCAGTTTCCGAATCAGAAATTTGCATTGAACATAGATCGGATAGCATTTCACCAAGGTGAAACAGTGTACGTGGATGGCGCCAATGGCTGTGGTAAATCCACGATGCTTAGTTTAATTGGTGGCTCGTTACAACCGACGGAGCCGCACACCATTCAGTACGTCGATCCCGACGGCGGGTTCGTTAGTGAGCCAGATGCGCGAAAAAGTGTTTTGCTGACACGACCTGAAGACAAGATTTTCAATAACACCCTTAATTTTAATATCTATTTGGGACGAGACACGCGCAATTTCGACATCTACTCACTGGCAAAGAAAATCGGCGCCGATGACTTTATTTGTCCGAGCCAGCTTCATGTCGATGCGTTGATCAGCGACGGTGGCAGTAATTTATCGGCTGGGCAGCGTCGTAAAATACTTTTGTTACGGGCCATCGTGAGTGACTGTAGCGTGCTTATTTTCGATGAGATTTTTCGCGGTGTGGATAAAGCGTCGAAGGAGAAAATCTGTCACTTCTTCAATGAATTTGATAATCGGACCTTGATCTTCACCTCGCATGAGCCGATTGATCAGCTGCGGGTGGATCGCGTGATTTCGATGGCTGGTGGTCGTGTCATTGACGACACCGCGAGTCATGACCAAACCATTATTTGTGAGGAGGCGGTGTAGTTATGCAGCTTTACCAACAACGAGAATCGATTCATTTTGAGGTAGCGAATCCAACCAGCGATCAGGTGATTGCGACGGTCACGCGCGGTCCAAGCAAAGCGCGATTTGCAATTAATCGAGCAATCATGACTTTTGTGCAGCAGTTCGAAACACCTTGTACCACCGATGAGGCGATCCGCCGCTATTGTAAGCAAGAAAGAATCCAGTTGACCGACGCACGGCAGCGAGATCTTCGTGCGTTCGCGCGCCAGATTGCTGCCACACTGCTCCTAAATCCGATTCACACCAACGCCGAAACCGCGGAGCAGTCGATCGCACCGCTCGGATTCGAGCACCGACGTACGTTTAAAGACAAGCGTTTTGATGCTGTGTGCTTGGTCAACACGCCAGACGGCTTGCAAGTGATCAAGAATATAAAAGAACAAGTCGTTACGCAGTCGGCACGTCGTGACATTCTGCGTGATCTCGAGAATGAGTTTCGGGTGCTCACGCGTCTAGACGGTGTGTCTGGGGTTGTTGCTGCGCGGACTTTCTGTGCTACCTCGCCGGCCTATTTCGCAATGGACTATGTGTGCGGAGATCGGTTGGACAAATACGTGCGTTCGCAGCCATTATGTTTGCTGCAGCGTTTGGACATGGCGATGCAGCTATTGAGGTTGTTTGCAGAGATCCACGACGCCGGTGTATTGCACGGTGATGTTCATCTTGGCAACTTTATGTGTTCGCCAACACGGCAGATAACCGTTATCGATTTCGGCTGTGCCAGCATGCAGGATTCAGACTACCGTCCTAGCGGTGGTGCAACACCACATTTTGCGCCACCCGAGCGTGCTTCCGAGAGCTGGACCCGGGTGTGCCATTCACAACCAACGCGAGCAAGCGAGTGTTACCAGCTAGGTATTGTGATTGCCTATGTGATGACCGGCACACTGCCGTTTCGGGGTAAAACCTATCGCGAATTGCACCGTGCCATTATGTCCGCTGAATATAGGCTGCCAACAACAACGCCGGATGGGCAGCCGATTCCGCCAGCGCTGCACAATCTGATTGGCGACATGTTGCAGCGAAACCCCGATGACCGACCATCCGACCTGATGCGTCTGGCTCACCAATTTCAATCTTATGCAAACCAGGAGAGTGCCCATGTTATTTAGTCAACTTGATGACTCGACACCGGACAATGGTGTTGTCAGTGATTTCACCCTAGAAAGTGTGCTGCGGCCGCTGACCGCACAGGACTTTTTTGATGATTATTGGGAGAAAAAGCCCTTTATCATTAAACGCAATAACCCAGATTACTATAAAGAGATTCTGAATCTAGAGACCTTGAACGAAGTGTTTGCTTCTCGTATGTTTCGAGCGTCGGACATGCGTATTTTTAATAATGGTGAGAAGCGTGAATTCCAAGCATTTTCGAAGAAGAACAAAGCCAACGGCAACGTGGTGTTGAAAGAATTTGAAAATGGTTCGACAATTATTTTTGAAAACTTGGATCGCAATCATCTGCAGCTCGCCAAATTGATTCGAAACCTTGAAAATGAACTGCATATTGATTTGCGTACCAATGTGTATCTCACGCCAGCGCAGGCAACCGGCTTCAAGGCACATTGGGATACACACTGTGTGCTGGTGATGCAGGTTCACGGCACCAAGCAATGGGAGATTTATGATAACCCGGTACCACTGCCCACAGAGAATCAAAAATACGACCCAGAGACCGGCGCGAAGGCGCAACACATTACCTCATTTCTAATGGAAGAAGGTGACATTGCTTATATTCCGCGCGGCTTCGTGCACAAAGCCAGTGCGCAGGACCAAGCTAGCTTGCACGTGACTATGGGGCTGCGTCCCTTGGCGGTAAAAGACTTGTTGCGTGAGGTATTAAACAGTGTTTGCAAACAACATGTCGATCTTCGGCATGGTTTATTACCCAAAGGCGAATTTGATGATGAAGCCTTGCGTGCCCAGTTGGTTGAGATCATGCAGCAGGCCGACTTATCTAAGTACCGCGAGCGGCTATACAAGAAATATATTCTAGAACGGTATCCGATTCTGGACACGCAACTCAGCAGTTTGGTCAAAAATAATGTGATCGAGCAAGAAACTGATTGCCAAGTGAAACCCCACATGGTGTGGAAAGTGTTCGAAAACGAGTCGCAGTTGTCACTGTTGTTCGACGGTAAGTCAATGCATTTTCCGAAAGCCATGAAACCAAGCCTGACGTTCTTCGAACAATGTCGAAAGTTCTGCGTTGATCAAATTCCGGGTCTTGATCAAAAGAGTCGTCAAATATTAGCACAGCGTCTGGTGCATGAAGGCTTTCTAGAGGTGCATTAGCGTATGGTTCGGCGCTGGCGTCGTATAAGTATGTGGATCGGGTTGTCCCTCATTATCATCGCCCTGACGTGGTTTGTCCTTGCCATGTCACGGGCGGTGGTGGTGTTCACAGAAGGGGGTATTTATCAACGCATCATGATTCCGGTTGGGGCAAAGTTTCTAGCCTGGCGTGCAGACTTGGCAATCCATGCAGAGCAACCCGATTTGCGTATGCCACAAGGACCAATTGTGGCACCACGCGCGGATAATCGCTATGAAGTTTCTTGGGTGTGTGGTCAAGATGTACAGCGTGAACTGGTGACAGCAACCGAAATTGACCTCCAATGTCGAGATCATCGGCGACATATTCATTGGATGACAACACAAGCAACACAGCGGCCCTTCAGCTCAGACAACAACGTAGCCGTGATCAGCGATTTAGAGGGGAATTTGGCGTATTTTCTGGATTGGGGTAAACACGCTGGTGTATTAGATGATGCTGGGCGATGGGCCTTTGGAGATGGTCAGCTGGTGATTCTTGGTGACAGCGTGGATCGTGGTCGCCAGGTTTTCGATTTGCTGTGGAAATTGCATGCACTTGAATATGAAGCAACCATCGCGGGTGGTGCGGTACATGTAATTTTAGGCAATCATGAACAGTACGTGTTGCAAGGCCGACTCTCGAGTGTGGAACCGGAACACCTTTGGGCCACTGAACAAATGATGCCGTATGCGGATGCCTGGTCTGCTCAAACGGTGCTTGGTCGGTGGTTGCGCAGTAAACCAATTATGCTGACGCTGGGCGACACGCTATTCGTGCATGGTGGCATCAGTCCCAGTGCATTACAGCTGGGTTTGACGGTGGAACAGTGGAATCAGCGGCATCGCAGTGCCCTTATGCTCAACAATCATGATCCTCAAGTATTCGGGCCAACGTCGCCGACGCAATACCGTGGTTACTTATATGCAACCGACGCCTATTCGCTGGCAACCCAATCGCACATTGAAGCAACGTTAACACAGTTCGGTGTCCAACGAATCGTGGTTGGCCATACGCAGACAGAGGCTCTAACACCGCGTTTTAATAATCGAGTCTTCGCAATCGAGCTGGGCGAACACGCTGGCGACTATTTAATGATCATGAATCATGAGCCGGTGGTGAAGCAGAGCGAACTACGCAAACAGCGATTTCGTGACCCCAATACACATCAGCGACAATTTGAATTACTTAACCGCTCAGACTGGCGAGCATTTTTTGGTGTGTTTATTACGGCAGGTCGATCTGTTTTTGCGTCTATGTGATGTATTGTGAATACGAATTTCACCACCAGACGGTATGTTAGTTCTGTCGCCGATTAGTAACATAATCGTGGTAATACTATTCTAGACAAAGATGTGATTTGATCAGGGGAAGGGTATGAAAATTAGACACAAGTTCGATCGTCCTACATCGGAGCACCGTCATCAATGGGTCACGGTCGTGGACCCGTTAAACCGTCGCTCACTGCTCCAAGCGTGTGACAATTGTGGAGTTGTTAAGTCAGAAAACTCAGTGGTCCGTGCATGTCGGGCACCACAGGGGCAGGCATTGATCTCCTCTGCGATGGCCGTTAATCACAATATCGCAGTCTAAACCGTCACCTTCGCAAGAACTCGCTACCGACCACTTGCTGTTCGAAACATACTAAGTGGTCCGCGTCGATTCGAATGCCGATGATGTCATCGATTTCGTAGTCATCGTGACTCGGTACCAGGCACAATAATGTGTCGTTGCTACTGGTAAGCAGTGTGTACAGCGTTTGTGCGCCTTTGAATGCCTTGCGGATTACCCGTGCTTGGATTGCACTTTGCGGGTCGTACTTGACATCATCAGGTCGCAGTAATAAGTCCACTTTTTTGCCTGCTAGTGATTGATTAACACGCTCGCCGCGCAGCTCACCGAAGCCGGTAATGACTGTATGATCTTCAACCATTTCACCAGACACAAACACACCATCACCAATGAACTTGGCGACAAAGCGGCTGTGTGGCGCATGATACAAGTCGAACGAAGTTCCCCATTGCATCAACGCGCCCTGCTGCATTACGCCGATTTGGTCGCCGAGCGCAAAGGCGTCATGTTGGTCGTGCGTCACCATAATGGCTGTAATGCCAAGGCGTTTTAACAGGGCACGTACTTCATACCCCAGATTCTCGCGTAGACTGGTGTCGAGGTTTGAGAAAGGTTCGTCCATCAGCAGCAGCTTAGGCCTTGGAGCAATAGCCCGCGCTAAAGCAACTCGTTGACTTTGGCCGCCTGAAAGCTGATGCGGGTAGACATCGTAATAATCTTGCATACCAACTAATGTCAGCATTTCCATGACGCGGTCACGGCGTTCCGTAGCCTTTAGCTTCGCCAACCCAAAGCCGACATTGTCGCCAATTTTTAGGTGCGGAAACAACGCATGGTCTTGGAACACCATGCCGACGTTGCGTTGTTCGGGTGGTACAACATGATCCGGTGTCGAAAGAACCTTACCATCGAGCCTAATGCGTCCGGCGTCGGGTGTTTGAAAGCCACTCAAGGCGCGCAGCACAGTGGTTTTACCGCAGCCGCTGGGTCCCAAGAGACAGGCCAGTTCGCCTTCCGACAAAGCGAAACTCACATTGTTGACGACAGAGGGTTGCGCATCGTAGCTGATACGTAACTGTTCGACGGTCAGAAACGAATTTGGCATGCCTAGGTCAACAAATATTCCAGCAGCGCTTTCTGTGCATGGAGGCGATTTTCGGCTTCTTGCAGCACTGCACTTTGTGTGCCTTCGATGACCTCATCCGTAACTTCGAAACCGCGATACGCCGGCAAACAGTGAAGAAACAGCGCGTCTTTATTCGCCAAGTTCATGAGTTGCTGATCAACGCAGTAACCTCGGAACGCGGCTTCGCGTTCTGCACGCTCAGATTCTTGCCCCATACTGGCCCACGTATCGGTGACGATGGCGTCGGCATTGCGTACTGCTTCTTGCGGTGACGTCATGACCTTCACGTGTGCCTTATTGAGTTCGATCAGTTGTGGTGTTGGAGCGAACTCAGCAGGGGTCGCAATATGTAAGGTAAATCCGAACACACGAGCTGCGTTCATAAATGAATTACAAACATTGTTACCATCGCCAATCCAAGCAATCGTCGCGCCTTGGATATCGCCACGCAATTCCTGAAATGTTTGCACGTCAGCCAATAACTGGCATGGATGACAATAGTCAGTCAGTCCGTTAATTACTGGCACACTGGCGTGGTGTGCGAACGCTTCTACATCCGCATGCGACGAGGTTCGGATCATGATGCCGTCGACCATGCTGGAGACGACACGGGCTGTGTCTTTGATGGGTTCACCGCGCCCGATTTGTGTATCGCTCGGACTCAGATACAAACTGCCGCCACCAAGTTGACGCATGCCAACTTCGAACGAAACGCGAGTACGCGTCGATGATTTGCTGAAGATCATTGCCAGACTTTTTTGCTTTAGCGGCAAATGAGATTTGCCGGCACGTAGATCGGCTTTGAGTTCGATCGCACGATCAATCAGGTCCCGCAAAATCGAGGGGCTTAGGTCATCAAGGGTAAGAAAATGTTGTACGGACATGGTGGAATTTCATTTTAAAGTTCAGAAACGATGTCGTGGATCGTATCGGCGATTTGTTTTGCCTGCGATTCGCTCAGCAGAACCGATGGCAGTAAGCGGATCACTTTGCCAGCGCCAGTAATGTTGACAACCAAGCCGCGTGCCAGGAACAGAGCAGCAAGGTTATCGTAGGCTTTATCGAGTTCCACACCCAGCATCAATCCGCGTCCGCGAATGTCGACCACTTGTTGCAGTGTGCCGAGTTTTTGACGCAGTTGCTTTTTCAGGAAGTCACCGATCTCGGTGGCTTGCGCCAGCAGATGCTCTTCTTCGATAATCTGCAGCACCGTATTACCAACATGGCAGGCGAATGGATTGCCGCCAAAGGTCGTACCATGACTCCCGGGCTGGATCAGTTCAGCGGCATCGCCGCGAGCGGCGCAGGCTCCAATTGGGATTCCGTTGCCGAGTGCCTTCGCACTGGTAACCACGTCGGGCAGAACGCCGTCATGCTGATAGCCAAACCATTTGCCGGTACGGCCGATCCCAGCCTGGATTTCGTCCAGTATCATCAACCAGCCATGTTGATCGCAGAGCTGTCGAATTCCAGCCAGATACCCTTCATCCGGTACAATGATGCCACCTTCGCCTTGAATGGGTTCCAGCATCACAGCCACCACGTTTGGGTTGTCGGCGTGGGCTGCAACCGCGGTAATATCGTTGTAGTCGACGTGAATAAACTCGGAGACTAAGGGTTCAAAGCCGCGCTGGATGTTCGGGTTGCCGGACGCGGATAGCGTGGCCATCGTACGACCATGAAACGCGTGATTCATGGTGATGATGACCGGGTTGGCGATCGACTTTTTGCGCGCATGTAACCGCGCAATTTTAATCGCTGCCTCGTTCGCTTCCGCACCTGAGTTGCCGAAGAACACCTTGTCCATACCGGAAACCTGGCAGAACTTAGTACCAAGTTTGGATTGCTCTTCAATATGGAACAGGTTGCTGGTGTGCAGTAACTTAGTCGCCTGCAAGGAGATCGCCTGACTGATTTTGGGGTGACTGTGCCCCAAAAACGTCACCGCAATACCACCCAGAGCGTCTAAATATTGTTTGCCCTCAGCGTCCCAAAGCTGGCAGCCTTCGCCACGCACAAAACTCACCGGTTGCCGTGCATAGGCGTTCATTAACGCTGGTTCAGGGTACTGCGTTGGCCTTTCTTTACGAAACTTCTTCAGTAGGTTTTGGAGCATGGTGACAGCACACTGTTCGGCAAAGTAGTGGATGGAAAATAAATGAAATTCAAAAAATAAAAGCGCCCGGAGGCGCTTTTATCGTCTGGTTTTACCGAGTTTACTCGGTCTGCAGGGCGTTTGAAAAGCCCCAGGCACGTTTTACACGAAGTAAAAAACGCCAGCCAGTACAGCCGTCAGTAATAGACTCATATGGATTACGCCAGCCACGGATGCCAGCGGGCCCTGTTTGCCGAAAATGGCATTGATTTCCAGCAATGCAATGATGGCCAAAACAATCCATAGGTCTGTGCCAAGCCCGTCGGTCGGTGATTGTGCTTTGTGGGCCGATGCCAACATAAAATACGCCATTGGACCAGAAAATAAAGTATTGGTCCGTGACGCCAATAGCGCTTTTGCGCCTGCTGCTGGGCCATCGCCCGGTTTCATGCCAAGGGCAATTTGCTGTGCTGGCCAAATGATCAGCCAGACGTTTAAGAACATTAGGGTGCCCATGGTCGCACCGGCAATGATGTATTGGTTAAATTTGAGTGTGGCACCGATGGTGTGCAGTAGATACAAACCGGTCAAAAACGTGAACATGGCGCCCCAACGAAACCACCACAGGGCGCTGGGCGCGAGTTTTGCTTTGGCGTCCGCTAGGCCTTCGGCACTGGCCGCCTTGAAATAGCCACCTTGAACAAAGTTAAAGTAATACAGCATACCGATCCACGTTATGCCGAACATCAGATGTAACCAGCGACTAATAAAATTGATTTCTTCCATTTGGAGTTACCTCGTTATGTGTGGTCTCAAGTGAGACGGGGCTGCGCTTCACATCACCAGTCACTGCATCGGTCTTCAATACTGTGAAATCGCGGTAACCATGGTTATACACCTTTTTCTGTGCTCGCGCACCCGTGCTGCGTGGCTGCCAGCCCTTGACCTTTCTGGCATAAAGCCAGACACTACGCGCTCTGCAGAAGACCTTTGTACGTGTAAAAGAAATCATGTCTGAAATCAAAAAAGTTGTATTGGCGTATTCTGGAGGTTTGGATACCTCTATCATTCTTAAGTGGTTGCAAGAAGAATACGATTGCGAAGTGGTGACCTTCACGGCGGATATTGGCCAGGGTGAAGAAGTTGAGCCCGCACGTGCCAAAGCCGAAGCCATGGGCGTCAAGAGTATTTATATTGATGACCTGCGCGAAGAATTTGCGCGTGATTACGTCTATCCCATGATGCGCGCCAACGCGATTTACGAAGGTGAGTATCGTCTTGGCACCTCGATTGCGCGGCCATTGATTGCCAAGCGCTTAATCGAAATTGCCAATGAAACCGGTGCCGATGCCATCTCGCATGGTGCAACCGGAAAGGGGAACGATCAGGTGCGTTTTGAACTGGGCGCATACGCATTGCGACCAGACATAAAAATCATTGCCCCGTGGCGCGAGTGGGACCTGAATTCACGTGAAAAATTGATGGCTTACGCGGCGGAACACAATATTTCAGTCGAAAAGAAGAAGGATGGCAAGTCGCAGTATTCGATGGACGCCAACCTGCTGCATATCTCCTACGAAGGCGGTATTTTAGAGGACCCATGGGCTGAAGCCGAAGACGACATGTGGCGCTGGTCGGTGTCGCCTGAAGAGGCGCCTGATCAAGCTGAGTACGTCGAGCTGGAGTTCAGTAAGGGTGATATTGTGGCGATAAACGGCAAGGCCAAGACGCCAGCTACGGTCATGGCTTGGTTGAACGAGGTTGGTGGCAAGCATGGCATTGGTCGGGACGACATCGTGGAAAACCGTTACGTTGGTATGAAGTCCCGTGGTTGTTACGAAACCCCAGCCGGTACGATTATGCTGCGTGCGCATCGCGCGATGGAATCATTGACCCTGGATCGTGAAGTGGCTCACCTTAAAGATGAGCTGATGCCAAAGTACGCATCGTTAATTTACAACGGTTACTGGTGGAGTCCGGAGCGTGAGATGATGCAGGCCATGATCGACCAGTCGCAACGCCATGTAAACGGTACTGTACGGGTAAAACTGTATAAAGGTAATGTGTCTGTGGTCGGGCGTAAGTCAGATACTGACTCGCTGTTCGACGAACGTATTGCCACGTTTGAAGACGATCAAGGTGCTTATAACCAGGCAGATGCAGAAGGTTTTATCAAGTTAAATGCCTTGCGTCTGCGCATCGGTGCCAATCGCTAATCACGCGAACCTCGGGATCAGTGTGGGCACGGATGTCATGCGCTGGTCCATCATTGTGCCGCTGCTCAACGAGGCAGCGAATATACCGTATCTAACTGAGCACCTGATTGAATCGGGTGCTGATCAAGTCATTCTGGTCGATGGTGGCAGCACCGATGGCACGCGCGAACTGCTACAAACGGTACCGAACCATTTTAGTGTGTTGCACAGTGACGCAGGGCGCGCGCGTCAGATGAATGCTGGTGCCACCAAAGCCATCTACCCGATGCTGGTGTTTCTGCACGCTGATTCACGTCTGCCGATGAATGCTGAGGAATCCTTAAATCGATGTACAAGCTGGGGGCGTTTTGACATTGAGTTTGATGACATGTCGATCTCGATGCGTATTATTGCCTTTTTTATCAACCTGCGTTCACGCTTGACTGGCATCGCAACCGGCGATCAGGCTTTGTTTATGACCCGAGAGGTGTTCGATCAGGTCGGCGGCTTTCCCGTTCAGCCCTTGATGGAAGACATTGAAATATCGAAGCGTATGAAGCGCTTGTTCAAGCCGCTGTGTTCACGTCAACGTGTGCGTACCAGTGCCCGTCGTTGGCAGCAGCACGGTGTGATTCGGACCGTGCTTAAAATGTGGTGGTACCGGTTCGCCTATTGGTGTGGTGTGTCATCGCATCGACTCAAGCGTCATTATGACGACACGCGCTGATGTCTGATATTCCACTCCTGCTGTTTGCCAAAGCGCCTGTGGCTGGCAAAGTGAAAACCCGCCTACAGCGTCATTGTAGCGCTCAACAAGCGGCGGATATTGCCTGCTTACTGATGCAAGCGTCGTTAAAGCAGGTTTGTCAAAACTGGCCCGGCAATGTCTACCTCAGTGTTTGGTTGGATCATGAACACCCGTTTTTTCAGCAGATGCTCGATCAGTACCCAATTGCCATGACGCAGCAATGCGACGGCGACCTAGGTCAAAAGATGCGTCATGCCCTGCATGCGTTTGGTTATCCGGCTGTGGTCATGGGATGTGACGCACCACACGTATCCGCGTCTGCTTTACGCAATGCGCATCAGGCCCTACAAGCTGGTCGCCCAGTGATCGGGCCGAGTGTCGATGGTGGCTATTATTTACTTGGATTGACAAATCCGGTTGATGCGCTGTTTAGCGAGATGCCGTGGGGCACCAGTGCCGTACTAACTAAAACGCGCGCCGCCGCACAGGCCTCCGGCGTGAACTTGCAGGAACTCGAACCACTCAATGATGTGGACGAGTGGCGCGACCTGTTAGAGCTTGCTGAAACCGAGGAATCGATTCGATGCTATCTGAACGAGCAAGGCTTAGTCTAAGCTTAGATACATCGCCGAGCTGGTTAGTTCAATTTTGCCGCGAACAGGGTTTTCACCGCTGCCTTAGGGTCCGGGTGAGTTTGCTGAATGAACGCGAAAACCACCTGAGCAAATTCTGCCGACGTATTTTGAGCGATTGCTTCAAGGTAGGTTTGCGTATTCGCTTCTGCGCCTTGGGCAGTCATCGTCACATAATTATTCCAGACCTTAATCGCGGAACTGTTCGTCGCGCGCTCAGCATGCTGTTCTACAGCAAGATGAATGAGTAGTCCGCAATCGTAATGGGTAGAAAATTTTTGTTGCTCGCTTGCGTTCACGAGACTGGTTTCAGTAAGGCTAGCGTGACATGCGTTGGTGGCATCGAGAACTTTTTGGTGTAAAAAATCCTGCGCTTCGTCAGTGTAGTGTTGCTGCAATGCTTGGTAGGCGAGCATTTCAGCCATGCCTTCGTGAATCCACGCATCGTTGTGGTCGTTCGGTTTGGCGTGTGATCGCTGGTAAAAATGACCAGCCTCGTGAGCCAAAAACCAAAGTGTGCTGTTCTGATCGAACGTGCGTTCATGTTCATCCATCTGGGCTTGGTTCAGGTCCCAATGCGTAAATATCTGATCGGTCAGCGTGCCGCCTTGCGTCGACTTCGTGTTGGGGTTAGCAAATTCGCGCGCGAAAGAGGCGAATAGCGTTGGTGCGTATTGGTTCTGCAATTCACCTAGGTTGGTCTGCATAAACTGCATCAGTATCGGCAGATCGACAGTGAGCGATGAGAGTATGCTTGACGGTAAGGCGGGGTCGATGATGGCAAGCAGGCCAGACATCATCTTGGGTTGTATTCGACCGACGTAGATTTGCTCGCCGCTGTTCCGTCCGACCCACTCAATGTCAGAAGCATGTATTTTGCCTTGAATCACGATGTGTTCATTCTTTGGTGCAGTCAAACGTATCGGGTAATGATTGCTGGTCATGTCACAGGGTGCAACTGAGCAGGCAAAGAATCGCCCGCTATAGATCGCGACGTCGCCATTGGAGAACGGCGAGAAGGGCGCATAATCCTTCGGTAACGGTATGTACGTTGGCGTTAGTCTAAATGAGGCTGAGCTAAACAATTTCCCAGTCCGATGACGCACCACCTCATTATCATCCTCGATCTCGATTTCAATCTCATTTGACAAGGGCTGCCAGCGTTGTTGTCGAGCATTGTTCGGGTTGCGATGAAAGTAGAGTCTCTTCACCGGCGAGCCCGCCACGTAATGTGCATACCACATTCCGTCTTCCGACTTCTCAAGATGTGTTCGTACCACCGAGTCAGCGAGCGGTGGGCTGGTCTGGCAAGCGGTCAGACCAGCGCATGTAAGTAAAAGAATGTATTTTCTACACAGCATTGCCAGAACTTGTGCGTTGTTTAGTCCGAGACGCTGTTTAGACTATCTGTGGCGAGTCCGTCTCGCGCTGATATGGCGAATTGGTAATATTTGTCAGTTGTCAGCTAAGAACGCCGTTTGATTTATTTATAACTAATGTTGCTTAAAAAATAAGCAATTTCGCCCAAGCAAACCCCACATTTTAACCTACAAGATGTGGAACTATCCAACGTGGATCGCAATGCAATTGCCTTGATTTACGTTACAGTAAACCTCTTGTTTTCAACATGTTTAACAACCGCGAGGGTTTATTATGAATTATCACTCAGATTTTGGGTTTCAAAAAGTCATCACTCATAACACTAAGATTTTGTCTGTGGGAACGTACCTACCCAATGAAGTGTTAAAGTCAGACCACATGTTCGAAGCATTTGATTCAGAAAAAAATTATGGAATCAAAACAACTTGGATGTCGAAAGAAATGGGGATCAAAGAGCGTCGAGTATCGGAGCCTGGCACATTACCTTCTCAACTTGCTATACCGGCGGCACGTCGAGCGATTGAGAACTGCCCTCATCTGAACCCAGATGAGATCGATTTAGTTATTTTTTGTGGGATTGAGCGAGATCAGGCGGAGCCTGCTACTGCGCATACCATTCAATCTGCGTTGGGACTCAAAGCAAATCACGCATTTGATGTATCCAATGCGTGTTTTGGATTTATGCATGGTATTGAAGTCGCCAATCATTTTATTAAAAGTGGTGCCACAAAGTACGCGCTGGTGGTGACCGGTGAAGTGCCAAGCCGCATTCTTCGTGCCGCGATGAATGGCTTAAATAAGGGAATGAGTCGCGAACGCGCGATGGACGTCATTGGTGCCTTGTCTGTTGGAGACGCAGGTGGTGCCGTGGTACTTGGATTGTCGGGCTATGGCGAAAATTGTGGCTTTGAATTATTCAACACGCGTACCGACAGCTCACACTTGGAAAAGTGCTTTTATCGCGTGAATCCAGATGGGTCGATTGATGGCCAAATGAAGATGGGCCCGATCGTTGGTGCGTCGATCTGGATGCATAAGAAAATTATCAACGATACCTTGAGTAAGCTAGGTTGGGACAATTTCGACTGGGTGCTGAGTCACCAGACCGGAAAACGCCCATTTGAGAAGTTTACCGCGATGAGTACGGTGCCAGCAAAGCGAATGATTCGCACTTACCATAAATTAGGCAATATTGCATCCGCAACCTTCCCATTAAACTATGAGAAATTGCTAAAAAGTGGTAAAGTGCGCCAAGGAGATCGTATTGGGGGTATCCACTCGGGATCAGGGTTAGTAGTAGGAGAGTTTGGATACCGCGTTTAGTTAAAAATACGGGTTAGGAGAGGTACTATGGAATATTTTGTGTTGCCCGCGCTAATCGCGCTGCTGATTAAAATTGTCGTGCTGGTGCTGGCGCGGAAATCTGAGAAAACATCTCGTTTATTTCTCACCATGGTGGTGCTTTTTGCGCTCCATAACCTGACCGAGGTGGTGGTTATCTTTGGCTTGTTCAGCGGAGAGATATCAACCTACATGTTGCGAGCTTATTATGCGGTGACTATGGTGTCATTGGCTTATATCGTAGTCTACGCACTGGAAGTCACAAAACAGGGCGCTATCCGCAGCTGGATGACAGCTTTGTTGCCATCCTCATTGCTGATGGTCGGTTTGGTCGTCACCACCGATCTGGTAATCGCAGGATCCCAGTCAATTGGGTACACTGTGACCGCTGTTCGTGGCGATTACTATGTCGCATTCCAGTTGTTTTCGTTGGCAATGGTAGCCTTGGCGATGTCGGTATTATTACGTGGCTTCTTGAAAGCACGTGATGAGCTGACGCAAGTGCAGAGTTTGTATACTGCCATCGCGGTGACGCCGGTGTTTTTAGTCGGCTTAATCGTGATGATTGTCATGCACTTAGGGATTCAAATGTCTGCGGCGTTGTTAATGCCAGTGGCTACTTCAGCTTTCTTGTTTTTTACTTTTCGAAGTGAGCGCGAACATGGTCTCACCGATATAGGTGCCATTATCGGATCTTCCAGAAAACGGATCACCGCCAATATCGTGGCGGATTTGACGCAGCAGTATTTGGACGATCGAGTGAGCTTGAAAGACGCAAAAAATGAGTTTGAACGCCAGTTGCTACAGCATAATCTAGACCGCTTCGGTAACAATGTATCCAAAACCGCACGTGAATTAGGTATGAAACGCACAACGATCTATTCCATGGTCAAAAAGCATGGAATTAGTGTGCAAGAGAAAGAAGCCTAACGTTCGTGAATTGTAATTGACTCCCGCCCGCGCACCTGATGCCGGACGGGAGTTTTACGTTTACGGCGCGTGACACGCAGCTCAGTCAAAGCTGAGTATGGGATCATCCACGATGTCTTGTAGTAAGGGACTCTGAGCAGCACGTGCGAAGGCGTCGTCAATTGCTTTAAATCGTGCCGCAATGGATTGGCGATGACTGGGATGAGTAAAAATATACAGTTCGCCGGCAGCTAGGGCCTCGATTACTCGTTTACCAACGAGGTCGACAGGAATTCCGTTCTCAACCAGCTCTTGGGCCGCATTCTTCTTGCCCTTGTTCTCTTCTTGTACGCTAGTCTCTAGCTTGTACTCAGCCTGGCGGTTGCGGTGCGACAGGTGAATTCGGGTTTGCACGAAAGCCGGGCAAAGCACGGAAACATGGATGTTATGTTTGGCCAGCTCGACATGCCAGGATTCTGACATCCCAACCACAGCGACCTTGGTCGCCGTGTACGCACCGGCATATGGTATTCCAGCCATGCCTGCCATAGAGGCAACATTGATGACCCAGCCGCCTTCACCGTGCTGTTTAATCAACGGCACAGCCGCCTCCATGCCGTAGAGCACACCCATTAGGTTGACGTCGGTCACCCATCGCCAATCTTGATGACTGGTCCGTTCGATGGGCCCCGGAGCACCGCTAACGCCGGCGTTATTCACGATCATATGCACTTTGTCGAAGCGGTCGATTGCGGCCTGACACAATGTCTGCCAATCTTCTGGTTTAGTGACGTCCATGGGCACACTGAGACATGGGATCTTAAGCTCGGTCAAAGCTTGATCGGCGAGCGCAAGCTGCGCTTCGTCGATATCACCTAGTACGATGTTCATACCTTGCTCGCCCAAGGCTTTCGCAATACTTAAGCCGATACCTTCCGCACCGCCACTGATGAGCGCGGTCTTGTTTGTTAAATTCATCACTGAAGCCCTAATATTTCTAATATGAACGTGTATTGTAATTTGATGTTGGTCAGCCTGTCTAAAATCTTGTAAAAATGCTGTGCGACGTTGGAGCAGCTGAGGTCAGCTGTTAGTATGACAAGGATTGGAGACCGTATCGGGGGAGGTTTTTGCAGACACAGACCTTCAAGTTGCACAAAGAGCACCGCCTATTGTTCGCCGTGGCGGGGGCCTGCTGCGCGCATTTTCTCGTGTTTTGGCTATTGCATACAGGGATTTGGTGGGATGTTAAAGCTGCGCATGAGCAGCGCGTGCTCACACTCTCGTTGGTGTCAGGTGAATTGGATCAAGAACGCGAGTCGGCTACACCGGTGCAAGCCACTCAGGACCAAGTTCAGAAAAAGCAAGCGACGAACCTTAGTCCGCGCACTAAGGCGGGTAGCCTGAGTGCAGCTGCGCAGCTGAACCCAGAGGGTCGCCACTTGGCAAACCCTGAGCCGGATACTGCCGATAGTGTCATCCATCAGCAGATGGATCCGATAAATAAGAGTTTAACTTCGTCACCGACCGGCGCATTACAGGCGAAGGCGTTGCAGAGTAGTGCAGAGGTTCGACTTACGAACGTCTTGGATGCAGCGCACTCCCCACAGCAAGCAGAGGTGCTCCATACTAGCGACAAGGGTGGTGTCGTGGTAGCAACCACACGTCAATCCGCCATGCCGAACCAGGCTGAGAGCATCCAAGTCACCGAGTCTGAACAGCGCATGTTGGATCAAAAACTACAGCACTGGGCACAGGAATTTGCCGACTCGGACGAGGTTGGTGCACTGGAAACGTGGCAAGAATTGGGGCAAACGTACGAAGCAAGGTTTACGCGAGTCCCTGCTAGTGGCGATATGGATCTCGACCAGGTTGCGGTGGAAGTTCGGACACAGAGGAACGGTCAGGCAGTGCGCACGTCGATGCGTCTACAAAAACTCGCGTTCTCTAATTTTGGTCAGTTTGTGCACCGCTGGGACCCAAACGTCAGTATGCATGATGATGAAGTCAGTGGTCGATTTCACTCAAACTCGCGTTTTAACTTGGATTACACACGACGGGCCGGCACGGTGTTTTCGGACAAAGTAACGACGGCAGCGCGCCGAGTTAATTTTTCAGGACCAGCATCAAAGCAACAGGTATTTAAAGGTGGGTTAGAGACGGGTGTTCAGCGAATTGCGATGCCGCAACCGGTCCTCTTGTTTGAACGGGATGAGAACCAACGGTCGGACGCACCACAGACACACTTGATTGAACAAGATACCAGTATCCGATTCTTGTCGAGTGGTCGCGTAGAGTTGCTACCAATGAACGGGAATAACCAACCAATTAAAACCGTGATGCTTGCGGACAATCCTGTGTACTTCATTGCCGATTCAAAAGTCGTGGTAGGTGTGCAAGGCGTCGTGAATGGAGCGGTCGCCGTGTATTCTCCTCGTAGCATCGTGATCGAAGGTAACCTAGTTTACCAGAGCAGTGCCTCATTGGCTGATGGTGGTGACTTTCTGGGTTTGATCTCAGCACGTAATATTGTGGTTCCAGGCCGCAAAAAAATCGGGCAGGGTGACCTTGAAATTCATGCTGCGCTGTATGCTCGAAGACGTTTTGTGGTGACCCAAGCCGAAGGTCGACGGGTCGGGACTTTACGCGTGTTTGGCAGCGTTAGTGCGGGCAGCTTGTCGATTACGGAACCGCGCTACGCGACTCGTATCGATTTTGATCGTCGACTCGAAACCTTGCGACCACCTGGTTTCCCGGTCACGAGCCGGTATGAGTTGATGGCGCATGAGCAGACATGGGAATTGCAGTCAGACGATGGTGGTTGGGCGGCAGACTTCAATACAGATGCAATGCCACAGTGACTTATCACTGCATACAAACTTAAGGACGTTGTGATCGATGTGCTGATGGGCGGGCCCGATCTCGTTTAATTACTGGTGCGCAGACTAAATGGGCGGGTAGTCAGGGGTATAGAGATTGTTGAATTGATTCTTTGATCGCAACTTGAAGCACGCGTTACACACGCGTGCACGCCGAATTCGGTCAATTCGGAAAACTCTGGATGCATCTCGTAAGTGATCCCACGCAATGACGTACCAAATTGGCCACTTTAATAGAATATAGTGTGGCTCTATGATGCGGCTTGTTGGCTCGCCAGCTTCAGACTCGTAATGGATCTCGAGATTGCGAAATGCGATAAAGGCTTCGGTCAAGCTCGCAGAAATTGTTTGTGGCGGCGTGGCGTAGTTCATGACGACGTTCGCGCCGGCGCTATCACCAATCATAATGCGTTTTCGGAGGCTATTGACGGCGGCGCGCTGATCACTCGGGAAGGCCAGGAAGAGCTTTTGCTTGATTGCCTTCAACTTGCCAGTCAGCAAAGGTGATTGCAAGGATTCCATGACGGTCAGGGCAAAAATCAGCTCCGTCACTTCTTGGTGATCAAGGGTTAAGCGCTCAACTCCCCATCGACCATTCAGGCGAATGCCGCCGCCGCGGCCGCGTTCTGACTCAATTGGGTACCCGGACTCCCGCAAACCGGCCAGTTCGCGCATCAAGGTCCGCTGACTGACCCCAAGTTCAAGGCGCAGATCTTTGCTGGTCCAAACCATTTCAGAGCGCAGCAAGCCGATTAGTTGTTGTCGTCGTCGTGTGCGTGTATCAAAGCTCGTCTTGGCCATATTATAAATGTGCCATAAAACGGCATATATGACCATATACTGCGTTGCAATCTCATCACCTTTCACTCTTAAACATAAATGGAGATTAACCGATGAAGCACTATTTCAACCCGTTCAGCCGCGGCGCGATTACGCACTGGATGCTTAAGGAGCTAAATGTGGCGCATGAGAGCGTCCATATTGATTTCGCCGCAGGTGAAAACGATTCGCCTGACTTTCGTGCGCTAAACCCGATGGGCAAAATACCCGTGCTCGTTGATGAGGGCATCGTAGTGACCGAAGTCGCGGCCATATGCGCGTATCTCGCGGATAAGTTCCCGCACAAGAAGCTTGCGCCACCGCCGGATAGCCTTGATCGCGGTGCATATTACCGATATCTCTTTATGGCTGGAAATACTCTAGAACCGGCGATGACACTCAATGCATCGGGTATGACGCACCCTGAACCAAAAACAGCTGGGTGGGGCGACATGGAACGAGTGCAGCTAACCATCGAACAAATGACGCCGGATTCTGATTGGGCACTAGGGGCACGGTTCACAGCCGCGGACGTGGTATTTGGCGGCCTATTAGACTCAGCGCTACGTTTTAAACTTATCTCGGACTCGGGCAGAGTTAGTCGATATGTTGAGCGTATTCGCATTCGGCCGGCATACCTAGCAGCACATGACGTAAGCTTGAAGACACCGGATGCTCTATAGACTCGAGTTAAGCGGCTGGTTGAATAATAAAGCGCCTCAGATGAGGCGCTTTATTGGTAAGTGAAGTCGTACTCGGCCGTTGACTTGGACGGCGTGTGTCATCGATATTTAGTAAAGTCCGCGACCGCGTGTCAACTTGCCGTTTTCAAATACAATGGTTAGTTGAACAAAGCGGCTGGTCCAATAGACCCAGTTGTTGGCTTTAGTCGAGGCAGTTTTATGTCGCGGCGGATAACCACGCGTCATAATCGCTTCTTCCTTAGTCATGCCCAAGCGAAGAATGCCACTTTCAATGTCGGCCTGCCGGTCCTTTGAATACTTGCTCAGTGACACCTTATTCCGGCCAAGCATTTCTTCAGCGATAGTGTCGATGCCGCGCTGAGTATATTTTTGCTTGTTCTCGATCATGATTTTACGGCCATCAACATCCAGCAACATGGTTTTGCCACCGATTGATTCAACGGTGACCGCAGTGTTCAACGGAATCAGCTCGCCACGAGAGTAATTGGTGGTAACGTGTCTTTCCTTTTCTACCCAAAAATTGTACTGCGTGTAGTATTGTTGACCAACTTCAATTTTGGCGTGTGCTACCGAGTTGATGCCCAAGGCAAATAAACCGATGCTCAGCACGAGCATACGGCGTCCAAGAGCGGTAAGGGTATTGTGCGACATAGTGATTCTCCGTTTCAGGAATATGGTTGTCAGGGCGTATTCTTATAAAATTAGATAACTGCCGGAGGCGTATCTACGCTCTGTACGGCAGAGAGATCAATCAGGACTCTGGTGCCGTGTCGTCCTTAGCAGGGTCAAGTTTTACCTGAACCACGGGTTTTAGATCGCCGTATTGATTATGCCGTTTCAACAAGGCGTTCAATTGATAAATTGACATCAGCATGCCGTAGATCGGGCCAAGGTAGCCTTTGCTGCGAAGCTCTTCAAGCTGATTGATATCGAGTTTCTGCAATTTCTCTTCATCGACCGTATGCAACCCTTTCAGTGTGTTGACCGCACCATGTTGGTAATGGACGTGTAGGTCCATGGGCTTAACAAGGTCAAGCTCTTCTAGTTTGCGTACGAACTGGAAGCTGTGATACTCATTTTTGATGTCGCTCTCTAGTTGCACAGCAACTCGGCTCAGGTAATCGGATGCTTTGTCTTCGGCAACAAAAACCGCCTCGCCGTCATCGTTTGAAAATGCCGGGTTGTCGACGTCAATGCCCACTGTGAATTGACCGTCTTTGGCGGGTGAGTTCATTAGGAAAAACGGATAGGTCTGCATGCCGCTTGGAATATAAGTAGCGTCCCAGTCATTGTCTTTAACGAACAAATTACCCTCAATTTCGAAGCTGGTAATGGCGGATATCGACCAGTCCTTTTGGTTCTGCGCACGCGTGATGAATATCGGGAAGCAGGTCATGGCATTGCCAACCTCATTAACTTTGATATTAATCAAATGTTGGTTACGTGCGACCTGGATCGCACAATCCGGTTTCACCTTGAGATTGCGGTGGTCTTTGGGGTTTAGTTCTACTAGATCAGCCATAGTGGTCTCTTGAGGTTTAATGGGTAGCGCGAACGCCCGCAGTGCATTCGTCTTGACCGGGGTCAGTGCAACTGAGCGTAGATACGATAGGGCTAGATATTATCGTTTTCTGATCCGCTTTGCTACGAGCAAATTTCGCGGTTGACTGGACGGAGTTGGTTTGCTCTCCGTCCAGTGAGGTAGGTGAATTACGCGTCCAGGCTTGGGTTGATCAAATATTTTTCACCGGTTTTCTTGGCGTTATAACGCGCAACGTTCTCTGGTTGCAAGGCTTGCTCTAGGCTAAGCTCGGCGCTGAAATGGTTGGCGAACGTGGAACTGATTTCATCAGCGACGCGCTTGTGCAATGCCATCACACGGGTCGGTTCAACTTTGCTTAGGAAACGCATCAACAACCAGCCACCGATGCCCCATGACATACCATAGGCGCGGTTTAGAATTGTTGGTGAGATATCAAGGCTGCCATATAAATACACCTGCTTATGTGTCAGCGAACCATAGGTGTTAAGGCCCACGGCATCCTTGCTGCCGACGCGTTCCATGGCAGTCAGAATGTCGCTCACCAATTCGCCACCACCAATGGCGTCGAAACCAAGCGTCGCCCCGGTTTGATCAATTGCGTTATACAGATCCTGCTTGAACGTCTCATCGGATGAGTTGAGGACAATTTTGGCGCCCTGTGAGCGCAAGATATCTTGCTGTTCGGCTTTGCGGACGATGTTGACCAGTGGGACATCTTCAGCAAGACAAATTTTGTTCAGCATTTGCCCCAAGCTGCTGGCCGCTGCCGTGTGGACTAAAGCGGTGTGCCCTTCCATCCGCATGGTGTCGACCATACCAAGTGCGGTTAGTGGGTTGACGAATGACGATGCGGCCTGTTTGGGCGTGGTATCTGCGTGGTGAGCGATACACGCTTGTACGGGAACACAGCAGTAGTTGGCGTAAGTTGCGCCAGAAATTAAGCCAACGGTTTTACCCATCAAGGCTTTCGCCGCGTCACTATCACCAGTGGCGACCACGGTGCCGGCGCCTTCATTGCCAATCGGAAGTGTTTGGTCTAGACGCGATGAGACGCGTTTTGCTGTACCCGGGAACAGTGGCGCTAAGAGCGCCTTTTGGCCAGCATCATATGTTGCTTGAGATAGATCGGCAGGACCAAACATCGGCCACATGTCTGACGGGTTGATTGGGGCAGCTTCCATTTTCACCAACACTTCGTGTGGCTTTGGAGTCGGTACGTCTTGCTCAACGAGGTTGACTTTGAGTTGGCCATCAGACGTGACAGTGGAAAATAATTGTTGCATAGTTTTCATGGAGTGGATCCCTTGAGGAAGTAAATAAGACTTAAATATCGTGCGTCATTGTCCATGAGATTGGGGTTTTAGGCAAATCGATGCCGCTGAATGCTGGCAACAAACAGTGGTTGCGAAATTCACGTTTCAGAGTATGTTGTGCGTTACAGCAACAAATACGATAACGATATGAACCATACTTCGCGTTTGATTTCACTTTGTGTGTGCTTACTGTTCCTCGCCGCGTGTTCTACAGTCCCGCATCGCGCCGACTCGGGTGTCGCTGCCTATGCTATGCCGGATAAATACGCGGCACGCGTGGTAGAACAGGTTCTCAGTGATGGTGGAAATGCCGTGGATGCGGCTGTGGCGGCTGCATTTGTGTTGGCGGTGACGTTTCCGGAGGCGGGAAATATTGGCGGCGGTGGATTTATGTTGATTCATGACGACCAGCAAAATTATTTTCTCGATTATCGTGAGAGAGCACCGCAAGCCGCGCACCGTGACATGTATCTGAATGCCAACGGCGACGTGGATGGGCGCAAAAGCTTGGTCGGTATTCTGGCCGCGGGCGTTCCGGGTACCGTGGATGGCTTGTGGCGTGCGCACCAGCGTTTTGGTACTCAGCCTTGGCGCGGCCTCGTGATGCCGGCCGTCGAGCTTGCTAAAAATGGATTTGACGTGCATCCGAAAAAGGCCAAAGCGGTGCAGGAAACGGTTGAGTGGTTTAATGGTGAGGTTAACTTTGCAGCGCATTTTGGCGCAATGGCGCAGGGCGGCGTATTTAAGCAGCCTGAGCTCGCCGCCGTGTTGCAGCGCATTGCAGATCAAGGGCCGGACGATTTCTACCGAGGGAAGACCGCTGAACTCTTCTTGGCGCATTCCGAGCAAGCAGGTGGGCTGTTTACCGCGGTGGATTTGAGCAGCTATGAATCGGTATGGCGTACGCCGTTGGAAGCGGATTGGCGCGACTACCGTGTCATCACCGCGCCACCGCCGAGTTCAGGTGGCTTTGCAGTAATTCAATTGCTAAAAATGAAAGCGTTTCATGATCAGGCTTTCGCAGGGGTAGCGCACAATAGCTCGCAGTATGTGCATCTTATTGCTGAAATGGAAAAGCGCGTATTCGCTGACCGTGCTCAGTATTTCGGCGATCCAGACTACGTCTCAGTGCCGATTAAAAAACTCATCAGTGACGAGTATATCCAGCGCCGTGCAGCAGAGGTGCAGCTTGCTGAAATCAGTCATCTTGAGTCGGTAAAACCGGGACTCGAGTCGCCCAATACCACGCATTTCTCGATTTTAGATAAATGGGGAAACGCGGTCTCAAATACCTACACGCTGAACTGGAGTTACGGCAGTGGTGACGTGGTCGAAGGCACGGGTATCCTATTGAATAATGAGATGGATGACTTCAGTGTCAAACCGGGTGTGGCGAATGTGTATGGTGTAATTGGCGGAACGGCCAACGAAATTCAACCTGGGAAGCGTATGTTGTCGTCCATGAGCCCGACCATTTTGTTGTCCGATGGCGAAGTCGACATGGTGGTGGGTACGCCTGGTGGATCAACCATTTTCACTTCAGTATTTCAGGCTATTACCAATGTCGTCGACAACGGCATGACAGCGCAGCAAGCGGTGTCGGCAGCGCGGTTTCATCACCAGTTATTGCCGCCGGAGCTGGTGACAATGAGTATTCAGTTTCCTTTGCCGGATGCGACAATTAAGGCTTTGTCAGAGCGCGGATATCGGCTAGAACCACATGGTTGGGAATTTGGCGATCTGCAGATGATTAAGCGCCGTGGTATGACTTATGAGGCAGCGTCGGATGCCCGAGGGATCGGTGTTTCTGGTGTGATTGAGTAGTTGCAACTGCCATCGACGACGACTCGTGGTATCTTACGCAGTTTAATCGTTGGTCATTGTGTAGGAGAGTCCGTTGGCCCAATCAATCATTGCCATCGTCGGTGCGTCTGCCTCGGGTAAAACCCTGTTCACGCAAACGGTCTACAAAGAACTCAGTGCGGAATTGGGTGGAAGCCCACTGGCCGTGCTGGAAGAAGATGCGTACTACCGGGATCAAAGTCACTTGCCGATCAAGCTGCGTGAGAAAACTAATTACGACCACCCAGACGCCTTTGAGCACGACCTGTTGTTGTCCCACTTAGAGTCATTGCGGGCGGGACAAGCAATTGATGTGCCGATCTACGATTTCACGCAACATAATCGTTCCCCCAATACGCGACGAGTCTCACCAGCCGGTGTGGTGATCGTGGAAGGCATTTTGTTGTTGACCAATCCACAACTTCGTGACTTTTTTGATATCAAAGCGTTTATCGATACGCCACTGGATATCTGTCTATTGCGTCGAATTGAGCGTGATATGCGTGAGCGGGGCCGCAGTTTCGACTCAATTGCTGAGCAATACGAGGACACTGTACGGCCTATGTATTATGAATTTATCGAGCCGTGCAAGCAGCATGCGGATATTGTGGTGACTGGCGGCGGTAAGAACCGCGTAGCCATTGATATGGTCAAGCACAATATTCGATCAACATTGGCGTCATAGACGGCGCGCATCAAATTCTGAGAGGACACTGAATTGACGACCCTAATCAGTTTATTGGGGATTGCATCCCTGTTGGCGGTGGCAATCGCTGGTTCAAAATATCGTGCATCGATCAATTGGCGAACGGTGATTCTTGCCTTCCTGTTGCAGTTTATGCTCGGCGCGTTCGCTCTGTACTTACCCTTTGGGAAAACCGTGTTGGCATCGGTTTCCAGTGGCGTTACTGGCGTTCTTACCTATGCTCAGTCCGGAATCGATTTTCTGTTCGGTAATCTGGGTCGCAGCAGCAGTGATGGTATTGGCTTTGTTTTTGCATTTCAGGTTTTACCGATCATCATTTTTTTCTCAGCCCTAGTCTCTGTGTTGTACTACATCGGGATTATGGGATTGGTGATTCGTGCAATTGGTGGTGCCTTACAGAAACTGTTGGGTACTAGCCGCGCTGAATCCATGTCCGCCACGGCCAATATTTTTGTCTCACAGACTGAAGCGCCCCTGGTTATCAAGCCGTTCATTGGCAAAATGACCAACTCCGAATTGTTCGCGGTCATGGTTGGTGGCATGGCCACCGTGTCGGGTTCGGTGCTTGCTGGCTATGTGGCGCTTGGTGTAGAAATGAAATACCTTTTGGCGGCCAGTTTTATGGCCGCGCCGGGCGGATTTCTAATGGCCAAACTGTTGTTGCCAGAGACCGATGAACTGGATGATCACGAGGAAGTGATTCAAGAGGAGCATGATCAATACGCTAACGTGATTGATGCGGCGGCCGGGGGGGCAACGGCAGGTCTTCGTTTAGCTGTGAATATTGGAGCTATGTTAATCGCGTTTGTGGCCTTAATAGCGATGCTCAACGGCCTGTTGGCGTGGGCCGGTGGTTTGTTTGGGATGCCCGAGCTTTCCATGCAACAGATCCTAGGCGTGGTGTTCAAGCCCGTGGCGTTTTTGCTCGGAGTCTCTTGGGAAGAGGCCGGTGTTGCCGGTAGTTTAATCGGTCAAAAATTGGTGTTAAATGAGTTTATCGCATTTGTCGGCTTTGCTGACAGCGCCGCCGCGTTGAGCGAACATGCGAAAGCGATCATCACCTTTGCTTTGTGCGGCTTCGCAAACTTCTCGTCAATTGCTATTTTATTGGGTGGTTTGGCGACCTTGGCACCGCATCGGCGGTCTGACGTCGCTCGACTCGGTTTACGTGCGGTGAGTGCAGCGTTTATGGCAAATTTGATGAGTGCCGCCATTGCCGGCTTTTTTCTCTCGATTGTATAGAGCTTGTGGCGAGCTAGCTTTCTTAGGGTTAGGGGTACGGGACGAACCCTAATAGAGTGGTCGGATAGCGATCGGTGATCAATAAAAAGCCCAGATCGTCCAAGCGAGCTATCCCTTCCCAGTTGCGACCTTCGCGTCCCTCGAGTTTGAGTTGGATGGGCGGTCGTTTAACTCGTTGTATTCCAGCATCACTGTATTGAAATTCGACCAATCGTTCAACGTTGTAATTGATCTGATGGGTCTTGCCAATGCCGTACTGCGCGCCCAGTGGGTCGCGCCCCTCGCGGCTAAAGTCATCACCGCTATAAAGGTAGTTGATTACCCAAAAACGGCCGAGTTGATCCGCCGTGGTACTGTCAGTGATGCGATAGGGCAGGTTAGGGAAGGCAACAGTGCTAAGCGAACGGTTGTGAGGCGCGTATCGATAAGCCTGACTCGGCGAGCCTAGGCGGACGTCGTTTATTTCGTGCATAGAGAGGATGTCGTTTCCGATTTTGACAATGGCTTCCTCACTCATATTGTGAATTTTGCTGTAGGACGATAGGGAGACAACGCTGAGATCATCCAGCTCAATGCTTTCTTGATGGTCGGTACCAGTACGGTGTCCGCGCACCAACCATGCTTGGTGGTGGCCCAATTTATTCACGCCTTCAATCGTTAACCAGACCTGAGTGTCATCGCAGATAGCCGCTTCATAGCCTTCAAATTTCGTTGGAATTGATCGAATAGTGCCTTCCTTGAGCGGTAGCGGTGTAGGGGTCAATCGAGCGGTGTCAGGATCGTCGATCGCGTCCAGAATTGCAGATTTGCTAAGTGTGTAAAACTGCGCGTAGCCGCCGGTCACATGACGCTCTGGAAACTGTGGAACCATGAGTAATTTGTCACCACACCAGGTCAGTGCAGAGTATTCTAGGTCTGGGTCGTCAAACGGTGCTGTCAGCGGTAACAGCGTGATCGCAATTTCACGGTTTTGCGGCACCAGTAGGCAAGCGCAGAGCGACAAGCTTAAGAGCAGGCTAAGTACGAAGCGCAAGGGTGGTGGAGAAAACATTCTGACTTGGTCCCGGATAGGAGCATTCAATTGTATTATAACGGTTCGGTTAACATGGATAAAAAAAGGGCCAGCGTTGCTGACCCTTTTTTATGCTTTTCGCGTGGTATTAGAATTTAACTTCGATACCAACACGTGCTTCCCAGACTGAGAAGTCAGGAATCAGCACAGTGGTGCTTGGATCAAGGAAACGTTCATAAACCAATTGACCTTGGTCGTTCACGCTGCTCTCAACCGCTTGCGCATTAACGAAACGTGCGTCGTATTGTGCGCCCCAGCTTTTGTTCAGCATGTTCAACAGGTTGTTCACCTTGAAATACAAGCTTGGTTTAAAGCCAGCAATGCTTGGCAAATCTTGATCAATACGAAGGTCGATACGTGCACTGGCGTCTGATCCAGCTTCGTTTCGGCCAACAAATTGACCGCGAGCCAGACCTTCAGAAGCGATAAACGCATCGAAAGAGGCACGATCAAAGCTTTCGCCATACAGAACCGCAGTGTCGTTAGTGCGTGGCACGTACAATAATTGACGGCTGCCGAAAGTGTTGTCTTCCAAGCCTTCGTTGCTCATGGTGTAGCTGGTGCCTTGACCATCTTTCAATACACCGTAGAGTGCAACACGCGTGTTCAAGTCGCTGACCAGGTTGAACTCATGAGTCAATTTCATGGTTAAACGATGCTCAACACTGTATTCAGACGTACCGGCTTCAACGTTGTTTGGGTTGTTAGTCGCTACCAGATCAAAGTTAGATCCAGCCACTGACGAGTTCATACCGGCAACGTCTTCTGCGTTACTGTAGGCATAGCCTAAACTCAGCTCAGCACCGTTCTCGAAAGCTTGACGCAAAGCCACAGACAATGTGTATGAGTCGGCGTCATTTTTCGAGTTAGTCAGCATGTAGTTGTCAGCACCACGGTTGGTTGTTGCATAGATCGGCGCACCGAATGCAGTCTGACCAACAACGCTTTGTGCTAGATCAACGTAAACTGCTGAGTCACGTTGTTTTGAGTACAACAAATCCAAATCAGCGGTTAGGTCGCCTTTCAATTGGAACGTCGCGCCTAAAGCCAGTTTAAGTTCATTGGGTTGCTCGTAGTTAGGATCAACCAATGCCAGGCCGCTGGTCGCCGCAGAGTCGGCAGTTGTGCTCGCCACGCCGTCAACCAGTGCTTGTGGTACGTCGAAACCTGGGCGGCCTTGACCGCTCAGTGGCAAATCAAAGATGGAATCTTCAAACGATTGACGCAACTGAACGTTAGTGATGCCGTCGTTGCTGTAAGAGTTGGAGATCCAAACATTTGGATTACCGCCTGCGAAGACACCGATACCACCACGCAGAGTTGTGTCGTCAGTGATGTTCCAAGTGAAACCCAATCGAGGCATCAACAAATCAACACCATCAATGTTGGCGTTGTTGGGAATGCCATTCAGCGCTGTGAACGCTGGGTTGAAGACTGGACGATCATCGATACTGAACTTTTCGTAACGCAAGCCACCAACTACGGTCAGGTCAAGATCTGCAAAGAAATACTCGTCCTGAACATACAAAGATTGCTTCGTTGTTGTGAAGTTCGCAGCCGCGTCATTCGGGTCGTTGGTGCCACCGGCACTACCGTAGTAGATTCGGTCTGGCAGACCAAGTTCGAACTTATCAATACCACTCAGACCACCATCAAATGAGTCATCAAAGAAGTCGTATTCACCACCGCGAGAGTGTTGCACGAATAGGTTGAAAACTTCTAACTCATCACGCTCGTAGCCAGCTGTGATCACGTGATCACCAACCAGGTACTGCATGTTCAACTTGATCAAATCTGAGTTGTAGTTCAATGCGTTAGATTGACGAGAGTCGTCCGCACCTAGGTAAACCACATCGCGATCAATGCTGATTTGAAAATCAGCAAATTCACGGTTACCAACAGTAACTTGTGAATCTTCCAGCTCATTTCGACCGATGAACAGCTCAGTTGAGAACGCATCCGTCCACTGAGAGTTCAGTTTCAGTACGGTTGTGCTCAGATCGCTGCCTTTTTGGTAGTAGTGATTTGAAAACTCAAATTCGAATGGGTCGCCGTCAGACGCACGATCCTCAAAACCTTCAAATTGGTTGTAAATCAATGACGCGCGGTGTTGGTCATTAATGTCCCAGTCCACACGAGCCAACAGTTTCTCGACATCGTTTACACCATCGCCTGGTTGACCACCTGGGTCGTAGCCGTAGATGTTTTGCGCGATGTTGCGAATGCGGTTGTAGTCCGCTTCACTCAACCAGTCGCGTTGTGTGCCTGTACCGCCGTTATAGCCTTGAGAGATAAAGCGCGGTGACTCTTCTTGTTCATATGCCATGAAAAAGAAGAGTTTGTCCTCGATTAGTGAGCCGCCCAAAGTGAAACCATAGGTTTCTTCGGTAAAATCGTTATCGCCACCAACTTTGATTTGCTCACCGTCAACGTCGATTCGATCGCCACGCAGGCTGTCGCCCGAGTATTCATAGAATACGTTGCCGAACCATTCGTTGCTGCCGGACTTGGTTACCGCATTGATCGCACACGCCGAGAAACCACCGTAGGTGACGTCAAATGGTGCCAGTTCAACAGAAACCTGAGAGATTGCGTCGAATGGAAACGGCTGACCGTTTGCGGTCGCGTAACCATTGTTGTTCAAACCAAAACGGTCATTTTGTGACACACCGTCGATCGAGATACCGTTAAAGCGTGGGTTTTTGCCCGCGCAGTTAACACCTGAACCTCGGCTTGAATCGTCTAGGTTGATTCGCGGGTCGTTGCTGAATACATCTTTGATGTCACGCTCGAATGCAACTGCAGTTTCCAAGTCATATAGCGAGAATACGGCTGACGGGCCAGAGGCAACGTCTTCCAGACCCAGTGCTTGACCGGTAACCACGACTTCTTCCATCGGCGCATCAGCACCAGCAACAGGAAGGTCGTCGATATTCAGTTGATAGATGTCACCAAGAGAAATGTTTTCTACAGCCACTGATTTTTGGCCGTTGATGGTAACAAGGAATGGGCCACCAACAACTAAGTTGGAAGCGAAGAAAGTACCAGAATTGTTAGAGCTAACGCGACGAGTGGCTCCTGTTCTCTGGTCAGTTACAACGATTTCAGCGTTGCTGACTGGATTCCCATCGGTATCCAACAGCTTGCCTCGGATCGAGGATGTTGTACTCTGCGCGAGCGCGGCGGCTGAAAATAAGCCGAGCACAACTATGGTTAAGGCTTTAGATAAGCCGGAAGCAAATCTTTGCGACATGATAAGCGACCTCTGGACGGTTATTTGTCCGGTTGCGTTGACGTGAATACGCTCAAAACTACTGAGCGTGTGAACTAAATTTAACGTGGGCGTTAATTGTTGTTTTTATACAGCGGAAGTGTTGCAGAAAAGTTACAGCGAGTCTAATAACCTGACGTAATAATTAGCATTCCGTTTCCCCTAATTTTGCTTATTTCTTGTTAGGTCAGCCAAAGCACAGTAAAGTTGCGGCTTATATAACAAAATCCTCGTTCCGATATGGATTATCTTCCCAATCTTCAGAGTGCGCTAGGGCTGATTGGCTTTCCGCTGATTGCATTGCTTTTCTGCCGTGGCAAGAAGCGGCTGAATATGCGTTTGTGGCTGGCGGCGGTTGGTTTGCAAATGGCTCTGGCCCTGATTTTTCTGAAAGTGCCTCTATTTCAAACGATGTTTGGCGTTATGAATAAGGCGGTGTTGGCATTGCAGGCTGCCACCACGGCAGGAACCTCGTTTGTGTTCGGTTATCTAGGTGGTGCTGCGTTGCCATTTGAGGAGTTGCAACCCGGTTCGAGTTACATTCTTGCCTTTCAGGCATTTCCGCTCATTATTGTTCTTGGGGCATTGACCGCGTTGTTGTCACATTGGCGCGTGCTGCCTTGGATTATTGAGGGGTTGGCCAAAATCTTTTCGCGCACGCTTAATATAGGTGGCGCAGTAGCGCTTTCAGGTGGTGCAAATATCTTTATCGGCATGGTCGAAGCGCCTTTATTCATCCGTAATAGTATCAAGCAGCTCTCTCGTTCTGAGTTATTTATGGTGATGACTCTTGGTATGTCAACGGTGGCAGGTACGGTGTTGGTGCTGTACTCAACGTTTTTGAATCAGGTGATTTCGGATGCGGTCGGTCATATTTTGACCGCCTCAATTATGAGTGTGCCCGCTGCGGTCATGATTTCTCTGACCATGATTCCGCAGGATGGTGAGCCCACATCGTCGGATGCGGAAGTGGCGTTTGATTATTCTGGACCTATGGATGCTATTACGCAAGGTGCCGTCAGCGCCATGCAAATGATGTTGGGTATTCTGGCCTTAATTATTACCTTTATCGCGTTGGTGACACTGACCAATTCGATCCTTGATTTGCTGCCCAACGTCGGTGGCACGGCTTTGTCGCTAGAGCGTATTTTAGGCTGGATTATGGCACCGTTGTGTTGGTTGATGGGCATACCTTGGGAGGAAGCAACTTCCGCTGGCACTTTGATGGGCGTAAAGACGGTTTTCAACGAGTTCTTAGCGTTTATTCAGCAAAGTCAGTTGCCAGCAGACACCTTAAGTCCACGCAGTGATTTGATTATTACTTACGCGCTGTGTGGATTTGCCAACTTTGGCAGTCTCGGGATTCTGATTGGTGGTTTGTCGGCCATGGCCCCGGAACGTCGTAAGGAAATCACGCAGATGGGACTTCTAAGTATCGTTAGCGGCACGCTGGCGACGTGCATGACGGCCAGCGTGATTGGCGTATTGACGGTGGTTTAGCGGATCTTTCTTACCAGATGCCCGGTTCAACATTACCTTGAACTGGGCAATTGTCTTTACTAAAGCTGGGTGTTTTGCCGGCTTGTCGCTGGCGGAAATAATCTTTGCTAACGGCTGTGATCGTTGGTGTTAACAAAATCAGCGCGGTCACATTCACCACGGTCATTAATCCAAGTGCCATATCCGCTGCGCCCCAGACTTCTTTTAGGCTCGCGTTCGATCCCCAGAACACCATAGTTAAATATGCGATTGTGTAGCCAATATTCCCAGCTTTAGTATCGAGATTAAAGATGCGCAAATTGCTTTGGGCATAGGCGTAATTTGCGACCACCGAGGTAAACGCAAATAGGCTGATTGCAATCGAGACGAAGTGGAGTCCAAAGCCGCCAATATGGTGTGTCATGGCATCTTGGGTAAGTCGGATGCCGGTCATTTCGCCGCTGCCGCTGGTGCCGGCGAGCAGGATGATTAAGGCGGTGCATGTGCAGAGTACTAGCGTATCGAAGAAGACACCGAGCATTTGGATATACCCCTGGGTCGCTGGATGGTTGGGTCTTGGCGACGCACCGGCTGCAGCGTGTGGTGCGCTACCGGACCCTGCTTCATTTGAATACAAGCCACGCTGGATGCCCGCTTTGATCGCGGCACCTAATGCCCCGGCACCGGCTTCCTGCAATCCAAACGCCGATTGCACGATCTGCATCAGCATGTCAGGCACCAGTTGATAGTTCATGATGGTAATCGCTAATGCGGTGATGACATAGAGCACACCCATCACGGGTACCACTAACTCAGCGAACCGAGCGATCTTACGCAGGCCGCCAATGACAATCAGACCGGCGGCGACGGTGATAATCAAGCCAGAGTAGTGAGTTTTGATGGTGTACGCATTGTTTAATGCATCAGTAATAGTGTTGGCCTGCATCGCGCTGAAGAACAGTCCGTAACCGAGAAATAAGCAAACGGAAAACAGGATCGCGAGCCAGCGAGAACCGAGTCCCATTTGAATGTAGTAGGCTGGACCGCCTCGAAACTCTTTGTGGCTATCGCGCACCTTATAGACCTGGGCCAACACACTCTCAGCAAACCCGGTCGCCATACCCAGTAGCGCTATTATCCACATCCAGAATACGGCACCGGGTCCACCGACGGAAATAGCCATGGCCACACCGGCCAAATTCCCAGTGCCGACGCGCGCCGACAGACTGGTGCACAACGCCTGAAACGAACTGATCCCGTTTTGATCGTCCTGCGTGCTGCCGCGAATTAGGGTGAACATATGGCCGAAATGGCGAAACTGCACGGCACCGAGTCGAACGGTGAACCAGAGGCCAGCAAGTACCAGCAAAACAATCAGTACCTGCCACTGGCCCCAGAGGACATCATTGATAAAGGTTATCAGGTCGTTAAGCATGAAGATGGTGGGTCCTCGTTGGTAGCGTCATAGCGAGCATGATAACGCGAGCAGCAATCCACAACAATTTTGCTCTCAAAATGGAGATTACGAGTTGATCAAACTTCAATGCGTCGTCACACTGCAGTGCTAGGATCGCCCTATGAATACGTATCGAGTTTGTTTTGTTGCCGGCTTGGTGTTGGTGCTTACTGGCTGTGGCGTGGCCGAGTTTCTAATTAAGCGCACGATCAGTAACTTAGAGCAAAAAGTGGCTACAGAGATCAAGGATTACGCCGATTTTACGCCAGCACAAGAGCGGCATATCGACCAAATCGCTTATCGCATCGCGAGTCGAATTCGTGGTGAACGATTGCCTTTACTGGTGCAGCACTTGGAGTTACTAGCGAGTGAAATTGAACAAGAACAGCGTATTAGTGCGGATGCATGGCGTACTCTGACTTTATTTCTCGAGTCGCCTGTCGCTCTGTCAGACAAGCCCGACTTAATCCATTTGATTGCCGATCTGACGTATGACATGACACAGGAACAACGGGACTCAACCATTACAAACGTCGAGCAGATGTATGAAAAACGCCTTGAAAATTTGCAAGCGAGTAGTCCAGATGACCGGAACGATAAAATACTCAAAATGACTCGCAGAGCGTTTAATGAGCTGGGTTTATCTCGCAGTCGCGCACAGTGGAAGTCGGCTCGTGAATTTTTGAGCGCGCGCGAAAGCTATCTGCCGCTCGAAATAGAAGCGGCGCAACGAAATTATGAGCGTTTTATTGGGTTGCTGCGTACCAGAGGCGACTCGCGCCAGGCATACCGGCGCGATTTTCTCGACGCGTGGCGGTTGGCAGAGCAACCTTATGTAAAAAGAGCGCCAGCGACTTGGCAAAAAAACTTTTTGGTCAGTCACGAGATGGTGAGCCGTTTGCTGCAAGACGTCGACGTTGATGAGGCACAGGAAGCCGCGTATGAATTGCGTGAGTATGCGGCGTTGTTGACCGAATTGTCGTGGACATCAGGTCAGGCCGAACTCACGTTTGCCGACGCAGATTGTGCTTCAGGGTGTTTGTAAGCTGACTTGGTTGGCGCTGGTGTCGCTTTTTAGTAGACCCGCTTCGCGAAAATAACGTATAGCGCCCTCATGCAGTGGGATCTGCGGATTACGCGGCACCATTTCTTGTTTCACCAGTGCCTCGAATGCCGGATGCATCTTCTGCATCGAGTCGAGGTTTTCGAACACATCTTTCACGATATGGTAGATCGTGTCCTCCGAGGTCGCGGTCGACGCGATTAAGGCCGCACGGACACCGAGTGTGTCCGTGTCGCGATTTACGCCGCGATAAATTCCACTTGCGATCCGCATTCGCTGGTAGTAACTGTGCTGTGCGACCAGTGAATTAACCGCCTCTTGTGACACGGAAATCAGTTTGATCTTGCAGCTATCGGCAGCTTCAGTGATCGAACCAGCAGGATGACCAACTGTATACACGAAGGCGTCAATCGCGTCATCACACAGTGCCCGAGCATGATGGATAGCAGTCAATTCATGAACTTCGTCAAAATCCTCCATCTGCCAACCTTTGGCCGTCATTAACGCCTGCATAGTTTGCCGTTGGCCGGAGCCGGGCCTTCCGATGCTAACGCGTTTGCCTTTAAGATCATCAAAGGTTTGGATGCCAGAGCGTTCTGAAACCACCACCGTAAATGGTTCAACATGCAGATTGAACAGGGTGCGAAGATGACGATTCGCTGGCATGTCGGCAAACACGTCAGTGCCGTTATAGGCATGAAACTGAGTGTCCGATTGCGCGATGGCGAGATCAATGTCGCCGCTGCCCAAGGTGTTTAAGTTCGCGACGGAGCCTCGTGTGCTCTCAACCGAACAGCGAATACCTTGTTGTTTGCGATAGCGATTGACGATGCGGCAGATGGCGCTGCCAGCAGGGTAATAAATGCCAGATAAACCGCCAGTTCCAACAATCAGAAACTCGGGCTTAGGTTTGGCATTTGTCGGTCCTACAAATACCAGACACAGGCTGAAGACCAGAAGCCAGGTGCGAGTTGTCTGAGTCACCACCAACGTGTGCCCCAGCCAACTCTTGGCTAGGCGGTGCAGTATGGTTGATGTATTGGCGGGCTTGGTCATCGGAATTCAGTGCGCAGGCGCGACATGCGTGTCTGTGTCTTTCATTGTGAGGTATAGCACGCGTGACGGTGGCTGACAATGTGACAAAATTAATGATTGTGTACTGCTGCACAACATGGCTATGGTCCGCACGCTCGGCAAGTGGCTACTACGGTAGCCGACAGCACTTACCTGAGACGTTTTAGATGCGGCGTGATCAGAGCATTCACGTTGACTCTAGCACCTAGCCGGGTAGCCAGCATAAACACGCCACCGAGCTTACGGTGTAAGTACAAGATGTCGGTCGGCGGAGTCTGCCAGAACTCTTTAAATCCGTACACGGCTTCCGTCATTTCTGATAACCGATCAGACAAGCGGGCGGTGGTAAAGTCGTACACGCCGTCATAGGCCAGAGGCTCAAGCGCAACCCGAAAAACCTCAACTAGAAAACGCTGATACTGATCACTGGCCGTGCTGGCCTGATAGCCGAGGCGATCTGCGGCTGCGATAATTTGTGTCGGATTGTCGGCTAACACCGCCCGAAGTAATCGCTTATAGTTACTCGAAAATTGCTTGCTGAAGTGGCGCGTGGCACCGAAGTCCAGCAGCACGATCTTCCTGCTGCTGGATTGGTAACGATAGTTGGCGAAATTGGCATCGGTCTGCATCATGCGCAATTCAAAAGCTTCGTCAAAGGTCAGAGCAAACAGCTTTTGCACCATGAGGTCCAAGTCGGACGGGTCGAGGTCCGTGAGTGCCTCAATCGGTGCGGAGTCGATGTATTCCATGGCCAGCACGTTTGCAGTACTCAGTTCGGTATACAGCTTGGGAACCAGGTAGTCGTTATGCGTGCCAAACAGGGTGTAGAAACTCTGTAGATGATCGGCCTCGAGTCGGTAGTCGGCTTCTTCGTGCAGTTGTGCTTTGGCATCCTTGAGCAAAGGCGCGATATCCATGTGCTTGGGCAGCAAATTGGTGACACGCAGCAGCGCAGCAATATTATCGACATCGCTGTCGATGCTCTCAGCCACGCCTGGATACTGGATCTTTAATGCAATTTCCTCACCATTCAAGGTCGTGGCGCGGTGTACCTGACCGATTGAAGCGGCGGCCAGCGGTTCATAATCAAAATCTGCAAAGCGCTGTTGCCACTGTTCGCCGTAGGCCGTGTGAAGTTGTGCTTCAAGTTGAGACCGCGGCATGGTGAAGGCTTTATCGCGTAACTGAGCCAAAATGTCCGACAGCTCTTTAGGTAGATACTCGCTGGTTTCCATTGAAAGTAGCTGACCAACCTTCATGGCTGCGCCACGCATGGTTGATAATTGTTTCGCTACGCGTTTGGCATTCGATGGCGTCAACAACATTTGGCTCATTTTAGGACGATTTCCCTGACTAAGTTGGCGTGCGCCTTCACTTAGCATGCCGGCTGCAACGCCGCCAGCCATACGAGCCACACGACTAAAACGGCCGAAGCGTGATTTGGGAATTGCCTTTGATTTCGGTTTGTCCTTACTCATGTATGCAGTTTAACTCAGGCGGTCGTTGTTGGATGTGTAAATGCGCTGAGGCGTCACACAAGCGGACCGAAACGAGTACAATAACCGAATTGCAAATACCCAAAGAGAGAGCCATGCGCCTATTGATTTCCCTTGCCAGCGTACTGTTGATGTCGGCGTGTACAACGTCGGTCACACAGGCGCCGGTGTCGCAACCATTGTCCCTATCCGAACGACCACGGGAAGGCATGGTGGTGACCGCCAATCCGCACGCCACACAAGCCGGTGCAGATGTGTTGAATGCTGGTGGTTCGGCAGTGGATGCGGCGATTGCTATTCAGGCTGTGTTGAGCTTGGTTGAGCCGCAGAGTTCGGGTTTAGGCGGCGGTGGCTTCATGGTCTACTACGACGCCAAAAGCAAGCAATTGACGGTGTACGACGGGCGTGAAACCGCGCCAGCGGGTGCCATTGATACTCAGTTTTTGACTGAGTCCGGCGAATCGATCGGGTTTTTGAATGCCAAGCACAGCGGATTATCGACCGGTGTGCCGGGTATGGTGTCATTACTCACGTTGGCGCACGCAGATCATGGTGTCTTACCCTGGGGTAGTCAGTTTAACAACGCGATTGCGCTCGCAGAAAATGGCTTTGCTATCTCACCCAGGTTGCACAGTTTGATTGAACGGTTTGGAAAGTATTTGCCCAAGCAGGCGTCAGAAGGGCCAACCGACGCATACCATTACTTTTATGATAAAAATGGTCAGCCGCGTGTGGTTGGCAGCATCCTTTTGAATCCGGATTACGCCCAGACCTTACGTCGATTAGCCCAAGATCCGGCCGATTTTTATCGTGGTGAGATCGCGCAACAGATTGTGGCTCAAACGAGCATGAGTCCACGGGCTGGCAGTTTGAGTATGACGGATATGGCTGCGTATAAGGCGGTGAAGCGCGATGTGGTTTGCGCAGGGTATCGTGGGTATAAACTTTGCGGTCCTCCGCCAGCATCGTCGTGGTTGGCGGTTGGTATGATCGCAGGCATTCTCGAGTCGGGCCCAGCATTTCGACCAGGCGGCCCAGAGTCCGCAGTGAACTGGCAATTGTTCGCCGATGCGCAGCGACTTGCCTACGCCGATCGTGACCAGTACGTTGCAGACACCGAATATGTGTCGGTGCCGGTTCTGGGTATGCTGGATTCGGACTACTTAGCATCTCGTGCCGCGCAACTCAAAGCTGGGAAAGGCTTGCCGGTGGTTGAGCCTGGTGATCCATGGGTATATGAGTCGCGGGCGGCGAGCTATTATGGCAAAGACGCCACCGAAGATATGGCGGGCACCACGCACTTTGTGGTGGTCGATGGGGATGGTAACGTGGTGTCCATGACTGCTAGTGTGGAAAGTATTTTTGGATCTGCGCGCATGGCCGGCGGCATGTTTTTGAATAATCAACTCACTGATTTTTCCTTCCAGCCGCGTGATGAGCAAGGCCAGCCAATAGCCAATCGTGTGCAGCCAGGTAAGCGACCTCGTTCCTCGATGTCGCCGACCATTGTGTTAAATCAAGCGGATGAGTTTGTTATGGCCACCGGCTCGCCAGGCGGTAATTCCATTATTGCATACACTGCCAAGACCTTGGTTGGTGTGTTGGGCTGGGGTTTGACGCCGCAACAGGCGGTTGATCTTCCAAACATGGTCGCACGCGGTAACAAAGTACGTATTGAGCGAGAGCGTGCCAGCGCCGAGTTGGTGGATGGATTGCGTGCTATGGGGCTGACCGTTGCCGAAAGTGAAGGTGAGAACTCCGGACTGTCTGTGGTGTTAAAGGATCAGAACGGCGCCCTTCACGGCGGTGTGGACCCGCGCCGTGAAGGTGTGATCGAGCGTGTGGTATTTGATCAATAAGTGAACTTACTCTGCGTCGGCAGATTCTGGAAATTGCTTAGTGAACTTCTCTTCCAGATCTTCGATGTCCGAGATCAATAGTGCCGGTATCGCAATGATGCCGGCGATGACACCGCAGGCCGCAATAAACAACACGGAATAAAACGGTCCCAGGCTTTTGGCAATAATGACCTTACCTGCCACCACGCCAGCGCCGATTGAAATCACAATCAGGTACACAGCGGCATAGCGACGAATAACCGAGTAAACGCCGAACATAACAAGTAATGCACCAACGATGCTGCCGAGATAAATTAAAAAAGTCATTGAAGAGCCTCCATGCTGTCGAACAGCGGTTTGGTTGAGTCGATGTGTTCCCAAACGAGTGGCCAGTATACCGTGAGTCCAAGTTGACAACTAGTTGACGATTCCGCGCTGGTGCAAAAATGAGAGCAGTCGTGTGCGGATTTCATTGTCCACAGTGGTGTTTGGCCACAGGGCATAATAGGGAATTGGGGTCACTTGCCAGCCTGGTAACACCTCGATCAGAATACCCTGTTCTATTGCGTTGGTCACCATCTGTGCTGGTGGCGTACATAGGCCCATACCCGCAACGCAATATTGCGTCATCGCGACCACACTATTGACGGTGAGCCGGCTTCGGCCGCGAATTGCTTGAGTCTCCCCCTCAGGACTGGTCAGAGTGCGTTCCAATGGCATCATGCCAAGTTGTACCCAGTCCCACTGTGCCAGATCGTGCGGCGATGTCGGCGCTGCTTGATTGTCAAAATATGCTTTGCTGCAAACCAGTGTGCGTGGTATCTGCCCAAGTCGGCGTGACTTCAGGCTGCTGTCTTCAAGTTGACCAGCGCGAATCGCCAGATCTACACCACGACCGATCAGGTCGGTTTGTTGATCTGAATACTCAAGGTTCAAGTATACGCTGGGATGCTGTACCAGAAAAGCCGATAAGGCCTCGTTCAATGCAGACTCCAACAATGCTGACGTGATCGAAATGGAGAGGCGGCCACGTAACTCATGCTGAGATTGGTTTATGGCGTTCAGACCTCGACTGGCTGCGTCGAGCATAATTACTGCGTGGCGATACAAGGATTCCCCCTCGGCGGTTAAGGAGAGTTTTCGAGTTGATCGGTACAGTAAGGTGGTCTGTAGCCTTTTTTCTAAGGCAGTAATGGTGTAACTCACCACAGAGGGCGATAGGTTCAGTTGCTTAGCTGCAGCACGAAAGGTGCCATGTTGAACCGTGGTGGCGAAGATTGCCATGGCACGTAAATCGTCTATCATTAGTCAAATAATTGGAACAGTAAAACCAAATTGTACTGAATAGTATTGCTAATAGCGGCACCATATACTGAGAAAACCTGAATTGTTCGTGGTGCTTGTCCATGTTTGCCAGTATTTTGTCAATGTCGTTGTTCGCCTTGCTGATGTCGGTGTCACCGGGTCCAGTGAATTTGATCGCATTGAGTACCGGCACACGAACTGGGCTACTCTCCGCAGTACCGTTCGTCTTGGGTGCGACGCTGGGGTTTACCTTGCTCTTGATCGTGGTTGGGCTTGGGTTGTATGGCTTAACCGGTGACTCGCCCGTTGTGCGGTTCATCTTATCCCTAGTCGGCGCTTCGTATTTGGTGTACTTAGGGCGTCTGATTTATGCTGCTGAGCCCGCAGCGAGTAAGCATCAGGTGGTGTCGAAAGGCTTTGTAAGCGGGGCGTTGTTGCAGTGGCTGAATCCAAAAGCATGGAGTGCGAGTGCCAGTGGTGTCGTTATGTTTGAATTAGCGGGGTCAGCATCCAAGTTGGCACTGTTTGTCGCCTTGTATGCCCCGATCTGCTTGCTGGGTATTGGTGTTTGGGCATGGCTGGGGGCGCGACTGCGACAGCGACAACTGCCTGAATCGGCGATGCTTCGGTTAAACCAAGCGCTTGGTTTATGTTTAATGGTTCTGGCCTTACTCTTGGTGATAAATCAATTACTGGAACTGTTGGGCTAATCTGATTCAGATGCTGTGACTGTTTGATTTAAGCTACTCCACTCGGCGACCAAGTTAGCGATGTCTCGAAACAATAAAACACTGTCTCTGGATGCGCCAGGGAGCTTCGATTCCCGCGCTAGGATGCCTAGATAGTTATATTCCGTATCCCAAAATGGGTAAGCGCCCCATGCGCCGGGACTGGAGTAGCGATACGGAGCCAGACAATTGAATGTCTGTGCCACGCATTCAAGCCACACACCGTACCCGTAGTGCCAGTCTTCTTGATACGACGAGCGGCTCGGGGAATTGACGATCTCTGCATTCGTCAGTCGATCAGTGAGTAGTAGCGACGTACTATTCTGATTAAGTACCTGGCCACCTGAAAGCGCCTTCAAGAACGCGAGATATTCTTCAGCCGTCCAAATCATGCCGCCGGCCAGGCGCGGGTTGGCGGTAGATGGTTTCGCATAACGTGAAGTTTGAAACAGCTGGGTTTCGGATTTAAAACGATTAAAAACAGCGTGCCAGTCCTCGACACCTAATGCCGTAATCAACATGGCGCCAGCCACTTGCATGTGCGCAGAACCGTAGTAGAACTGGGTGCCGGGTTCCCGCGGGCTGGGGTTTAGCCCAGGTATTTGTTCAACACACTCAGCGAATTGGGTGAATGGGTTGTTGATGCAGTCTGGCGCATTATTCAAGCCGGAAGTAAAGCTGAGTAGCTGACTCAGCGTAATCTCAGCAAGGTTTCCGTTGCTCGGCCAGTAGGGCAGGTAGGTTTGTGGTGTGTCTTGTAGATTGATCAGCTTGCGTTCTGCGTACCATAGCACCACGGTCGCGGTAACCAGTTTGGACGTCGATGCGGATTCTGTTTCAGTGTCTGGGCGATACTCGCCCACGCTGTGTACAAGACGGTGACCACTGGGCGCTTCCAACATGATCGTGAAGGGGGCGAGGTCACTGGCCTGGTTAAGTCGCATACGAATCTGTTGCTCTAACTCGTCACTGCTGGTGCCGCCGGACGGGTCGGTTAGCAGTAACATGAGAGTTGGTATCAGTGATTTCAGCATGGTCTGTCACCGCGGCAGCGTCGTGTATTTCTCATGATACGCAGAACCATCCTTGCATCCTGCGCAAAAAGCCGAGGCAAAAAAAAGCGCAGCCTTGATTCGCTGCGCTTTTTAGTTTCCCTATTCGGACAAAGTAGAGACCGTTTTATGCGGCAATGTCTTCCGCCGTTTCGTAGGTCATGAGGTATTCAAAGGCGGCCAACGATGCTTTTGAACCTTCGCCCATGGCGATCACGATTTGTTTGTACGGTACTGTCGTCACATCACCGCAGGCAAAGATGCCGGGCTCGGAGGTATTGCACTTCTCGTCAATAATCACTTCGCCGTACTGCGTCATGTCGACCAAATTTTTTGCAAACTGACTGTTTGGTACTAAGCCGATTTGCACGAACACACCAGCGAGGTCCAAGGAATTAACTTCTTCAGTCGCGCGATCTATGTATTCAATCGAGCTAACCTTGCCGTCGGTTGCATTGATTTGTTTGGTCGCAACGTTCTTAATAATGGTGATGTTGTCACGTTTTTCTGCTTGTTCAATCAGTACCTGATCCGCTTTAAGTTGCGGTAAAAATTCAAAAACAGTGACTGATTTGACAATCCCAGCCAGGTCGATGGCCGCCTCAATGCCGGAGTTGCCACCGCCAATGACTGCGACGTCTTTGCCTTTGAAGAACGGGCCATCACAGTGTGGGCAATAAGCAACGCCGTTACCGATGTTCTCTTTCTCTCCGGGTACACCGAGTTCTCTCCAGCGTGCGCCAGTTGCCAAAATCACGGATTTACTGGTGATCGCTTCGCCTGAAGACAGTCGAATTGTCTTAACGTGGCCTTTGTCGATGGATTTAACTCGCACGTGTTCCTTGATGGTGATTTCGTAGTCATCAAGATGTGCCTGCATATTACCAGCGAGCTCTGGTCCGGTTGTTTTGGGTACTGAGATTAGGTTCTCAATTCCCATCGTGTCTTTGACCTGACCACCCAATCGTTCAGCAACCAGTGTTACAGCCAAGCCTTTACGGGCGCTGTAAATTGCGGCTGCGACACCAGCTGGGCCACCACCGATCACGGTCACGTCTTGCAGCGGCAGTTGTGGCTCGTCACTGGCTTGTGTCATGGCCGGAAACTTTTCGATCAGTTTGTTGACCAGGTCAGCAACCTCAACTTTGCCGTTCGCAAACAATTCACCGTCAAGGTACACCGAGGGTACGCCTTGGATATCACGTTCGTCGATCAAGTTCTGGAATAATCCACCGTCGATCATCTCTGTCGTGATGTTCGGATTCAGTAGAGCAAATTGGTTGAGTGCCTGTACGACATCGGGGCAGTTGTGACAGCTCAAGCTGATAAAAACTTCAAAATGCACTTTCTCATCCAAACGCCCAATCATGGATTGCAGATTGGCGTCTAGTTTCATTGCGGTGCCTGAAGCCCACAAGATGGCCAAGATTAGCGAGTTAAATTCGTGGCCGCTGGGAATGCCTGAGAACTGGACGCCGGTATTAACATCAGTCTCGAGTGCAAAAGTGATTGGACTGCGCAGGCCAGCATCGCGCTCGTCCAGTGCCAGATTGTCGGAAACATTGGCAATCTGACTCAGAAAATCAACCAGTTCAGCACGTTTTGAGTGCTCACCAGTTTGCAACACGAACGTGACCTTATTCTGCATATTCGCGGTGTAGGTTTTCAGAGCATTTAAAATATCGTCGTTTAACATGGTCAATTCCTCGTAATTCGGTCATGTCTGGCCGGGCGCCTCGCCCGGCCAGCAAATTCGGCTGTTGCCGTTTAGATTTTGCCTACTAAATCTAATGATGGCGCCAGAGTGGCTTCACCTTCTTTCCATTTAGCAGGGCATACTTCGCCTGGATTGTTGCGGACGTATTGGGCCGCTTTTACTTTGCGCAACAGGTCATCTGCGTCACGGCCAATGCCTTCAGCAGTGATTTCCATTGCTTGGATGATGCCGTCTGGGTCAACGATGAAAGTTGCACGGTCAGCCAGACCAACGCCAGGACGCATTACTTCGAAGTTGTTGGTAATTACGCCGTTCGGGTCACCCAGCATGGTGTATTCGATTTTGCCGATCGTGTCAGACGCGTCGTGCCATGCTTTGTGTACGAAGTGCGTGTCAGTTGATACTGAATATACTTCGACATCACGGCTTTTCAATTCAGCGTATTTGTCTTGCACGTCACCCAGTTCAGTCGGGCAAACGAATGTGAAGTCGGCAGGGTAGAAGAAGAATACGGCCCATTTGCCTTCCACGTCTTTCTCGGTTACTTCGACAAACTCACCGTTTTTGAACGCTTGAGTAGTAAACGGTTTGATTTTGGTATTGATTAACGCCATTTTGATTTCTCCAAATACTGCAGTTTTAAGTTAACAATTAAATTTAATTTTTCGGATCGAATGGGGTCTGAAGCGTTTGACTCAGACGGCTTTACAGATCAGCCGGTGTGTCAGTTGCACGACCTCGAAACCGAATGGATGAGTGAATAATACGAGAAGATAAACAATTTACAAAATTGATTGATTTGATCATCATGTTCAATATTATAGATTACTGAAGTCCTTAAACAAGACGTAAACTGGTTGTCAGTGTCACATATTGGCATCACAGTCAGATAAATACGTTCAGCAACAGGTACCTTTAATATGGTCTCATTGAAGCAAATCAAATACGCCCTAGCGATCCAGAAGCATTTGCACTTTCGCAATGCCGCGGAGGAATGTGCAGTATCACAATCTGCCCTGAGTACGGCCTTGTCGGAAATGGAACGCGTTTTGGGTTTTGTAATTTTTGAGCGCGACAACAAGAAAGTGTTGGTGACACCTATTGGTGAACAATTCTTATCTAAGGCTAAAGCGATCCAATTACAAGTTGATGACCTCATGTCGTTGACCCAGTCGCGCGGGGCAGTATTAAGTCATCCAATGACGGTCGGGATAATCCCGACCATCTGTCCTTACATCCTGCCTAAGGTATTGCCTGCGTTGAGCACGCAGTACCCGGATTTTCAATTCAACGTGGTGGAAGAGCAGTCTGCTCAGCTGATTGATATGCTGCGTGATGGCGAGCTTGATGCGGCTATTCTGGCGTTGCCGTACAAAATCGACGGTTTACTGACCTTCGAGTTCTGGAAAGAAGACCTGTTTTGGATAAGTCATAGAGAGATGATCAGTCACAAGAGTGACGTGGTCACCGCCAAAGAGCTTGAGAGCAAGGGTTTGATGTTACTGAAAGATGGTCATTGTTTGAAAGACCAAGCCCTAAGCGCGTGTCGCATTGGCAGTGATAAAGCGCAAAGCCTCAGTGCTACCAGCTTGAGTACCTTGATTCAGCTGGTGATTGGCAAGGTCGGCACTACCTTAATACCCGAAATGGCCCTGGAGCAGTTGGTGGCGACGAATCCGGATCTGGTGGCCAAACGTTTGGCCGAGCCGGGCCCGCATCGGCGTATCGCTTTTGTGGTTCGACCTAACTACCCGAACTTGCACAACGTTGAAGCGCTTATGGATCTATTCAAAAAGCAACTCGCCAAAGCAGCCGAACACTAAGGTGTCGGATTGGTAACGGCTTGACGCTTGATGCGTCGTCCACCGATGATGACTTCACGAATCTCGGCCAGTTGACGGATGTCTTGAGTTGGATCACCGTCGACTAACAGCAGGTCTGCTTGTGCTCCGACGCGCATAACGCCGAACTTTGGTGACATGCTTTGAGTGAGATATTGTGCCGGGTCTGAGGTGGCGGATCGAATCACTTCGGCAGGCGACATGCCTGCGCTAACCAAGGTGTTCAATTCTCGATGCAGACTGGCACCCGGAAACACGCCCGATTGCGCGTCGCTGCCAGCGAAGAGGAGCATACCCGCTTGATGCAGGCGTGCAACATTGTCACGCCTGACATCGATGGTCGACGCCATCAATTCGCCCCAACTACGAAACGGACCAGGATCGAAATCAGCCGGCAATGGATAAAACGATGTCAGCACCGACTGGGGCACGGTTTCGCGTTCCAACTTGGTTGGCGTGATGGGACCTAAGGTGGTGCGCCCATAGCGATCAAATACTTCACTGGTTGGGATCATGGGAATGTTGTACGCCACCAGTTTACTGATTAGCTCGTCTGGGATGCGTTCTTTGTACACACCGTGTATCCACATGGCGACACCAGCGTCCGCGGCTGCGATGGCATCGCTGGTGGTGCCGATGTGCGCGACGGCACGCAAACCACGCTGCGTCGCTTGTTTGACAATCGCCGAGGACAGCTCGGTGTTTAAGCTGGCGGCATCCAGTGGAATTTGATCAATGACAATTTTGATCGCGTCGGCACCGGCACCGGCGCGGTCGTTAACGACCGCTTGCGCTTGGTTTTCATTGGCCACCGGCGACCCAATGCGAGGCTCCAGATACCAACGAATCCACCACGGGGCCAGCTCCTGAATTCGCGTACGTGGATGGCCATGAGGATGGGTGACGATGCGGCCGGCAGTGTAGATTCGTGGTCCAAGCAAGCTGCCATCGGCGGTGGCTGCGCGTCGTTCGTAAGCGTCGTCGGAAGAATCACCTGGATCAAATACTGTGGTCACACCAGCATAGAGATAGGCGCGAAGATTCGCCTCTGGGTCGGGAAACGCGAACTCCCAAGGCGGGCCGGTCGGGATATTGATATGCGCATGCATGTCGATTAGGCCTGGCAGCAAGGTTTGCCCCTGCGCTTCAATGATGCTGGCATCGATAGGTGCGGTGAGGCTGTCTGTCGTTTCGATTTGGTGAATTTTACCGTCTTTGATTAAGACGTCCTGAGCGGGTATCAATTGCAATTGGCTGGGGTAGAACACGGATACATTGCGTATCAGGATCGGTGTGTCGGCAGATGATTGAACCTGAAGTGCAACTCCGGGTGTGTTGTTGCCACACGCGGTTAGGCAAAGAGTGATGCAGAGCACCATGGCTGATCGAAACATAAGCAAATCCATAAGCGACGTTCTAGTAACAGCGATGATGTCACAAAATTTGTGTGAGATAAAAGTGCGCCTAACGCAGAGTGTTTATTTGTCGCTGGGAGCCAGTTGCCAGTTCTTGACTTCCTGATAAATAATTGCGGTCTCAATATGGGCGACTTCGGGGCGTTCCGCGAATGAATCAAGCACGAAGTCGCGTAGCGTCTCGGCGTCTTTAACCGCGATGTGTACCATAAAATCATTCGCGCCACTTAGGTGATAGACCTGCAATACCTCACTGAAACTCAGAACATAGCTTTGAAACGCTTCCAAGCCGACACGGGAATGCTGGGCTAAGCGAATTGCCACCATGGCTTGCAAGCCCAGGCCGAGCGCCGCCAGATTCACCTCCATGTGCGCGTCACGGATGTAACCGCGAGCGCGCAAATAGCGTACGCGTTCCAAGCAACTGGATGGGGCCAAATCCACTTTTTGTGCCAGGTCTTTATTGGTTATCCGTGCATTATTTCTCAACGCCGCGATTATTTCGAAGTCTATTTGGTCTATATCGCTCATTCAGGTTTTAATAGAATTTTATTCGGTGATGATCGTTTATATCAAATTATGTATATGATTGGTGCATTATCCACGAATAACAAAAATAAAATGACTGACCACCAAAACCAATTATTCAATTCAGCCAAAAAGCTGTCTCCTCGACGTAATACCACCACGGCTACGGACATCAAGCAGCTTGCCGCAGAGCAACTGGCGCACTTTAATATTGAAGTCGACGGGGAACTCGGGCGTTCATTGCTCGATGCCGTCGAACAGGTATATCAGTGCCAGGGCAACATTGAACGCATGTGGGAAGCGACCATGCAAAGCATGCAATCGCTGGATGCGACTGAGAAAACCGCCTTGTTTAATGCCAAGAAGTTCCTGTCTTTCCAGTTGGCAAAAGTGCTGGATACCCTGCAAAACCCATTTCGTGCTAGTTATCAACAATTGCAATTTAGTCAATCGACTTTAAGCGCCAAGTCCGCATACCCGGTGTTTGACAACGTCAATGCCATTTTCTCTGCCACACCGGTAATTACGCGCACCGCTACCTACATTTACGCTTGTGCGGAATGGATTGGGGATGCGTTCGAAGGCAAGGAGATGATGCTCGACATCTATTCGCGGCTGTTGAACCCAACGTCAATCTCGTTGGCAAACCATATCGTGGACCTTGAAGCCGGCCCGTATGCTAATGAGTACCTAGCCTGGAACTTTAACAGTGGCATGGCGGCAATTGACGCGACTTTATCGCACGTGTTGGGGCACGAAGACATTTTGATCGCGAGCCAGAATATTTATGGTGGGGCGCATCAATTGATCCACGACTGGTTTGCCAAGCCATCGAACTTGAATGTCGCTGTTAAGCAGTTCTCTGGTGAAGAGACTCAAGGCTTCGTTGATGCCCTAGCGGAAGTGCGCACCACCTACGCAGACCGCCTCGCGGCTGGTAAGCAAATCTACCTGTATATTGAGTCGCCCTGTAATCCGCATGGCTACGTGTTGGACGTGCCGCAACTTTGCAAGCTAGCGCACGACGCCGGGATTCGCGTTATTCTGGATGCCACCGTCGGCACGCCATTTTTGGTGCAACCGCTACAGCGTGAAGATGCTGCTGAGCGTCCCGATTTTGTGATCCACAGTTACACCAAAGATCTAACCGGTTCTGGGTCGGTGATTGCGGGCTGTGTGATCGCGCGCAACGAGGACATGTTTATTCCCAAGGGGATGCAAGGCTGGGATGACACCATGTTCTGGAACGTTTACTACGTGAAGGGGGCCTTCTTGAATGCCGATACGGCGTTTGAGGTGATGAACGGGATGCGCACGCTGGAAGTGCGAATGTTAAAAAAATGCATCACCACGCAAGTATTCGCCACGTTTATGGATTCTCACCCGTTAATTAAGGTGAACTGTAATGGTCTGTCCGGTAATAAAAATCGTGCATTGGCGGAGCGAAATCTGTTTTTAGGTTTCCCGTCTGGTCTGTTCACGGTGGATATGGGAAAAGACATACCCGAAGCTGCCTTTCAGCGATTCTTCGACAGCCTCGAGCCGGCATTCGCGCATATGATCAGCCTGGGTCAAACCAATTCCATTGTGAGTTGCCCAGGGTTAACCACGCATTCGGAGTTGAATGCGCAACAGCAGCAAGAGGCACAGATTTTTCCGACCACGATTCGGTTTGCGATGGGGATCGAGAACCCGATGGACCTGATTCGACACGTGGTGATCGCGGCGCAACTGGCAATAGACCCCGAGGTAGAAGGCTTCTCAAAACAGTTTATGTCTTTGGATGAAGCGCGTAAGATGGCGCAATCTGTGTATAACGATATGCACCAGCGTTACAGCCAAGCGGTAATGTAAACGCACGATCCAACATCCTAATTAGAAATCATTATGAGTGACTCATTTATCCAGCATCTGCAAGGTGAACTTGATGATGTGACTGCGGCAGGCCTATACAAGTCTGAACGCATTATTACCACGGCCCAGCAGGCACAGGTGGCGGTTGATAGTGGCGCAGAAGTACTGAACTTCTGTGCCAACAACTACCTTGGTCTGGCTAACCATCCAGCTTTGATCGAGGCAGCTAAAGCCGGTCTCGATGAGCACGGTTTTGGCATGGCGTCGGTGCGATTCATCTGCGGCACGCAGGATATTCACAAAACGCTTGAGCGCAAGCTGAGCGACTTTCTGGGAATGGAAGACACGATTCTGTATTCCTCCTGTTTTGATGCCAATGCGGGTTTGTTCGAAACTTTACTGGGCCCGGAAGACGCCATCATCTCGGATGCCTTGAATCATGCAAGCATTATCGACGGCGTACGTTTGTGTAAAGCGCAGCGCTATCGCTATGCGAACAATGATATGCAGGAGTTGGAAGCGCAGCTCAAAGCGGCCAACGAGGCTGGTGCGCGGTTTAAATTAATCGCCACCGACGGTGTGTTTTCGATGGACGGTGTTATCGCCAATCTAGAGGGTATCTGTGATCTTGCTGACAAATACGACGCCATGGTGATGGTGGATGATTCGCATGCGGTTGGGTTTATCGGCGAAAATGGTCGTGGCACACATGAGTATTGCGGTGTTATGCAGCGCGTGGACATTATTACCGGCACTTTGGGCAAAGCCATGGGTGGTGCTTCCGGTGGCTACACGTCCGCAAAACGTGAAGTCGTCGAGTGGCTGCGTCAGCGTTCACGTCCTTACTTATTTTCCAATTCGCTGGCACCGGCGATTGTGTCTGCCTCAATCCGCGTGCTGGATTTACTGGCCGAGAGCGGCGAGTTGCGCACCAGGCTACGAGACAACAGTGCCCACTTTCGCTCGCGAATGAGCGACGCCGGCTTCACATTGGCTGGCGCCGACCATGCGATCATTCCAGTCATGCTGGGCGACGCCAAAGTGGCGGCCGATATGGCTGCACACATGCTTGAAAAGGGAATCTATGTGGTCGGATTCTCGTTTCCGGTAGTACCAAAAGGCCAGGCGCGGATTCGAACTCAAATGTCGGCGGCCCACAGCCTGGAGCAAATTGATACCACGGTGGATGCCTTCATCGAGGTTGGTAAAGAAATGGGTGTGATCTGACATGAAAGCTTTAGCAAAACTGCATCCCAAAGAAGGGATCTGGATGACCGACGCTGAGATTCCGATGGCTGGTCCCAATGATTTGTTGATAAAGATTCGTAAGACTGCCATTTGTGGCACCGACATTCATATCTATAAATGGGATGAGTGGTCGCAGAACACGATTCCGGTGCCGATGATCGTGGGCCATGAATACGTTGGCGAAGTGGTCGGAATGGGGCAGGAAGTACGTGGTTTTAAAGTCGGTGATCGCGTTTCCGGTGAAGGCCATATTACCTGTGGTCATTGTCGTAATTGTCGGGCTGGGCGTCGCCATCTGTGTCGAAACACGGTCGGCGTTGGTGTTAATCGCCAAGGTGCGTTTGCCGAATACCTGGTGATTCCGGCGTTTAACGCGTTCAAGATTCCAGCCAATATTAGTGATCAGTTGGCGTCGATTTTTGATCCGTTTGGCAATGCAGTGCACACCGCGTTGTCGTTTAATTTGACCGGCGAAGACGTGCTGATTACCGGTGCCGGCCCGATCGGTATTATGGCGGCGGCGGTGGCTCGCCACGTTGGCGCGCGTCATGTGGTGATCACCGATGTGAATGAGTATCGACTAGAGCTTGCACGTAAGATGGGCGCGAGTCGAGCCATCAATGTGAGCAAGGAAACCATTGCGGACACCATGACCGAGCTAGGGATGACCGAAGGCTTTGATGTTGGCATGGAAATGTCCGGCGTGCCGTCTGCGTTCAAAGGCATGCTTGATCATATGAACCATGGCGGCAAAATAGCGATGCTGGGCATTCCACCCAAAGATATGGCCATTGATTGGACCAAAGTGGTCTTCAAAGGGTTGGAGATCAAGGGTGTTTATGGCCGTGAGATGTTCGAAACCTGGTACAAAATGGCCAGCCTGATTCAATCGGGATTAGATCTGACACCGATGCTGACGCACGAGTTGCCGGTAGATGACTTCCAGCAAGGGTTTGAGTTAATGGCGTCGGGGCAAACTGGCAAAGTGGTTTTAAACTGGACCTAGCTTTCAGTTTGTTGCATTTGCGCCAAATCAATAAGTATTGGCGCAAATGCATTTCAAGTGCTATGCTAGTTATAGAACGGAGGTAACCCATGCTTGATTCCTTGCCCAATGAAAATGCGGTCCTGATAAAAGCGTTTAACAACAGTTGCGCTGCCCTTGGTTTGTCGCGTGATGAAGCCAGTGCAATTTTAGGCGTTGATCGCGCCACATTAACTCGTAATAAGGAGAAGGGCTTCGATCCGCACTCGAAGACCGGGGAATTGTGTATGCAATTGGTACGAGTTTACCGCTCGTTGTACGCCATCGCTGGTGGTGATCAAGCATTTATGCGCCACTGGTTGCGCTCAGAGAATCGTGCATTGTCTGCGGCACCAGCCGCCTTGTTGAGTAATGTCGTGGGCTTGGTGCAGGTCAACATGTACCTGGATGCTATGCGCGGCAAGGTGTAGCTAACAAACTATTTCTTCTAACCAAAATCAAAAGATAGCAGGGAAGATTGATCGCATGCTGGATTCGCAGTTGTTCAATGCTGACACAGCACTAAGTACCTACCGCTCAGAGGTTTGGCGTGCGGTGGAATCGCAGGAAGACGTCGCTACGCTAAGTATCGTGGATGATCTGGCCGAACAAGCATTACTGGAGTCCTTGTTAGATGAGTATGCAAAACCGGTGTATCGCGACGGTACCGAACAAATGCACTATTTGCTTAAAACTGCCTTTCGGTATCCGCCATTACGATGGGGCTCACGCTTTGGTACGACCTTGATGCCGAGCTACTTCTACGCTAGCGAGGCGGCGAGCACGGCACTGAGTGAATGTGCGTATTATCGGTTTTTGTTTCTTGCTGACATGGCGGAACCCTACACCGAGTCGGTCCGCTCGCAATACTGCTTATTCAAGGTGTTGGCGAATACTCCCTCGGCATTGGACTTGACTTCAGCCGTGTTTGAGTCCGTGCACGATGCGCTGCGTGCGCCAGACAGTTATGGCTACTCGCAGCAAGTAGGGCGTTGGGCTTACGACAGCGGCCGCGTCGAGCTAATCCGCTATGAATCAGCACGTCGTCCGAGCGGCATCAATGTCGCTATTCATCATCCGGCTGCAATTCGTTCTCGTAAGCCTCAGTTGCAGCAGCGCTGGCTGTGTCTAACCAAACCGGATTCCGTCAGTTTTAGTTCTCGCGAATCGGACACCAGTTATTTGTTTAAACGGCGCGAGTTTAGTGATGCTCAAGGCCGCTTGCTACGCGTAACGTAGTTAACTTTGCAGGTTAATTGGTACTTTTGTCTGATTGACGTAAGTCAAGCATCTCACCTATTGTCATGCTTTTCCCAGCTAAGGTTTTGCTGGTATTCGACTATATTTAGGGAGGAGCATATGATCTCAACTCGTCTGACTCGCGGTGTAATTTACGCGGCTATTTGTTTATTTCTCGTGTTTAATGCTGTAGCTGAGTCACACGCACACAGAATAGACTTATTGTCGACAAAGTCTTTGATGTCATCCTGAACAAACGAGTGATTTTGCCATTGAATTGGTATTAATAGTTGTTGCCTCTAATGCTCCTTGCATGTAACGGGGTACGAGTTATCGAGAGTGTCACCAAAAAGCACAATGAGAGACCATCAAAATTGCAATCTTGCAATAGGATTTCGGAACCACTAGCATCTTACTGTCTTCAATAACCGAGCGTAGCGATAAGAGTTGCATTACGCTCTGCTCAATGGTTCATCTAGATTTTCATGCGTTATGCCATTAGTCAGTTCGAATCGCGGGTTGTTGAATATCGCTATTGATAATACTTCCATGTGAGAAAAAAATGTTCAATTTCCTGCGACCCCAAAAAAAAGACAAGCTGATTCTGCATGCGGGCATGCATAAAACGGGCTCATCTTCTATTCAAAGGTTTCTACATAGAAATAGGACAAGGCTTGAAAGACAAGGCTATTATTTTTTTAGTTACAACTCGAAACTTAGGCAAGTTTCAAGTGGCAATGCGTCCACGTGGGTAAAGTTTCCCGGTATACCTGGCTCCGCAAGGTTGGATTTGGGTTTTCTGACAGAAATAGACAAGAACGAATTGAGTAATGTTATTTTTTCGGCTGAAACTCTCGCATGGATATCTGATGTTAGACAATTAAAAACGCTTAGGAAAGAATTACGTCGTCGATTTAACAAGGTGGAAATCTACTTCTATATTCGTAGGCAGGATTTATTAGTTGTGAGCCATAACCAGGAAGCCTCGAAAGGGCGGCCGTCTCGAGTATTCTATGGGAACCAGTCGGTTGCTTTGCCAAAATATATGGCTGAGTTTGATGAATATCTGGACTATCATTCAAAGCTCTCAATGTGGGGTGACTTGTTTGGTGATGAAAGCATTAAAGTGAGAATCTTTGAGGAAAAAAAGCTCGTTGATGGAAATGTTGTTGCTGACTTTCTTTACGCAAGTGGCTTGGATTTAACTCCCAGGTTACTGCAGTCTAATCAGTCGCTTGGTCGAGAAAAGGTTCTGCTTTCGCACTACATGCTCGATGCGGGAGTTCCCGTGGAGGTGAGAAAGAAAGTTTTAGAGTTCATCGAAGATTCAGAACGATTAAAGCCTTCTAAACAAGAAGCTCAAGAATTTTACGCTCATTATCGTAGTTCGAATATAGCCCTGAATAACCGTTTTAATGTTTCGGAAAAAGAGTCGATTTTCTCTGATAATTTTGATTCTTATCCGGAGGTATCAGGTGACCTGTGGGATGCCAATTCTGTTGGTAGAGCTGTGTATGGATTGATAAACGTGCTTTTAGATCAGGATATTATAGACTCTCCATTGGCATAAATAGGCATCTAAAAGAACTGCGGTCTTCAGTTTGCTTATCATTGAGATATACCGCGTTCAACAAACTCATTTCTTCTGCGATTTTCGTTACCGTTAAATCCGTGCACACTGTGCGTTCATATGGAAGTTTAGATTTTTACCAAACCACTCAAGTGGAGTAGATTGTGAAGAAAATGGTCGTATTATGGGTCTTGATTTCGCCGTGCGTGATGGGTGCTAACTCTTATGAGCAATGCGTGTTGGAACGGGTTGAGAATGGGCAGGCCAAACTGACGGTGGCGGAGATCCGCAAGGTGTGCACGGAAGAACCCGATAGCTTGGGTGAACAACGAGCGAATCGGGAACTGTCCTTGTTTGGGGATGAGTTCAGTATATTGCTGCATCGCGATAATTACATTCTGCCTGTTGCATATAATAGCGAGGCTCAGGATTTGCCTGAGGGTTTTGGCGAGGCCCGTGAGTTGGACGACGAGGAGATCAAGTTCCAAATCAGCATTAAGTCAATGTTGTTAAATAACCTGCCATATAATGCCCGACTGTTTGCTGCCTATACGAATCAGAGTCACTGGCAAGCCTATAACTCCGATTACTCGAGACCGTTTCGTGAGACCAATCATCAACCCGAATTGTTGCTTGAACTTCCGTTGGAAAGAAAATATCGCGGTGTGACCTTCGATGCGCTACGGCTGGCAATTAATCATCAGTCCAATGGCCGTTCTGGGTTGGTATCCAGGAGTTGGAACCGCGCCTATGCAGAACTCTTGATGTCGACCAAGTACAGTAAGCTCGGATTGCGCTCTTGGTGGCAAATCATGGATGACGAGGACAATCCTGATATTGCTGACTACATGGGCCATTTTCAGCTGGATGGATTACGCCAGTTTGGCAAGCACCAACTGCACTGGAAGCTGCGTAACACATTAGACTCAAATGACCGTGGTGCGGTCGAACTTGGATGGAGTCGTCGAATCGGCGGTCGTGAGGACATTCGTTTGTATTTGCAATACTTTAATGGTTACGGCGAAAGTCTGATCGACTACAACCGAAAGACGGAACGAATTGGCTTGGGTTTTAAGGTTGGTGTGGAGTAAGCCATTGCCTCGTTTTGAGGTGAAAAAAAGACCCTAATTAACGGAAAATCTATTAAAAACTAGTAGCGTTTTAGAAAATCAGGATTATTATTCACGCAAGCTGAACAGTAACAAGGATTACCAACAGCGAAGGGTGTGAACAGCTTCATTTGCGCCTCGTCGTTATTGAACGCGTTTACGCTGACCAACGTTTTGTGTCCCGTGGGGCACGTTTACAGATTTTGAAAAGATGAAGAATCTCCGTTCCACTGTGCTGGCTAGCGCAGTCTTTGTTGGTTTGGGCTTTACTGTTGCGGCGTCAGCGCAGACCAAACAGTTAAATATCTACAACTGGTCTGATTATATCGCCGAAGATACGCTGGATAATTTCACCAAAGCCACTGGCATCAAGGTGACTTACGACGTGTTCGATTCGAATGAGGTGCTTGAAAGCAAGTTGTTGGCGGGTAGCACTGGCTATGATTTGGTGTTTCCGACCGCCTTGCCGTTTGCTAAGCGTCATGTGCAGGCCGGCATGTACGCGAAAGTGGATAAGTCAAAGTTACCCAATCTGAAACACTTGGATGCCGGCATTATGGCCAGTATCGCGAGCTTTGATGCTCAGAATGCGCACTTAACGCCGTATCTTTGGGGCACCACCGGGATTGGTTATAACGTCGAAAAAGTGACCAAAATTCTTGGCGAAGACATGCCGCGTGATACTTGGCGCTTGGTATTTGATCCCGAAATTGTGGCCAAGCTCGGCAGCTGCGGTGTGTCAATTATGGATGACCCGACCGAAGTGTTCGCGGCGGTGAAGGCGTATTTAGGTAAAGACAATGCGGATTTCAGTTCAGAGACGGTCAATCTGATGGCCGATACGATTGCCAAAGTTAGACCCAATATCCGTTATTTTCATAACTCGTCATACATTAATGACCTGGCGAATGGTGATTTGTGTGTTGCGCATGGGTACTCCGGGGATATGTTACAGGCCCGAGACCGTGCTAGCGAAGCCAACAATGGTCATACAATCGCGTACGCTGTGCCGCGTGAAGGTGCCGTAGTTTGGACCGATGTCATGGCAATTCCAGCTGATGCAAAAAACCTGGATGAGGCGCTGACCTTTATCAACTACATTTTGGAACCTAAGGTCATTGCAGACATTTCTAATTACGTAGCGTATGCCAATCCGAATAACGCAGCCGATGCATTGGTCGATGAAAGCATTAAATCCGACCCGGGAATTTATCCTCCGGCGGAAACTCGTGCCAAGTTATTGGTACTGGAAGTGCCACAAGGTGGGCAGGTTCGCGCCTTGAATCGTGCCTGGACCCGCGTTAAATCGGGTAAATAACATGACTCATCGCTGGTCGGGCTGGTGTGACCCGACCAGCACAGACATCGTGCCGCCACCGGCATATTCTGGTTTAATCATTTTCACGGGACAGTTTATTGGAAACGCCATTGATTGAAGTTCGAGGTTTGCGTAAAAACTTCGACGATGTGACCGCACTGAGCAATATCGACTTAAGTATCAAAGAGGGCGAATTCTTCTCCCTGCTGGGCAGCTCTGGGTGCGGAAAATCAACCTTGCTCAGAATTTTGGCTGGCTTCGAACAGCCGACCGAGGGCCGAGTCTTTATTCAAGGCAAAGATGTGACGGACTTGCCGCCATACGAACGGCCGTTGAATATGATGTTCCAATCCTATGCTTTGTTCCCCCACTTAAGCGTGTTTAACAATGTGGCGTACGGGCTGAAACGTGACCGTATTCCAAACGCGGAGATCGCCGCACGCGTTGAAGAGATTTGTCAGCTAATGCAGATATCCAAGTTGATGAACCGCAAACCACATCAGCTTTCGGGTGGTCAGCGGCAACGTGTTGCATTGGCGCGCGCGCTGGTCAAACGAGCCAAGATACTACTGTTGGATGAGCCGCTGGGTGCCTTGGATAAAAAGCTCCGAGAAGATATGCAGTTTGAACTGGTGAATCTGCAAGAATTGCTCAAGATGACCTTCGTGGTGGTAACGCACGATCAGGAAGAAGCGATGACCATGTCCAGTCGCGTGGCTTTGTTAAATGACGGTTTGATAGAGCAAGTTGATACACCTCGCCGCCTTTATGAGTACCCAGCAACACGCTATGCCGCTTCGTTTGTTGGCTTAAGCAATTTGTTTGAAGCTCGGGTCTCATCGCATCAGGACGATGTGGTCACACTGTGGTGTGACGCCTTGGAGGCTGAGCTGACCGTGCGTCACGTTCAGCCGTTGGTGCCGGATATGGTGGTGACCGTCTTGGTGCGTCCGGAAAAAGTATCGATTACCAACCCAAATGCGCAGGCTGACAACAGCGTGGTTGGGGTAATTGAAAACATTGCGTATTTAGGCGATGTCTCGATTTACTACTGTAATTTACCCAACGGGCAATCGGTCAAATTTACGCAGGCGAATGTCCAGCCAGCCGCAGAGTTGCCGTTGGACTGGGGGCAAAAAGTACGTCTCGGCTGGCGTGCCGACACCTGTAACGTGTTGGTCGCGTAAATGACCTCGTTTCGATTAGGGCAAAATGCTTGGACTGCGGTGTCGGGGCTGGTCAGGTCCCCGTGGATGGTGGCAATCTGGCCGTGGTTGTTTATCGCGATATTCTTTCTGACGCCGTTCTTGTTCGTGATCAAGATCAGTTTGTCTGAGGCTGCCTTTGCGCAGCCACCGTATTTGGACGTGGTGCGATCGGTATCGGATGGTCTGGTCGAAATTAAGCTAAATTTCGGCAGTTACCTATTGTTGTTCGATGACTCTCTGTATTTGTCGGCCATTTGGAACAGCGTCAAAACCGCGCTCATCAGCACTGCTTTGTGTGTGTTGATTGGTTATCCACTGGCTTACAGTATTGCTACCAGTCCAGCACATTGGCGCGTGCCATTGATCATGTTTGTGATGTTGCCGTTTTGGACCAGTTTTTTGATCCGGGTATACGCCTGGATGGGTATCCTCAAAACCAATGGCTTGCTAAACAATGTGTTGATGGGGCTTGGCATCGTCGACGCGCCACTGGAGATCATGCATACCCAGGTTGCGGTGTATATCGGGATTGTTTACAGCTATCTGCCGTTCTTCGTGTTACCGCTCTATGCGACCTTAGTGCGCCTGGATACCACATTACTGGAAGCCGCCGCAGACCTGGGTGCCGGGCCGGCAACGCAGTTCGTCACTGTGACGTTGCCGCAGTCGGTGCCAGGTCTCATGGCCGGTGCTATGTTGGTGTTTATTCCAGTGATGGGCGAGTTTGTGATCCCGGATCTACTGGGTGGGCCAGACACCCTGATGATCGGGAACGTCATGTGGACCGAGTTTTTCAGCAATAAAGACTGGCCAGTTGCATCGGCACTGGCGCTGGTTCTACTGACTTTGCTCATCTTGCCATTCGTATTGTTACGTTACTTCGAGCGCCGCTCAGAGCTGGAGGACCCCAATGAAGCGGTTTAAAGGTTTACGACTGGCGTGTTTGCTGTTGGGCTTCGGGTTTCTCTATTTACCGATTCTAAGCGTGATCGTTTATTCGTTTAACGAGAGCCGCTTGGTCACGGTTTGGAGTGGTTGGAGTACCAAGTGGTATGGCGCATTGCTGGAAAATCAGCAGTTGCTCGGCGCCGCATGGCTAAGCGTTAAAATTGGTGCTCTGACCGCAACCCTAGCCGTGGTGTTAGGTACATTGGCGGCGTATTCGCTAGTGCGATTTAAACACCTCAAGGGGCAGCCTCAGTTTGAGCTGAGCACGGCAGCCCCGTTGGTTATGCCTGAGATTATCATTGGTTTGGCCTCGTTACTGCTGTTTGTCTCAATGGAGAAATTGTTCGGCTGGCCAGCCGGTCGTGGGCAAACCACGATTGTGATTGCCCATACTGTATTTGCCATGGCCTACGTCACGGTGGTGGTACGCAGTCGACTGGCGCATGTGGATAGCTCTATTGAGGAAGCGGCACTCGACCTCGGCGCACGGCCGGTGACGGTGTTTTTCACCGTGACCTTACCAACCATCGCCCCAGCGATCATCGCCGGCTGGTTGCTGGCATTTACCTTGTCGATTGATGACCTGGTGGTCGCGAGCTTTACCTCAGGCCCAGGTTCGACCACCTTGCCGATGGTGGTTTACTCGAGTGTGCGCTTAGGTGTCAGCCCCGAGATAAACGCTCTGGCAACGGTGATGATTACCTTGGTTAGCGTGCTGGTTTTAATCGCCGGGCTGGTGCTGGCGCGATCGAGGGAAAAATAATGATGTACGTGGAGCAGCGAGAGCGCAGTGTGGCACTGCGCTCCTCTGATGCTTAACGTGACTTCTTGACGATCTCGCCGTTTTTCATCACAAAGTCAATCGTCTCTAGAATCGAAATATCGTCTAATGGGTTACCTTTCACGGCGACCAGGTCAGCGAAATGTCCGGGTTCCAGCGTGCCTAAGTTTTCTGTTTCACCCAGCAGATCTGCAGCGTTCACGGTTGCCGCACGAATCGCCTCCATGGCAGGCATTCCTTGATCGACCATGAGTTTGAATTCACGAGCGTTGTCGCCGTGAGCCGAAACGCCACTGTCGGTACCAAAAGCGATTTTGACGCCAGCTTCATATGCTTTGGCGAAATTCGCTTTAAGCTGCGGGCCTATTGCAGCGGCTTTGGGTCGTACAATCTCCGGAAAATAGCCATCAATCTTTGCTTTCTCGGCGACAAACTCGCCGGCTAATATGGTCGGAACCAGATACGTGCCGTGCCGTTTCATTAGCCGTCGAACTTCGTCGTCCATCAAGGTGCCGTGTTCGATACTGTTCACGCCAGCCTTGATGGCGCGCTTCATGCCTTCGCCACCGTGCGCGTGCGCCGCAACTTTGAAGCCGTAGTCCTTAGCGGTGGAGATAATTGCAGTGAGTTCATCATCCATAAACTGTGGATTCTGTCCGCTTTTTGCGGTGCTTAACACGCCGCCGGTAGCGGTTATTTTGATTAAATCTGCGCCTTCTTTATAGCGTTGTCGAACCGCTTTGCGGGCTTCAGAAACGCCGTTGACAACACCGCTCTTGGCGTGTGGATCGCCCATCAGATCGAAGCGATGTCCATTGGTCGGGTCAGCGTGACCACCCGTGGTGGCCAGCGATTTTCCCGCCGTAAATATACGCGGACCGGTGGCGATGCCTTGCGCGATCGCGCCACGCAAGGCGCGCGTCACTGTACCATCATCACCGAGGTTGCGCACACTGGTAAATCCGGCTTGTAAGGTAATGTCAGCGTAGTGTGCAGCGCGAAACGCGTAGTCTGCTGGGTTTAAGGTGAACGATTCTATGTACGAGCGTGGGTTGCTCTGCGAGGTCAGATGCACGTGCATATCGATCAAGCCTGGCAGGCAGGTGTAGGTGCTCAAATCGATGACATTGGCTGCCTTACTGGCAACATTATCGACCCTTTGAATGCGTCCGCTATTGACGGTGAAACTCCGTGGCCCGGTAAGTTTTCCAGCGACCACATCGATTGTAGCACCGCAGTTAACAATGGTGTCGGTTGCAAACAACGGCAGGCTGGAGAAAGCGAGCGCTGAACCCAGCGCGAGACGAAATGCAGCTTTTTTCATAGTTATGATTTATCGGTTTTTTTGGATTGTGCTAACCCTAGCACATGTTACCCTTGCAGTTTATCCAAAGTCGGACAGTCTGCCCTCAAAATGAATGATAACAAAGGCCTGATTTACGCGATCTGTGCGTATACATTTTGGGGGATTATTCCAATATTTTGGAAGCAGTTGGACCATGTAAGCCCCTTAGAAATTGTGATGCACCGTATGGTGTGGTCTTGTCTGATGGTGGTGGGCTACATCGTGGTGGTTGGCGAATGGCATGCATTCCGCGCCTTGTTCCGAGATAAGATGTTGTTATTACGTATCGGCGCTGCGTCCGTCCTGGTGTCTGTAAATTGGGGTATCTTTATCTGGGCGGTGAATGATGGCCGGATCGTGGAAACGTCTCTGGGCTACTTTATCAATCCCTTAATCAGCGTTCTGTTCGGTGTGTTGTTCTTTGCTGAGCGACTGCGTGCGATTCAGGTGATTTCGATAGGGTTGGCCGCGTGTGGCGTGCTGTTTTTGATCTTCGGATACGGACAAGTCCCGGTTGTGGCGTTGTCACTGGCCATCACGTTCTCACTTTATGGCGTCGTAAAGAAATCGGTATCGATTCCGGCGACCCATGGGCTTGCACTGGAAACAAGCCTGATGTTCGGGCCAGCAGCGATTTACTTAATCTATCTGCACGCCAACGGCGGTGGTGTATTTGGTTCTGACGCACTGACCAGCAGTAACTTGTTACTGGCCGGTTTATTTACCCTGGTGCCGCTGTTACTCTTCGCCGCTGCCGCCAAGCGTATCAGTATGACTGCGCTGGGTATGACCCAGTATGTTGGTCCTTTTCTACAATTGCTGATCGGTGTCATGATCTATCACGAACCGTTCGGCAGCGATCGATTCGTGGCGTTCAGTTTTGTTTGGGTAGCACTGGTGATTTATTCCATCGATCAACTGAATCATCGCCGTAAAGCGCGTCGAGCGCGCCGCATGCTGACTTAATCGCCGAGTTAATTAGCGACTCAAATACGCCATGGCTTCTTCCATGCCTTTGAGTGTTAAAGGGTACATACGATCTTCCATCAACTTACGAATAATCTGGGTCGAATGCGTGTGCTCCCAATACGCTTCTGGCGTTGGGTTTAACCACACTGCCTTGTCGTAGGTATCCGTGAAGCGCTTCAACCAGTTACTGCCAGGTTCGCGGTTCATAAAATCGATGCTGCCACCGGAGTGCGTAATCTCATAGGTTGCCATTGCTGCATCACCTACGAAAATTACTTTGTAATCACTGCCATACTTGCGCAGCACATCGTGTGTTGGTGTGACTTCATCGTAACGTAATGCGCTATTCTGCCAGAGTCCGTCGTAGATAAAGTTATGGAAGTAATAATACTCCATGTGCTTGAATTCAACGCGCGCCGCACTGAACAATTCCTCGCAAGTGCGTACGTATGGGTCCATCGAGCCGCCAACATCGAATAATAGGAGCACTTTGACTGAATTGTGACGTTCGGGCACCATTTTGATGTCGAGTAAACCAGCATTGTGCGCGGTAGAGCGAATGGTGTCGTCTAAGTCCAGCTCATCCTGCGCGCCGGTGCGGGCAAACTTGCGTAGTCGGCGCAGCGCCATTTTGATGTTGCGCGTCCCGAGCTCAATGCTGTCGTCCAGGTCTTTAAAATCGCGACGATCCCAGACCTTAACAGCACTGCGGCCACCACCTTGACCGCCAACGCGGATGCCTTCCGGATTATAGCCGCTGTTGCCAAAGGGTGATGTGCCGCCGGTGCCGATCCACTTGCTGCCGCCCTCGTGACGTTCTTTTTGCTCTTCCAGCCGTTTCTTGAAGGTGTCGATTAGCTCTTCTAGCCCACCGAGACTCTCGATCTGTGCCTTTTCTTCATCGCTGAGATTCTTGAGGAATTCGCTGCGTAGCCAGTCCTCCGGTATCAGCGCCTCGATCAGGTCATCAATTTTTTCAAGTTCGGTAAAGTGCACTTTGAACGCACGATCAAACTTATCAAAATGCTTCTCGTCCTTGACCATGCAGGTGCGGGCCAGATAGTAGAACTTTTCCATATCGGCGAACACAATGCGGTGCTCGAGTGCGGTAATTAAATCCGACAGTTCGCGAATGGTTACGGGCAGACCTTGGCGGCGCAGCGTGTCAAAGAAGTTCAGCAGCATAGTGATATTCGTCGTTAGTTGCTGGTGCTATTGATTGCGAGATTCGCGACGATGCATAAACGCCAATCGTTCCAGGAGCTGTACGTCTTGTTCGTTCTTGAGTAACGCGCCATACAATGGCGGAATCGCTTTGTGGTTGTCGCGATCCTTTAGAATGTCGTCCGGAATATCGTCGGCCATCAATAGCTTAAGCCAGTCGATCAGCTCAGACGTCGACGGCTTTTTCTTGAGTCCTGGAATAGCGCGAACTTCAAAAAAGACTTCCAGTGCTTCAGTTACCAGGTTCTTTTTGGCATTCGGGTGGTGTACTTCAATGATTTTTTCCATCGTGGCACGATCTGGAAAGTTAATGAAGTGGAAGAAGCAGCGACGTAAGAATGCATCGGGCAGCTCCTTTTCGTTATTGCTGGTGATGATGATAATTGGGCGGTGCTTGGCTTTGATGACTTCGCCAGTTTCATACACAAAAAATTCCATTTTGTCGATCTCGACCAACAAGTCATTCGGAAATTCGATGTCAGCCTTGTCGATTTCATCAATCAACAAAACAACCTGCTCATCGCTCTCGAACGCTTCCCAGAGCTTGCCCTTGTCGATGTAATTTTTGATGTTTTTAACATCAGCGTCACCCAGTTGAGAGTCACGCAGACGCGAAACTGCATCGTATTCGTACAAGCCTTGTTGCGCCTTGGTGGTGGACTTGATGTGCCATTGGATCAGGCGTTTCCCCAGTGATGCGGCAACTTCTTCCGCTAACATGGTTTTTCCGGTACCGGGTTCACCTTTAATCAAAAGCGGCTTCTGTAGAATGATGGCAGAATTAACCGCCAGGCTTAAGTCGTCGGTTGAGATATAGCTGTCGCTGCCGTTGAATTGCATGTCGTACCTTCTTCGCTGCGTTTATTGTCGTTATCAAATGGGGTTGACTGGCCGGTCATTGGTTCGAGACCAGGCGTCATCGGCCAAAAACAGTGGCACAGTATAAAGTAAATTAGTGAGCAAATTGTATGGCAAGCACCACGAAACAGCTGGGATTACTGAGTAAGCAGACGCATGTCTTGAATCTAGAGGATGCCGACATCCGTTACACGCCGGAGTTCTACTCGACCGAGGTCGCGAATACGTTGTTCGATGTGTTGCTGAATGAAACTGACTGGCAGCAGGACACGGTGCGTGTGTTTGGAAAAAAACATCTGGCGCCGCGCCTGTCACGATGGGTCGGCGATCCAGGATTAAGGTATGCGTACTCCGGACTAACGATGGAAACCGTGCCGTGGACCGACACCCTGCTTGCGATCAGGGCCGACGCCGAAGGAGCGTGTGGAGCGTCGTTCAATTCCGTGCTCCTAAACTTTTATCGTGACGGTCGTGATTCCAATGGTTGGCACAGCGATGATGAACCAGAGCTTGGTGGTCAACCACAGATTGCGTCGTTGAGTTTTGGTGCAGCGCGTGACTTCAGGCTTCGTCACAAGACCGACCCGCAACTGAAGTACACACTGGCGCTTGAAAATGGCAGTTTGTTGTTCATGTGCGGCCCGACACAAGCAAATTGGCAACACCATATTCCCAAGCGAGCCAATGCTGGTCCCCGCATCAATTTAACTTTTCGATCCATTGTCGAATAAGGTCATCGCAAATAAACGTAGTTTTTCTTGTTTACGAGCTGACCCGGCTTTTCGCTTGGCTATAATCGCGGGCTGATGAAATTCAATAAATTTTTAGCACAACGAAATTATAATTATGGATTCTATTGTTAACGAAATTCAAAAATACTCTGATGTCATCGCGCAGCACGGCTGGACTTACGCGATCAAAGTTCTTACCGCGTTACTTATTTTCTGGATTGGTAAACGCGTAGCACGTGGCCTGACAAATCTGTTGATCAAGGGCTTAGAGAAACAGGGCTTTGAACAGGAGCTGACTGGTTTTTTCGAGAGCCTAGTCTACTGGGCGTTGGTCCTGGTCGTCGTGATTGCTGCATTGGGTCAATTGGGTATCGAGACAGCCTCGTTTATCGCGGTACTTGGTGCGGCAGGTCTGGCCGTCGGGTTGGCATTGCAAGGGTCGCTGTCAAATTTTGCTGCGGGCGTGTTGATTATCATGCTGCGACCATTCCGGGTTGGCGAGGTTGTTGATATTGCTGGTGAAATAGGCACGGTGCAGAACATCAAAATTTTCACCACCGAATTGCGCACCGGTGACAACAAGTGTGTGATTATTCCAAATTCACGAGTGCTGAACAGCAATATTATTAACTATTCATCGACCGGTACTCGGCGTGTTGATATGACGTTCGGGATTGGCTATGAGGCGGATATTGACCATGCGCGGACCGTCATCAAATCCATCTTGGATGCGGATGACCGCGTGTTGGACGAACCCGCGCCTAAGATCGCCATCATGGAATTGGCCGACAGCAGTGTTAATTTTGTGGTTCGCCCCTGGGTGGCGACGGCAGATTACTGGTCAGTGCTCATGGATACCCAGGAGCAAGTTAAAAAGCGCTTCGACGCCGAAGGCATTTCTATTCCTTTTCCTCAACGCGTGGTGACTTTGCTTAAAGAGGAGCAGGCAGTTAAAGAAGACCAGGCCAGCTAGCAGGGCGTGTTTTATCGGCGCAGGACTACTTTGTTATCCTGCGCTTTTTAGAATGTCACGCACGCGCTTGCTGAACCCGTGGACGTCGCGAACAGCGGATTTTTTCATTGTCGCACGATCAACCAGGTCGACAGAGACGCCTTGAGCTAGGCTGATGGCCCGGTTTAAATAGTCTCGTTGCGTATCGCATAGCCAGTCTGCGCGGTCCAGCTGTTTAAGAAGTGCTGCGCTTTGTTGTGCTGGAAAAAGGTTTCCGCGTAATGCCACCAGCACGCCTCCGTGATCGATTGCATCCACCGCCGCAATCGGGTCATTTTGTACGAAATTGTCCAGCACAATGGTGTTCGGCGCAGCGCGCAGGCGCTCATCAAATACTAAGCGATCAGCGCTGATTTCATGCAGTGCGAATCGTTCGATCAATAGCTTCTTAACCAACGCTGAGGTGGCGTCCAGGTGTAGTTTCCAGTCGGGTAGGCGCCGCAGAATTTCCGACCAAACTTTAATGACGCTATAACTCAAGCCGTGCTGGCAACCAATGCCGGCAAAGGTCTTAGCTGGGAGCGGCGTGTTACGTGGCGTGTAGGACTCATACTCTGCTGACACAAAAAACCGCTGCTCGGTCAAGCGGTCGTCTAGTAATTCAACGAGGTCGGTGGCGTAACGCCCTTCATGCGCTAGCCAGCCAAATGCGCTGCCAGCAACTTGAAGCCCCAGCGCGCGCTGGCGTGAACCGCGTCGCATGCCGCAAACATCGAGCATGACTTCGATCTTGTCACTGCGTACCTGGCGCGCAAAGTCTGCGTCGGTGAACCCCGGTGAATGCACTACGTTAACGCCGCTATCGAACAAATCAGAGCGCGGCTTTTCATCGTGCCAATAAACAAATACCTGGTCGCCAAGCTTGGCCAAACTGGATACGGTTGGCGCGACCGTGGCGAGTAGCCAATGTTCCGGAATTTGACCAATCAAAACACCCAGGCGAAGCTTATTTTTGTCTTGAACTTGCTTTGCTGTGTAGCGGTTGTCTTTCGGAATAAAGCGTTCTTCCCAGAGTCGCATTTCTTGTCGCAATCCTTCTTCGGTCAGCGAGTCGTTAGCCACGGCGTGGTGAATATAATTACTGTGGCTCGGTGCGTGTTTGGTGCGTAATAGGCGTACGTAATCGTAGGCACGCGTGGCTTCTTCTTTATGCCCGATCTGACTCAGGCAGTCGGCAAGTTGAAAGGCGGCGCGATCATGGTCGGGTTGGTGATCCAGAGTACGGCGAAAAGTCGTGATCGCGTAATCGTAGTTCCCGACCATGCGATGCGCTAGCGCCAAGTTATACAGCCATTGACTACGTTCACCGAATTGGTCGATCAAGGACTTCAGCAGGCCGGCTGCTGCCGCAGGTTGTTTCGCTTCTAGTTGCAGGCAGGCCTGATTGTTTAAGACAAACACCGAGTGCGGATTCAATTGTGCTGCTGTTCCCCCCATCTGGCGTGCTTGTTCGAATTTTTTATTCTTAAACAGGCTGCTGAATTTAACCGCGTGCGCTGACGGGTGATCTGCATCTTGGTGGATCACTTTGTCGGTTAGGCTGACTGCTAGGTCGAACTTGCCTTCACGCAGCGCGCTGACGGCTTGTGTCATCAGCGTCTCGATCTGAGTGCTCATGCGGACGCCTCCTGTTCGAGCTTGGTGGCTACATCATCGCACCAAAGCTGCCATTTTCCGCGTAGGGCGTTGCCAAATTCGCGGCCGAATTGCGGTGTGTTCATGAGCGCCGAGTTCTGCATCCGCGTACGAAGACTTTGGCGCGCTTCCAGCGTGTTTTCGCCTAATTCGCTGAACTCGAGTACACGTTGTGCAAAGTCCGTCACACTTTTGGTGGCCATGCCGCCCAAATTGATGCGTTCAAGAATGCTGGCAGAAACACGACTGGCGTGAGTCTGGCCAACCATAGAAATCACCGGTACGCCCATCCACAGCGCTTCAAGTACGGTTGCTGTTCCATTGTAGGGTGTGGTGTCCAAGGCTAGGTCGATTTGATTGTACGCATCAAGGCGTTGTTCAATCCGCGCTTTTTCGTGATCCAAGGTGATACGATCCGATTGAATGCCGCGCTCAGCGAACTCCTTTAGAAAAAAGCGCTGTGCATTCTGACTGGCGAGTTGTGGCCGCTTGAGAACCAGTACCGAATTCGGCACAGCGTGCATCGCAGCTGCCCAGCAGTCCATGGCCAGGCTGGAGATTTTAGCGAGGTTGCCGAATGCCCCTAGTCGCACCACGCCATCGCTTGGTGTGGGCTTGATCGCTGGCGCATTGCCTGTGGGTTTGTAACACAAGAACCCGTTGCTTAGTCGAATTAATGATTCACTGTAGAAGTCGTCGGTGATACCGATTGGGTCTGCGATACGGTCGGTGACGCAGTAGTCCATGCTCTTGAGGCCGGTGGTCGATGGGTAGCCAAACCAACTCAGTTGAATGGGGGCGACGTGGCGTGAGAATACACCCAGGCGGTTACCTGTGCCATGCCCATTTAGGTCGACCAGAATATCGATCTGGTCACTGGCAATCAATTTCGACAAGGCTGGGTCACTGTTGCGTGCAATATCATGCCAATTGTCGCATTGTGTGCGGATTAGATCGGTTACCCCGTCAGTCTTTTTAGTGTCGTTATAGGCGGTAATGTGGAACTGTTTGCGATCCAGTCCCTCCAGTAAAGGAAGAATAAAACAACTCACCGAATTGGCGCACAAGTCGGAAGAGATAAAGCCAATTTTGAGCTGTCGGTTCGCATTGGCAGTGCGCCAGGTATTGCTGCCTTTCTGGTTACCAGGGTGGGCCTTTTGCACCCAGAGTTTGGTAAGCTGGAAGTTGCTTTGCGGAGTTGTCAGCTCGGAGTAGTTGCTCCAATAAATGAGTCGTTGTAGGTAGTTCGGGTTTTCTGGGTCGAGAGACGCGGCCATGGAGTAGCTGTTGTAGCCTGCCTTTACCCGGCCGGAGCGACAGTAAATACGGGCTAATTGAGCGTGTGAATTCGCGTGCGTTGGTTGCAGGTCAATAGCGCGGTTGAGCGCTTGTTCGGCTTCGTCCGAGCGGTCCGCATTGGTGAGCGCAAAAGCGTGTTCGCGATGCAGTGCCGGAACCTCCGGTGACTGAGCACACAGTTCCTGCATTATGCCGCATGCTTCGTCCGCCTGATTCTGTTCGGCGAACACCAGTGCAATATAACGGAGTTGATTATTGCGTTTGGATGTGTTGATTTTGTATTCCGTGGCCTGATTGCGAAGAGTTTCGTACAACTCATTGGCAAAGATGACGGCATCAGCACCTTGCCCCATGGCACGCAAGCAACGCAAACGGGTGGTGTCTCGCCAAGCGCTGGGTTCGGCTTGCTCAAGGCCATTTAAGGCTTGTCGATATTGGCCACGCTTAAAAAAACTTTCTATCTGACTTCGATCTTCGCGCACGCTATTTGTAGGTCCTAATGGTTCTGGGTTTGTTTTGCTATTCACAACACGGTAAAACTTGGCTGCCAATCAACTCTCTTCCCAGCCCGTCGACTGAGTTTACACATTTACTGTCCCGACTCAAGCACAGAGTGTGGCGTGCGTGTTACCAAAGGGTGTCAAAACTGTGACAAAAATTTACTGTTTACCAAGGTGCATAAAGGGCTAGGCGCGTGCCGAGATTGTCCGTAAAATCCAACCCCTGATTGTAACCCTTTTTGTTTTTGATCGCGCGAGGCCGCCATTGTTTGAACAACTTAACCCTCAGCAACGTGCAGCGGTCAAAGAGTGCGGGCGACCTATGCTGGTGCTCGCCGGTGCGGGCAGTGGTAAAACGCGCGTAATCACGTACAAAATTGCCTGGCTGTTATCTCAGATGGCGGTTGATCCTCGTAACATATACGCGGTTACCTTTACCAATAAGGCCGCCCGCGAGATGAAGGAGCGGATCACTGAACTGCTCGGTAAGGACGCAGTTAAAGGGCTGACGATCTCCACATTTCATAGTCTCGGCATGGCGATTTTGCGTGAAGAGGTCGATGCGTCAGGACGCAAACCTGGGTTCTCAATTTTCGACCCGGCGGACTCCGTATTTGTGGTTCGTGAGTTGCTGAAAGCGGATTTGGACGACGATGGCTTAGTGGAGCGTGTCCGCAATCAAATTTCCAGTTGGAAGAATGAGTTGGTGTCTCCGGATCAGGCGATGCAATTGGCGATGACAAGCCCGACCGAGGTCGCGGCAGCCAAGGTCTATACCGAGTATGAGCGGTATTTGGTGGCCTGTAATGCGGTCGATCTGGACGACCTGCTGTACTTGCCGAATGAGTTGATCCGCAAGTTCGATAATGTGCGTATTAAATGGCAAGGGCGCGTGCAGTTTTTGCTGGTGGATGAATATCAGGACACCAATGCAGCCCAATATCGCCTAGTAAAAACCTTGGTGGCTGGCTCGAAGGGCTGTGGTTTGACGGCAGTAGGCGATGACGATCAGTCGATCTACGCATGGCGTGGTGCTCAACCTGAAAACTTGTTGCAGCTTAAAACCGATTTTCCCGATCTGGAGTTGGTGAAACTGGAGCAAAATTACCGCTCAATGGGTCGAATTCTCGCGCTGGCGAACCATGTGATTCAGAACAATCCGCGCCCGTTTGAGAAGCAATTGTGGAGCGACCTGGGGTTTGGTGAACCGATCACCGTCATGCATGCGGAAAACGACGAGCGCGAAGCAGAGAAAGTGGTGGCTGGACTCATGCAGCACCGCTTTCAGAATCAGCGTCCGTATAGTGATTACGCCATTTTGTACCGCGGTAATCATCAGTCGCGCATGCTGGAGCAGAAGCTGCGTGAAATGCATATTCCATATTATTTAAGCGGTGGACTCTCGTTTTTCGACCGTTCTGAAATCAAAGATGTGATGGCCTATTTGCGGCTGGTGACCAACCCGCTGGATGATAATGCGTTTGTTCGCGCCATCAACACGCCCCGGCGCGGCATTGGTTCGGGAACGCTTGAAGCGCTGGCAGAAACTGCGCGACAGGAAAAATGCAGCTTGTATGAAGCGATTCAACGGGCCGCACTGCACAGTCATTTGTCCGCTTCACGTCAAGCGCCGCTGCGCCAGTTTGAGCATTGGCTCGATGGCATGATTCAACGGGCTGAAACGGACTCGCCAGTTGGGTTGATCAATGATTTGTTGAGCGATATCGAATACCAGGATTGGATCGTGAAGCAAAGTGCCAGCCCAGAGCAGGCTGAAATGCGTTGGCGTAATATCGAAGACCTGTTGGGCTGGGTTAAGTCGATCGCCAGCAAGGGGGAAGACAGAAAGCTGGTGGATGTGGTGTCTGTTGTCAGCCTGATGGGGATTTTGGAAAAAAACGAAGACGATACTAACGACAACGTGGTTTCTCTTATGACATTGCATGCCTCGAAAGGGCTGGAGTTCCCGCATGTGACGATTGTCGGTCTGGAAGAGGAGATTCTGCCGCACCGTACTAGTATCGAGGAAGATATGGTCGAAGAAGAACGCCGGCTTTTCTACGTCGGGATAACGCGCGCACAGCGTGAATTGGTGTTGTCGTACGCCAACCAGCGCAAACGTTACGGCGAAGTGATTGAGTGCACGCCCAGTCGATTCCTCGATGAATTGGACGAGCAACACATTATTTGGGAAGAAAAGCTGGCCAAAGATCCGGAGCGTCAGGAAGAAGTGGGGCAGACCCATTTGGCGGCGATGCGCGCCTTGCTTGGCTAAAAACGCGCAATAGTCGCGATCAAACCCGCAAAACACTTGACACATCTGGTACAATCGCGACCCAATAAATTGAAACCAAATGCTGGTTTCGATCAGGTTGAAAACTTAGGTCAAAATTCAGCGTGCAACTTGTTGTTTTTATTGTGTAGTTCGGTGCAGGTTGCGCAAAATAACATTAACTAAGCGAATAATTCCGACTTCATTAGGGTTGGACGATTTTAGGAGCTCATATGGCTGACAACCAGGTTAGCAGCGCAAATGCCGAGGGCATGAGCGTTGAAGATAAGAAAAGGCGTCGATTCCTGACTGGAATCACGGCAGGCTTTGGTGCAGTAGGTGGCGCGTTTGCGGTAACCCCATTTGTACTCAGTATGACGCCAAGTGAGCGGGCTAAAAATGCCGGTGCACCTGTTCAGCACGATTTATCCAAAATTCAATCTGGTCAGATGGTCAAGGTCGAATGGCGTGGCAAACCTGTGGTCCTGCTCAAGCGCAGCGACGAAATGATGGCCGGCCTGGATAAGGTTGTCGACAAGCTGGCTGATCCTGATTCGCTGTCCAGCAGCCAACCTGTTTATGCGCAAAACAATTCTCGATCAGACCAGTCCTCGCCAGCGTTGCTGGTCATGGAAGCGGTCTGCACACACCTCGGCTGTTCTCCTGTAGAGAAATTGGCAATAGGACCTGATCCACAAATGGGGCCAGATTCGCAAGGTGGCTTTTTCTGTCCTTGTCACGGTTCAAAATTCGACTTGGCAGGCCGAGTGTATAAAAACGTACCTGCGACGACTAATATGTCCGTACCGCCATTTGCGATTGCGGACGACATAATTACCATTGGTGAAGACGGCGGGAGGAACGCGTAATGGCTATTCATCGTCATGACAACCACAAGAGCGCTAACGCATTTATGCAATGGGTGGATGATCGTTTTCCGGCGACCAAAGTTTGGAACGAGCACCTAGCTGAATACTGGGCGGCGAAAAACTTTAATTTCTGGTATTACTTTGGCTCATTGGCAATTTTGGTGCTGGTGATTCAACTTTTAACCGGGATCTTCCTGACCATGCACTATAAGCCGGATGCGCAGTTGGCGTTTGCGTCCGTCGAGTACATCATGCGAGATGTACCCTATGGATGGTTGGTGCGGTACCTTCATTCCACCGGCGCCTCCATGTTCTTCGTGGTGGTCTACCTGCATATGTTTCGCGGTATTATCTATGGATCGCACCGTGAGCCGCGTGAATTAGTCTGGCTTATCGGTTGCGTCATTTTCGTGGCCTTGATGGCTGAAGCCTTCATGGGATACCTGTTGCCGTGGGGCAATATGTCTTACTGGGGCGCACAGGTCATTATCTCTCTATTTGATGTAATACCGTATTTTGGTCCCATTTTGACCGAATGGATTCGTGGTGACTTTGTTATTTCAGACGCGACTTTGAACCGATTCTTCGCGTTTCACGTGATTCTGTTGCCGTTGATTTTGGTTGCCTTGGTGTTTCTGCACTTGGTGGCATTGCACCACGTTGGCTCCAATAATCCGGACGGTATCGACATCTTCGAAAATCTGGATGAAAACGGCAAGCCGGTTGATGGCGTACCGTTCTTCCCACATATCGTGATTAAAGATCTGATTGGCGTGTGTGGATTCTTTATGGTGTATCTGGGTATTGTGTTCTTCTGGCCGGACTTGGGCGGTATTTTCCTCGAGAAGGATAACTTTGCACCGGCCAACCCGCTACAAACGCCACCCGACATTGTACCGTTATGGTATTTCACGCCGTTCTACTCAATTCTACGTGCGAGTACAGAAACCCTATTGGTGTTCTTTGCTTGGTCGAGCGTAGCAATTGCAATTTTAGCGGCGGCTTTCGCTAAAGTGGATCTAAAGTACAAGATCGGCTTTGTTGTTGTCGGTGCCATCGCGTGGTTTGTATTCATGAACTCGAGTGGTAAAGCCTGGGGCGTCATTCTGATGGGTTCCGCGATCGTGTGCTTTTTCTTGCTGCCATGGTTGGATCGTTCGCCAGTGAAATCCATACGCTATCGTAGCTGGCCATTCAAAGTGGCTCTGACATTGTTTTTGATCGCGTTCTTCATTCTGGGTTACTTGGGTATGAACGCGCCGACACCGGTGAAAACAATTATGGCGCAGGTTTGTACCTGCATCTACTTTGCGTTCTTCATCCTAATGCCTTGGTTCACCAGCATTGGTCAGACCAAACCAGAACCAGACCGTGTCACGTACGACGCGCACTAAGCGAGGATTCAATAATGAAGAAAATTACGATTCTGTTGATGTCGCTGACTGCGAGTCTTACGCTGAGTTCGGCAACACTGGCCGCTGGCGGCGGCAATGAAGTGAAAGACAAGGTTTATATCAATATGTCTGACAAGGCAGCATTGCAAAACGGTGCAAAATTGTTCATGAACTATTGTTTGGCTTGTCACAGCGCGCAGTACTCTCGGTATGAGCGCGTTGCCGAAGACCTGGATATTCCGTTGTATCAATTGAAGGACAATCTGATGTTCACCACCGAGAAGCCGGGTGATCTGATGAAGACCACAATGCCAGCGGAAGACGCCAAAGAGTGGTTTGGTGTTGCGCCACCGGATCTTTCTCTGGTCTCGCGCGTTCGTAAGCCAGACTGGGTATACACTTACTTGCGTGCGTTCTATCAGGACGAATCGACTCCCAGCGGCTGGAACAACTCGCTGTTTGCGAACGTTGCGATGCCACATGCGATGTACGAATTGCAAGGCGTGCAACGTCTGGTCAAAAGAGGCGTTGATGTACACGGCGAGCATGGTGAGGAAATTTCATTGGGTGCCGGTCAAAAGCTGGTCGGTGATGCAATTTTCGAGTTGCAGCACCCAGGCAAAATGACGCCTGCCGAGTTTGATAAGGCGATCGCAGATTTGACCGCATTTTTAGTCTATCTTGCCGAGCCAGCGCAACTAAAGCGCAAAACCATTGGTGTTTACACCTTGGGCTTCTTGATTATTTTGCTGTTGCTGTGCGTGTTGTTGAAGAAAGAATACTGGCGCGACATACATTAAGTCGCTCCAGATGAATGAGAAAAAACGCGGCATGGGGAAGCCTGTGCCGCGTTTTGTCCATTTAGGTTTGATCATTTTAGAGCGCCTTTTCTGGCCTATGGCCGCGCGCTCACACTGTCCATTTATTACATAGGAAAACTATCATGAGTACACTCGCAACCAGACGTTCAATTATGACGCTGTATTCTGGGACTGACTGCGTGCTGAGTCATGCCTGCCGGATTGTCGTTCGTGAGAAAGACATTGAGTGTGAAGTTGTTTACACCGATCCGTCTGACCCATGCCAGGAACTGGCAGAATTTAACCCCTACAACGAAACACCGACCTTGGTGGATCGTGATCTGGTGTTGTACGACCCATATATCATTAACGAGTATCTGGACGAGCGTTTCCCGCATCCGCCGTTGATGCCAGTTGACCCCGTGTCGCGTGCAAAACAACGTTTAATGATCATGCGTCTGAACCGTGACTGGCTGGGTTCATTCAAAGCACTCCAAGCCGATCCTAAGAACAAGGAAGCACTCAAGTTAATTCGTGATGGCTTTATCGCAATTTCGCCATTGTTCGCAGAGCAAGAGTTTGCAATGGGTGAAGAGTACTCGTTGGTTGATGTAATTCTAGCGCCGATGCTGTGGCGTCTGCCGGTATTGAACATCATGCTGCCAAAACAAGCACAGGCAGTGGATGAATACGCTGAGCGGTTGTTTGCGCGTCAGGCGTTTCAGGACAGCATGAGTGACAACGAGCGCGATCTGCGCGGATTCTAATCCAGCATCTAAACAACATGACCTCGACTAAACCGTATCTATTGCGCGCAATCTTTGATTGGGCAGAAGACAATGGTTTTACGCCACAGGTGTTGGTGAATGCCAATGCCGACGGCGTCGAGGTGCCTGAAGCGCATGTGGTCGATGGGCAAATTGTATTAAACATCAGCTCCTCGGCCATCCAACTCCACGTTATGGATAACGAATGTTTGAGTTTTTCTGCGCGGTTCAGTGGCGTGGAACAGGATATCTTTTTGCCCATTGATTCGATTCTTGCAATCTTCGCGCGTGAAAACTCGCAGGGTATCTTTTTTGAAGACAGCGAAGACGGCTTAGAACCTGACCCGGAACCAACGCCACCCAAGCGTAAAGTCTCTGCGCCAACTAAGTTAGAGCCAAAACAAAAATCTAAGCGTAGCGCTTCGCATTTAAAAATCATCAAATAGGGTTGCGGCAAACAGCTCGTTCTGTAAGAGATTGTTTCCTTTTATGCTTGAAACTGGCGAAACCATCTCAACATAGTCCTAATGAAATTTAATATCGGAGGCACCAATGCCTGAGATCAGAGGCACCACCATACTGTCGGTTCGCCGAGGTAATACTGTGGTTATCGGCGGTGACGGCCAGGTTTCCATGGGGAACACGGTTATGAAGGGTAACGCGCGCAAAGTGCGTCGTTTGCACAAAGGCAACGTGATTGCCGGTTTTGCGGGTAGCACCGCCGATGCGTTTACCTTGTTTGAATTGTTTGACGCCAAACTGGCAAAACATCAGGGTATTCTGACTAAAGCGGCTGTGGAGCTGGCTAAAGAGTGGCGTACGGATCGTATGCTACGTCGCCTCGAAGCATTGCTCTGCGTTGCTGACAAAGACGCCTCATATGTGATTTCCGGCAATGGGGACGTGATTGAGCCCGAAGGCGGCGTAATGGCCATTGGTTCCGGTGGCTCGTTCGCCGAATCTGCAGCGCGTGCGCTAACCCAGCATTCGGATCTAGATGCCCGCGAGATCGTGGAAGCGTCTTTAAACATTGCCGCGGATATCTGTGTTTACACTAACCACAACCTGACTATTGAAGAACTGGAGTTTTAGTATGAGCGAAATGACCCCACGTGAAATCGTTCAGGAGCTGGATAAACACATCATCGGCCAGGCCAATGCAAAACGTTCGGTGGCGATTGCTTTGCGTAATCGCTGGCGTCGTACTCAGGTTCAAGACGCCAGTTTGCGCGCAGAAATCACACCAAAAAATATCCTGATGATCGGCCCCACGGGTGTGGGCAAAACTGAGATCGCACGACGGCTGGCTAATCTGGCCGATGCACCGTTTTTGAAAGTCGAGGCGACTAAATTCACTGAGGTTGGTTACGTCGGTCGTGAGGTCGATTCGATCATTCGTGATCTGGCGGATATCGCGATCAAGCGTCAGCGCGAAGCCGAAATGAAGAAAATGCAACGCCGTGCGGAAGACGCGGCGGAAGACCGAGTTTTGGATATTCTTCTGCCACCAGCACGTGACGTTGGTTTTAATCCAGCCTCCGGTGCGGAGCCTTCTGATGGCGCAGCACGCCAACGCTTCCGCAAAAAACTTCGTGAAGGTGAGTTGGACGACCGAGAGATCGAAGTGGAAGTCTCGGCCAACAACATGGGCGTCGAGATCTTTGGCCCGCAAGGCATGGAGGAGCTCACCAGTCAGTTGCAAGGCATGATGAAAAACATGGGCGCAGAGAAAAAACAAGCGCGCAAAATGCCGATCAAAGAAGCGCTGAAGGTGTTAACCGAAGAAGAAGCCAGTAAGCTGGTTAACGACGAAGATATTAAGCATGCTGCGATTCAGCGTTTAGAGAATCACGGCATTGTATTTATTGATGAAATCGACAAAATTGTTGGTCGCTCAGAAGGGGGTAAAAGCCCAGATGTCTCGCGTGAGGGCGTGCAACGCGATCTATTGCCGTTGGTGGAGGGCACCACGGTGTCAACCAAGCACGGCATGATTAAAACGGATCACATTCTGTTTATTGGTTCGGGCGCATTTCAGCTCTCAAAACCCTCTGATCTGATTCCGGAACTACAGGGTCGTATGCCGATTCGGGTTGAGTTGTCGGCGCTCACGGTTGAGGATTTCAAGCGTATTCTAACCGAGCCAGACGCCTCTTTGACCGAGCAGTATCAGGCGCTGATGGCGACTGAAAACGTCACTTTGAGCTTTACCGATGACGGGATTGAGCGGATTGCAGAGCTAGCTTGGCAGGTTAATGAGAACACCGAGAATATCGGTGCTCGGCGACTCCACACCATGCTTGAACGATTGCTGGAAACGGTGTCATTTGAGGCCAGTGATCGTTCCGGCGATACCGTTTCAATTGATAAGCAATATGTAAACGATCATCTTGACGAGTTGGCTGACGACGAAGATTACGCGCGCTACATTCTGTAATACCACGCATGGTTCGTATTGCGTTTAGGGTCGACATCAATGCTATGATCGACCTATGATTTTTGCTCTGTTATTTATTGTCGCGTTCGTTGTGAGCTTGGTGGCGTATTTGCTTACCAGTCGCTGGTGGATCGGGAGTTTATTGTGTGTTGGGCTCTTTACGGTGAACGCGTTGATGGATTCTGAGGCACAGGACTATTGGCAGTTCACCCTAATATTTGGCATTCCAATCGTGTTCGTGGCGAGCATTCTCGGGCCTTATGTGGTGGAGTTGCGTCGAGGAGCTGGGCTGGAAGCCGCAATTGATGACACTGTAGAAATAGAGTCGCAGCGTGGTACCGACACGCAATCCAGCGACCACCAAAACCAACAATAATCGTAGGGGACAGCATGCCGAATATATCTGAATTTAAGGACGCTGTGATTTGGATCACGGGCGCATCATCGGGTATTGGCGAAGCGCTGGCGCTCGCGTTTGCCAACGAGGGCGCGCGCTTGGTTTTGTCGGCGCGCAATCAAGACACCTTGGAAGCCGTCAAAGCCAAGTGCGATCAACTGAGCGGCAAGCCAGAAAACAGTGTCGTGGTGCTGCTAGATGTGACCGACTCTTCGCAGATAGACAGCGCACTGAAAGACGTTATGGCGCATTTTGGCCGCGTTGATTTGCTCATTAATAACGCCGGTATCTCACAGCGCTCTCGTTGTTTGGATACCGAAATGTCGACTTATCGAACCATCTTCGATGTCGACGTGTTTGGACAAATGGAGCTTACAAAGGCGGTATTGCCGGTCATGCTTGAGCAAGGACAAGGCCATATCGCTGTAACTGCCTCGGTAGCAGGAAAAATAGGCGCGCCATTTCGAACCGGGTATTCCGCAGCTAAACACGCCATGATGGGCTTTTTCGACGCGCTGCGCACGGAAGTACACGACCAGAATATTCGCGTCACCACCATTGTGCCAGGGTATATCCAAACCAATATTTCCGCGAATGCCGTGGTCGGTGATGGTTCTAAGTTTGGTCAGCTGGATACAGACATTCGTGGTGGCATGTCGGCCACGGAGTGCGCCGAACAAATCCTACGCGGAATGCGTAAGGGAAAGCTCGAAATCCCGGTCGGTAGAGGCATGGAAATGCAGGCGCTGTGGTTGAAACGATTTTTTCCGAACCTGCTGTTTAAGCTGGCCAATAAGCAATACCAGAAAGCAGCACGTCGTGGTGGATTCAAGTTATGATTCCGCCACTCAAAATGAATTGAACTGTGGCGGTGCCAACTGGTGTGCCACGACTGTGACAGGTAAGGCCTGTAAATTGACTTATGCTTGATACCAAATGCACGTCGACGTTGGCGTTAATTGATCCCGAGTTGGCTTTAAACCTGAAAAGTATCGTGCGCGGGGTAGAAAAAGAAGGCCTGCGAGTCACACCTGACAATACCGTGGCACAAGACGGCCATCCGCGTGCGCTGGGCTCCACCTTGACGCACGACAGTATCACCACCGATTACTCCGAAGCCCTGCTCGAGTTTATAACCCCAACCAGTACAAGCATCGACAACACGATTGAGTATTTGGATCGGCTGCATAAGCTCACGTTGCAGAATATTGGGCAGCAGGTGATTTGGCCGGTGAGCATGCCGTGTAGCCTGAATGGTGATGAGAGTATTCCCATCGCCGATTATGGCACGTCGAATATTGGCCGCTTGAAGCATGTGTACCGTCAGGGTTTAGCTGTGCGCTACGGGCGAATCATGCAGTCCATCGCGGGGATTCATTATAACTTCTCACTGCCCGATAGTTTTTGGCAGGCTTATCAACAAAAGATGCAGGCCCAGTCTCTGACCTCTTCGGAATCGTTGCAAGACTTTAAATCAGCCCAGTATTTTTCGCTGATTCGTAACTTCCGCCGATACTCATGGATTCTGCATTACCTGTTTGGTGCCTCACCCGTACTCGATCAAAGTTTCCTGAATGGGCGTGAAACGCATCTTCAGAAATTTGGTGAGCGCACATTCGGATTGCCGTACGCAACCTCACTCCGCATGAGTGATTTGGGTTACCAAAACACCGCGCAGCAGGATTTGCACGTGTCATATTCGTCACTGCCGGAGTACGTAAAAACCCTGGGCGAAGCGATACACCAAAAGTATCCGCCGTACGAAAAGATTGGCGTTAAGGTTGATGGTGAATATCGTCAGTTAAACACCAATGTGCTGCAAATCGAGAATGAATATTACAGCGATATTCGCCCTAAGCGCGTCACGCATTCCGGAGAAAAGCCCATCGCTGCATTACGCGATCGTGGCGTGGAATACATCGAAGTCCGTATTCTGGACATCAATCCGTTCACCCGAGTTGGTATCTCTGCCTCGCAGATGCGTTTTATGGATGCATTCCTGCTGTATTGTCTGTTCTCACAGTGTCCTGAAGTTAGTGATAGTTGCTGCCCTGAAATTCGCGACAATCAAACCAAAGTGATTCTGGAAGGGCGCAACCCCGACCTAACCCTGCGCTGGGGCGATCACGAGATTCCGTTCAAACAGGCGGCAACCGAATTACTGTCGGCCGTGCAGGAGATTGCCGGAAAGCTAGACCAAGCACACGGTGCCGATCTACACAGTACCGCAGTGCAGGAGCAACTAGCCAAAGTCGAAAACGTGGCACTCACGCCATCCGGCCAAGTCATGCAACGAATTCAAAATGGCGAAGAGTTCCTAGAAATTGCCCGTGACCAGGCAGACCAGTTTGCTCAGCAATTTAGTGAACTCGCCGCGAATGTAGATTTTGATCAAACGCTAAACGAAATGGCAGAAACCTCATTACGCAAACAGGCCGAATTAGAACAAAGCGACACACTGAGCTTTGACGAATTTTTGGCGGCTTATAATCAGGCGTAGGGTGAATATCTGGGGCTCGATCTACGGTGCCGAGAGAGATTTTAGATAGAAGCTTGAAATGGGCGCAACACACTCTAAGTGATCTATTGGGTAGGGAGACAAAAGGCATTAGACTCAACCTGGCTATTATTTCATAGGGTTTCCTTAACTAAATTAATCAGTGGTAAACATCATCTATAAGGAGAAAAGATAAATGAGTGAACGAGACATGAGCAAACGAAGAGATTTTATTAGTGGATCGCTGGCTTTGGGAGGGGGCGCACTTGCAAGTATGGCAATAACATCTGCAGATGCTTCTACATCTCTATCAAACAACTGCATTAATGTCACAGAAGCCCCTTATAGCGCCGTAGGTGACGGTGTCGCCAACGATACTGTTGCTTTTCAATCGGCACTAGATGATGCTGGTTCTTTAGGAGGGGGTATAGTCTTTGTTCCTACGGGTTACTATCTTCTTGATGCTATCGAGGTGCCAAGAAATGTGACACTAAGAGGTGTGTTCGAGATGCCGCCAAACTGGAAAGCATCATTCACGACGGCAGAAAATGAACTTCCACAAGGTACAACATTGGTTGCTTCATCCTATACAGAAGGTGTTGATGAAGCATTTATCAGCTTAGCTCATCATAATGCTACAGTTAAAGGTTTAATTATATATTACCCGGGCCAGAGCAAAACTAACCCCGTCAATTACTCATATACTATTCGTGGGGGAACACCTCAAAATCAATCATGTGACAATTTGTCAGTTATTGATGTTCTGCTTGTTAATTCTTTTAAAGGTATCGATTTCGGTAAGTATAGGATTGGGCGGCATTTAATCCAAAGAGTCTACGGACGCCCAATCAGTGTTGGAATCTATATCGATAATTGTCAGGATACTGGTCGAATAGAAGATGTTCATTTTTGGCCTTTTTGGGCAGCCGAGCCTTCAAGTGGTGTGAACGGATACATCGCAAACAATGGTGTTGCTTTGTGGCTTAGAAAGAGTGACTGGCAAATAGTCAATAACTTTTTTTGTTTCGGCTATAAGATTGGAGTTAAGTTTGATAAGGAAGCTGAAAAAACTAATGGGAGTGGTCAAACGTATTATCTTGGTGCGCTCGGTGGTCAAGGAACAAATGGACAGTTTACTAACCTGAATATTGATGCAGCGAATATTGGAATAGAAGCAGATTATATTGCAACACAGGGCGTTACGTTATCTAACGTAAACATTGCATGCAGCAGTTTTTACGGTGCGACGACTCGCATTGCAATCACTCAACCACAGAATGCTCAATATAGAGGTCCGTTTACAATTACCAATGGTAATTTTTGGGGTGATTTTGCGACTAATATTATTTCTTTTGCGGGAACAAATCCTGGAGTCGAGCCTGGGCCTTTAAGGGTCAGTAATTGCCACTTTAATGGATGGACTGGTGTTGCCGCTATAAGTCTAGTTAGTGGTCGTGCTAGTATCCAGGGCAACTACTTTAAAGATCTAAGAGGTAAGTCGGTTTATATTGGGAGTGGTTGCGATCGTGTCATTATTATGGGTAACCACTTCGTCGGCAACCCTGTCGAAAACTATGGCTCACCTAACTTGACAATAATTGCAAATAACCTTTAAGGAATCGAATATCTCGCGTCATAAAAGTATGAAGTACTTGCTGGCGCTATATAAAAGGACATATATGAATACCTCCCTGGTCGTCAAGCAGGCTTTTAATGAGAGTGACGATTGCAGACATATATCCGGCCATGTTGACCATTGGATATCATGGCCGGCCTCATTGCGATTCGCTACCTGTTTGACTTAACACCCACACGGCTATGGATAAGCCTCTGTCCATTTCAGTTACAAACAGGTTCGATCAGTCTTTCTCAGTGTTACCTACTCAAGCAACGTTCGGTTGGTTTTTTGTTTAATCGTTGATGGTTTGTTTAATGGCTCTGCTCTACGCCGTTCGATAATGAACCGGCAATGAATCAGGCCCTTTATGCAAAACAACCCAAACCATTCTGGCTGTTTTATTGGCGATGCCAACAATAGCTTTATGCTTACCACGTCGTTCAGCGAGCTGTACTGCCCAATGACTCAAGGGGTCATTAAGTTGATTAGCCCAGCGCATCACAACACGAGCCCCATGGATGAGCAGCATACGAAGATACGTATCACCGCGTTTGCTAATTGGCCCCAGACGTACTCTTCCACCCGTTCCCGTTTGTTGTGGTACGAGCCCTAACCACGCGGCAAGTTGCCGCGCATTTTTGAACTGCACGCCCTTACCAATACTCGCATAAAGCGCAGGTGCGGTTATCGGGCCGATGCCCTTAATGCAGGTCAATGCCTTTGCAACAGGGTACTGCTCTATCAAGCTGGCAAGTATCGTTCTAAGTTGCGAATCTGTTTTGGCATGACACACCCATACTCGGCTAATAACCCACGAACCTGGTTTGCATTGTCGCGGCGTTGGTCTTTGATACGTGAACGTATCCGCAATAATGTTTGAACGTCTTGTTGTTCAACCGTTTTATGTTGTACGTCATACAAATTTGGACGAAACTCCGTCTCAGCAATAGCGAGGGCATCGGTAGCATCCGTCTTATTGCCTCGGCTGAAGGCTTTTACGTGTTGGGCTGGCACCAGCCTGACCGTAAACCCCATATCGGTGAACGTGCGGGCCCAGTGGTGAGAACCTCCACACGCTTCCATAACCAACAGCGCATTTGGGTGTTGCCTCACGGCATCAATAAACTTCGCTCTTGTGACTTTTTTGTTGAATTGAACCTTGCGTGCTTTGTTAAGGCCACAAAGCTGAAAAACAGACTTGGCAATATCAATGCCTATTAATGTAATATTACTCATGATGAATACCTTTTGTTTTGATAGACCTCCCATCCTCTTGAAACAACGTTCAGTTGTCAAAGAGGGTGGGAGGTATTCATCACAACACCCATCATAAGCGTGGCATCAGAAAACGTCACCAGTCCCAACTTTGCGGGCGAGATTAATCGAGCTGATTTGGGTAGAATCGATGCTTAAATAGCAGGGATGGGATTTTAGGCCGCAATTTCCAGATTCAAGACGATCGAATGCCTCGCATGACGCGCTACGGTCGTAGATATAGTTACCTCAGCCTAGCAGCTGGCGATGAATAACCGTCGATGGGATTCGTTGATAGTATTTGTCGGAACATGCTTGCCTGACGACGTGTTCTGAACTTCCACACATAAGCTTGTGGTTACCAAAATCTTAGTGCTAGTCACTCGCAAAGAAGCGAAGAATCTTTCGTTGCTCTCTTAATAATTAAATCAAACGATTGATTTAATTATTAAGAGAGCGTATGGTTCGCGAAATACACACATGATTGAGATTGGAGTTAAACGCGTGACCGAAAAAAAGGCTGGACCCGGTGTTGGTGAACTCGCACGAGAGAAGCTACTTCAAGCAGCGCTGGATATGTTCGGCCAACATGGCTTCGATGGTGTTTCGATTCGTCAAATCAGTGACTCTGCTGGCATGAACGTGTCTTCTATTAGCTACCATTTTGGAAGCAAAGACGGCCTGTACTGCGCCGTGGCTGACTATATAGGTGCGCAAATTATTGAGCATAGTCATGCGCCTGCCACGGCTGCTGAAGAGTTCCTTAACACACAGAGCTTGGATGCTGGTGAAGCCATGAATCACCTTCTGAGTATTGTAGAAAACATGATGCAAATCATGCTTCCAGATTCAGTTGAGACTAAGCGCTGGGCTCGATTTGTTACTCAATTTCAGTTGGGTGAGGATGCGCGAGATCATTGGCTGAGCAAAAACCCATTTCATGATTTGGTCGCAAAGTTGGTGGCGATTGTTCGCAGCGAACCCGACAAAACGCTCGAGAATGCCATTATTGCGCAGACCATATTTGGCCAAGTATTGGTGTTCAGAGTAAGCCGTATGAGCGCCAAAATGGCACTAAATATTAGTTCATTTGGGCCTGAGGAAGTCGCACAGATCAAACGAGTTGTGTTCTCAAATATTCAAAAACTATTGTCACAATAAGGGTCCTAATGAATTTTCATATTGATAGTGAACGTAAACGCTGGCTACTGGTTTGCTTGGCGATAGTTGGTTTTGGCGCGATTACGCTGTTTTTGCTGACGGTGCTCAAGAGCGAGCCGCAGCTGACGCCGATTGAGGCCCGAACGCCGGTGATAGACGCCGAGCCTTTGGTGTGGCGGAGCGGTCATTTTGAGATTTCAGCCAGTGGTCGAGTCGTGCCGGTTGCGACCGTGAAACTTCAAGCTCAGGTCTCGGGCGAGGTGGTTGAGCTGAGCGATAGCTTTAAGTCGGGCGCCTATTTTAACGCCGGCGATGCCTTATTAACCATTAACCCTGTCAGTTTGTCGGCTCGTGTAGCCGAATTGAATGCGCAGTTAGCCAGCGCCAAGGCTGATCTGGTGCTTGCTGAGGCACAATTGGCGAGGTCTAAAAAATTGGTAGAGCTAAAAGCCGCCGCGCAAGAGGAGTTAGATCAACGACAAGCCGCTTTAGGCGCCGCTCAAGCTCGGGTCGTGCAATTTGAGGCGAGTCTAAAAAGTGCTCAAACTGATCTGAGCAGGAGCGTTATTCGCGCACCATTTAATGGCCGTGTGGTCAGCGAACGTGTCAGTATAGGTGATGTGTTAGCACCGGGTGTTCAATTTGCCGACATTTACTCAACCGAGGCTTTCGAACTCTCAGTGGCTTTGGCTGAGTCAGACGCGGTTCTTCTCGAGGGTTTATTTAACGCTGAAACCGCGCACATCGCCGCAAGGGTTGAGTCTGAGTTTGGCGGAACTCGTTTTTATTGGCCGGCGGTGGTTGATCGGGTCGAAGCAGGCTTAGACAGTGCTTCGCGCACGATCGACGTGATTGTGCGCGTCGATGCGCCTGAAGCTCGCGGTCTAGCACTGCAAGAAACGGATGTTGAAGCGCCGCCGTTGTTGCCTAGTATGTTCGCGCAAGCGTTTATCCAAACGCGTGACTTTGGGCAATATATTAAAGTGAGTCGTGATAGCGTGCGCTCAGACAATACCATCTGGTTTGTGCAGGTAGACTCTCAGGGCTTCGGTGAAGTGCAGTCCGCTAGTGCTAGAACACTTAGCAATCAGCAAGAGACGGCATTTATACAACCGGCGATTGAGAGCGATGGCCAACTGTATGTATTAGGGTCAGACATCGGCGGTGTATTGCCTGGAAACCAGGTGCAGATTCGCAACCATGAACCAAGCTCAAGCGTTCCGGCAGAAGAGCCTTTAAATGCAGAAGAGCCCTCAGCGATAGAAGAGCCCTCAGCGGTGCAAGAGCCTTCAGCTACTGATGAGCCACTTACACCAAGCCGCAACCAAACACCGACCCAGTTGACCGATCAACCCGGCGCGGCCGATGTCAACCCAGACCTGCCCACTGAGCAACAGTAATGAACAGTATTATCGAATGGTTTGCACGCCATCCTGTTGCTTCAAACCTGTTGATGGGTTTTTTGTTGATCGGTGGCCTTATCAGTATGTCAAATACCTCGCAAGAGGCTTTCCCAGAATTCACGCTGGAGATAATCCAAGTCGAAGTGCCCTATGTTGGTGCTTCGCCGGACGAGATCGAAAAATCGATTATTCAGCCACTTGAGCAGCAACTCAATGGTGTTGAGGGAGTTAAGGAAGTCACCGCAAGCGCGGCAGAGGGAGTAGGGCTTGTTAAGTTAGAGTTTTCACGCACAGCTGACATTGGTCGAGCACTGAATGATGTTAAGTCGGAAGTTGATCGGATAACGGTGTTTCCGGATGACGCTGAGGAGCCGATTGTCTCGCAAGTCAGCGGTAAAACCCGTGTCGCTGAAATTGCGATCAGTGGCTCCTTGCCTGAAGCCGCGCTAAAGGAATTGGCGTATCGCATAAAAGATGATTTAGTTCTTGAGGACAACATTTCCTTGATCGAAGTCAAGCGCGCTCGGGACTACGAAATTTCGATTGAAGTATCGCGAGATAGTTTGCGCGCCTATAATCTCACCTTAGCTGATCTCTCAACTGCGATTAGACTCGAAAGTCTGGAACTACCTGGCGGGGATATCGACACCGCGAAAGAGAATATATTGATTCGCACGGTTGGCCGGAATCTAACCCGTCAAGACTTTGAAGAAATTATAGTTAGCTCATCACCCAGTGATGGGATCATTCGAGTTCGTGATATCGCGCGTGTCGTCGATGGGTTTCAAAAGCGCACTCAATTCGCTGAATTTAATGGTCAACCTGCGGTCTTTTTAGATGTGTTTCGGGTCGGTGACGAGCGCGTGTTAGATGTGATCGACAGCGCTGAAACGTATATTGATCAAAAACTAAAGCCGAGCTTGCCAGACAGTGTTGAGGTAGTGATTTGGCGTAACGATGCGGTTGAGTTGGATCAGCGTATTGACCTGTTGGTGAAGAACGCAATTCTCGGGATATTGCTGGTCGCGCTGGCGTTAACATTGTTTCTGGATCTGCGGCTGGCGTTTTGGGTGTCAGCTGGAATTGGCGTGTCATTCACCGCCGCGTTTATTCCCATGTCGCTGCTGGGCTTATCGATAAACTCGCTCTCTATGTTCGGGTTTATCTTAGCGATCGGCATCGTTGTGGATGACGCGATTGTCACCGGTGAAAACATTTTTGCTGAAGCCGAACGAGGCACGCCGCCAATGGAGGCAGCGGTCAAAGGCGCCAGTCGAGTTGCCGCGCCTGTCATATTCGCTGTCTCAACCACTGTGGCCGCATTCGTCCCCTTGTTATTGTTGCCAGGAATTTTAGGCAAGTTTCTCACTGATATTCCGGCGGTGGTTATTATTCTACTTGGTCTTTCTTTGATCGAGTCGCTATTAATTTTGCCGCATCATTTGTCGCATATCAACGTCAAAGAGCCACCTAGTAACGTGGTGTTTCGCTTCTTTGCTAAAACCAGAGACAAGGTGGATGGCGCGCTCAAACGCTTTATTGAAGGGCCGCTCGAACGTGTCTTAGATTTCACCACTAAGCACTGGTTTGTGACCATAACTGGTGCGGTCACCGTGCTGGTGTTGAGTATTGGTATTCTCGCCAACGGTTACATTAAATTTTCTTTCTTTCCACAGATTGAGGGCAACTACGTCACAGCCTCGGTTGAAATGGCAGAAGGGACGTCGCTACAGCGAACCGAGCAATTAATCGCAGAGGTTGAACAGCTTGGATTAGACGTGGCGCGCGACATGGCAACTGACAAGCAAACGGTTGAAGAACTCATGTTGGGGCAGTTGGTGCTGGTTGGGACTCAAGAAGAAGTCGGTGGACCGCCGGGATCTGGCGGATTAAACGCCGCAAAATCCAATCAAGGCTCAGTGGTCATTCAGCTTGCCGCGCCAGAAGATCGTGATTTTTCGTCATCGGAGTTTGAAACTCGGTGGCGCAAAGCTCTAGCACCGCTTCGAAGTCAGGCAAAGATTAGTGTGGCATCCAGCTTGGTGTCGCTTGGGGCGGCTGTGCAAGTTGAGGTTTCAGCGGATACCGATTCAAGTTTGCGAGAAGCGATTCGCCAGACTGAGGCTGGGTTAAATTCTATTGGTGGCGTGTTTGACGTCAGGAATGACTTCGATGCCGGTAAGCGCGAGTTTAAAATAGAGCTAAAAGACGAAGCTCGTCGTTACGGCCTTAGTTTGCAATCGTTAGCGTTGCAGGTGCGTGGCGCATTTTTTGGTGACGAAGCGCTTAGGGTGCAACGTGGGCGTGATGAGGTTCGAGTGTACGTCCGCTTACCTGAGTCTGAGCGCAGTCATATCAGCGATCTATTCGATTATCGTATTCAAGCTAGCAGTGGTGAATTTATTCCTCTGTCGCAGGTCGCAAATGTGACCGAGACACTGAGTCCGTCGACTATCAATCGACGCAATGGCCGGCGTTTAATTACGATTACGGCCGATGTTGATAATGCAATAATTAGCGGTCAGCAGGCGAATGGAGTTTTAACCGAAACCATTCTTCCAAAGATTGAAGAGGCGGTGCCAGATGTGCGCTTTGAGTTTGGTGGCGAAGCAAGAGAAATGGGTGATGTGGGGTCCGTGTTAGGTCGAAACTTCATTCTTGCCTTGTTAGCGATATTCATCTTACTGGCGATACCATTTAGGTCTTATTCGCAGCCGATAGTTGTGATGTTGGCGATTCCATTCGGCTTGGTCGGCGCGGTACTGGGCCACTTGGTGATGGACCTGTACATGGGCTTGTTGAGCATATTTGGTATCGTGGGTTTGGCTGGTGTGGTGATTAATGGCGCGCTGGTACAAGTCGACTTTGCCAATGAAATGCGCTCTCAGGGTGTGGAGTCAAGGTTGGCTTGGATTGAAGCGGGTAAGAGTCGTTTTAGGCCTATTTTCCTAACCGCGTTGACTACCTTTTTAGGGGTTGGGCCGTTGATGCTCGAGCAAAGCGTTCAAGCACAATTCTTGATTCCAATGGCGGCAAGCATTGCCTTTGGGGTGTTAATCGGTACCTTTATCCAGATGCTACTGGTGCCGGCACTGGGCAGCATGCTGGATCATTTTGCCTTAGTTCGGGAGCAAAAAAACACACAGCGAAATGCGCATAAACTGCAGGGGGATGTATGAAAACGCTAATTCGTCTTACTGGGTGGCTTGGCCTAAGCCTTGTCGTTAGTGGCTGCGCAACATTTGGCCCGCACCATTCAACGCCTGATACTGAGTCCCTGTTATCCGACGGCGTGTTGGTGGCTGATTATCAAAATAGCGAAAAGGTGCTAACCGAATGGTGGACAGCGTTTCACGATGACCGCCTATCGGAGTTGGTTAGCCAAGCCTTACAACACAATCGAGATTTAAAGGCACTCAGCTCGAATGTTAAGGCGTCCCGCGCAAATCTGAGACTCGCAAGATTAGACCGAATCCCCGCAGACCAAATAAGCGCGTCCGCCACCGAGTCTAGACAATCGGCAGCGGCCGTCGGTCAATCTGAAGCGTTTAGTGATACCGAGCTGTACTCGGTCAGTTTTGCGCCGCAATGGGATTTGGATCTATTTGGTAGGTTGTCGCGACAGATCGAAATTTCCAAGAGCAACTATGAAGCTCAATTGATGCAACTGCGCGGTTTGCAATTAATGGTAATCGGCGACGTAGCAAGCAACTATTTCCAACTCCAATCGCTGTTATCCGAACGTGATACGCTGCAACGCAATATTGGTTTACAGAAAGAAAGTCTCAGGATTGCCGAAGTATTGCTGGAGTACGGTCGAGGTATTGAAGTCGATGTTCTCAATGCACGAGCTCAGCTCCAATCGAGCCAGGCCGCTATGCCGCCTATTGACGCGTCTATCTCACAAACCCAAGCGCGATTAGCGGTATTGACAGGCCGCGCGCCAGGCGCTTTGCAGCAAGGGCTAGCTTCGATCAGTACGGCTTCTTATATCAATCACGCGCTGCCTATTGGTGAGTTATCAGAGCTGATTCGTCGCCAGCCGAGCATACGGGCAGCTGAGCGCAAATTAGCTAGCTCGGTCAGTGAAGTCGGTTTGGCCGTATCATCGATGTTTCCACAAGTGTCACTTGTAGGTTCGGTAGGTTATTCAGCACAGCAGTCGGAACAATTGTTTGAAGACAACGCGTTACAATTTTCATTTGGGCCCACCTTGTCTTGGTCATTGAGCAACCTCGTGCTGGGGAAACAGCGGATAAATGCAGCTGAGCACCGCTCACAGGCCGCGTTTGCTGAGTATGAAAACAGTGTGTTGTTCGCGCTGGAAGACCTGAATGCGGCGCTCGCAAATCAAAAAGCCGCTCGAGACCGTCAACCGTTATTGGACTCCGCGCTGAGCGATTCACGAGAGTCGGCGCGGATCGCCAAGGTACAATACGAGTTTGGCGCGTCGCCCTTGCGTGAATTAATTGATGCTGAACTTAAGTTATTGCAAGCTGAACTGGCGGCAAAACGCGGTGTGTACGAGATCATTATTGCGCAAATCTCGGTATTTAGAGCTTTAGGCGCTGGTTAAGTAAGCTCATCTATACAGAACAATTGGAACTATTCAAAGATGAACTAACTAGCGATAAATCCGGAATTGAGAGTATTGACCGAGAAGGAAGAAAAATTTAAGTAGGTGTCCACGTTTCACTAACATTCTTCCGAATTCTGCGGAACAACAACGGCGCGAGTTTTTACCCCGAGTTATTGCGGGTACTGAAGATCTAGAACAAAAAAGGCCGCTAAAAGAGCGACCATCTTCAGAAGTTTATGTCTTACTAGTTCATAGACTCGAATATGCATACCATGCTCAAGTGTTACCTCTCGTCATAGTGTTCATGTATTGCTGAGTTAAAATTTCATCCCGAATCCAAGCGGATGTTAGATCAATCAAAGCCTTTAGATCATCGATGTCTTGATCAAGCCACACTCTATCATAGTGAGTCTCATCATTTCCTAACCATACTGCGCGTTGTGCAGCTATTTTCAACTCGGTTTTAGAAATAAAATTTTGAATCACTTGGTTTAGTGTTGAGCCCTTGATTGAAGCAGTTTTCTCCCGGTCCTTACTTATACAATAGTCTTTGAGTAAAAATTCAAGAGCCTTCCTGTAGCCCACACCGCATATATCCGTAAGACCCACTTGTTCAGCAACGTTGGATTGGTTATATATTTTTACAAAACCTGGAGATATTTCTGCAATCTCTGAAGATACTGTTGGTGATTCGTACACCTTTGGCGCACAGCCTTGTAGTAGGTATGCAGCATGGGGATCTGACTTATGTTTAGATTCACGTTCGTATATGGCTATAAACATTCTTTTGCACTTAGGATTAGTGCACTGGAATGCCATATCAAGGTGCGTCTTGTTGTCTACCCAAACATCGGTGAATGTGGAAGTTGAAAGATCAATTGGCGCAATAGAATAATGACAAATGGGACAAGTGGATGGCGTCTCATTCAAAGTGTGTGTCCTACCGTTATGTGTAATGGTTTTCATCTGATGTGTTAGCTTCGCAAGTTTCTAAATTAAGTCGTAAGGCGTGTTAGGATTTTTGTGTAGTGCAGCATATTCAAGTAACTAGTTTCAACCCTATATTCCTCCTTTGGTAGAGTAAAACCCAGATAGTGTGCAGTATCATGCGAGGGTGAACTGAATAAGTATGATAAGTGCTAACTTTACAAAAAAACGAGGTGTGCAACATTTAAACCAGCTACTTCCCATCGTAGTGTGTAGTGGTCAAGTAATCTTGCCGCGGATTTAGAGGAATTCCAAAAGACAATAAAGTTGGACAGCCACTGGCTAGAGAGATGGTTCAAGTCATACATGACTGATATTTTTCTTGATTACTTGACCGCTACACAAGGATTTCTAAATTCGTTGCCTCGGATAGTGCGCATTGTTACGATGATGAATGAGCATAAGCGTTTACACCGAATCAAAGGAGGATGGCATTGATCGTTAAGACAGCAAAAAACAGCGGCTTGCGCTGTATAGTACGGTGCCCCTCTCCAGCGCATACGCACATTCACTGAATTGAGTTGTTAGTTACAATGACCAGACTCTCGCTGTGGTTCATCTTCATAACGGCTGTTTTGTGTATTGTGTTCTGTCTATTTTGGGATGGGCGCAATGCATATCGCTCGGTTGAAGAAATTGCTGCGGCACAGAGCAGTCTAGTTGAGGAAGACTGTTCGGGCCAAGAGACCATCGATCGTTGGCTTCTTCAGCAGTCCTGGTTTTACGATGAAGAATTTAGTGAACTAGCTGGAGCCTTTGGTCAGTATAGTTTCAGCCTCTATGAAAGAGACTCATCTTTAAATGAGATGATTGAGGGTGTTTTCTGCATTGACGGTAACAGGCTTAAGGTCAAATACTATGAAAGCCGCTTTGTGCCCGTAAAGGTTGATTTCTCAGAAAAGGCAATCAATTTTGGGCAGAAGTTCAAGGTAGTGGGTGAAGATTTATTCACGGTCAAAGAGCTAACCGAAAAGAGGATGCTTATTGAGTACGCCAGCGACGGTGAAACGCATGTTTTTTACAGAAAGAATTAGCAATGCAAGGTAGCAAGGGCGCTTCGCCGAGGGACTCGCTAACGCGGGTCTCAGCTAGAAGCGATAGGTTTTCATATGAAAGATGATAAAGCACAACTCTATCTTGGTGGTCCAGCGGTGCAGTACGAAGACGCACTTGTCGGTAATCGCGCGGGACTTGAAAAGCTCAAATCGGCAATTGATGAGGCTATTGAAAATGGAGAGTCTTCTGTTTCATTAGGCGATTTTATCGGGGTAAAGTGTCTTTCAGAGAAAGAGCTTAGGGAAGCACTTAAACCGGAGAATAGTACTGGTTCAAAAATCGGTTTTTGGCTAATAGGAATATGTTTTCTATTTACAGTAGTTATTGTCTGGCTCGCATCTGCGCAGTGATGTGTGTACAACTAAATCTAACATTTCAATCTGAGTGAGGATGAGCAATGGGAGCAAAGACATGGATGATTGTTTATTCAGATGATCAACCATCTAATAAATTTAAGCGCTATCCAAAACCGGATTTGGAGAAGACGATATCCCTATTGAATCGCTTATTTCCGAATGAAAAACTCGAAAAAACTGACGATGGGGATTTATCTTTTACCTGTCCTCCTAATGACATGATCTTTGCCGGACACTTTGATGGGATTTCGGTAGTGGCCGCGAAAGAGTTCGGTATAGACAACCCGTCAAAAATAGATAGGCGTTTTATATCAGAGTCTCCATTTAAAAAAGCCTACATACATGCCATGCACAGTGTTGTTGATTGGTTTGCATTTGCTAAATGGGAAGATCGTGAGCTCACCCGATCTCTTAGCCTTTCGCCCGACAGCGGAATCATAGAGGACTTCGGAGAAAAGTTTGAGTTTGAACTTCCATATTGGAAGGGCGCTCATCCAGCCATTGATCGGAGTGAAGAAGATGACGAGGAATACCCGTTCAAATTTCACCCGTTAGAGCTTGGAGAAGAATTTTTAAAGGAGTTATTTGGGTATCAATTAGAGGGCTTTGAAGGCTCGGAATTAATTGAACCCGAAAAAATTAGGCTCTATGGCTTTAAACGGCCTAAACCTTGGTGGAGGCTATGGTAAAACGTAACAAGCCGCACACTGATACGCAGCGCTATACTTAACTAGAGACCGAAGATGGAAAAAGGAGAATTAGTATTTTTCTGTGGGAAGATGGGAGCAGGAAAATCTACCAAAGCTGCTGAAGTCGCACGGGATAAGAATGCAGTGTTGCTTTCTGAGGATGAATGGCTGGAGTCGCTGTATCCGAACAAAGTTAGGTCGCTAGAGGACTATATAAAATACTCAAACCTGCTTAAGCCCCAGATTAAGAAATTGGTGCAATCAATTTTGGCCTCAGGAACAGATGTGGTAATGGACTTTCCGGCCAACACGGTTGCACAACGAGCGTGGTTTAGAGGGATTTTCTCTGAGGTAGGTGCACCGCACCGCATGATGTATCTCGATAAGCCAGATGATGTCTGCCTCGCGCAAATTGCTAAAAGACGTATTGAACAGCCCAATCGCGCTGATACGGATACAGCAGAAATGTTTGAGGCTATTACAAAGTTTTTTTCAGAGCCAAAGTCTGTAGAGGGCTTTAACATAACCACGATCGTGTAAAAGAAAGGGTAAATCTAGACAGCCAATTTGACAGAGTTAAGTGGGTGTCCAGAGTGATCCGCATAGGGGTAGCTCAGAGCAGATACTTGATCGTCTGCATGGAGCAAATTTCCGCCATAGGTCCAATTGATGAAACGTAAAAGCGGTTCCATACTTAAAAACAGTTTGTATTTACAAGAATATTTGAGGTGTGAGCTCAAATTTGAACAGCCACTTTGACGGTGTTGAGTGGTTGTCCAAAGTTCATGATAGGTGTCCAAAGTTTATGACATTTCATGAATGGTCTTTCGAAAATGGTTTGAGTCATCATCTAAAAAGAGAGAATGATCTGTTCATGGATCTAGAATCATACTTCTGTACACCTTCAATGGTATTCAGCAAGCGCCTCTAACGGGGCTAAACACTAACGCTTCGCTCGGACGCCGCAGAAGGCCCGACGCCTGCGTTAAAGGCGTTATAAGCTAAAACGATAACCGGGGTAAAAATGGAAAAATTACTTGTAGCTATTCTCGGGAATAGAAATTCTGGAAAAAGCCATACGTGGAACACTCTATTTGGAGCCACTGTAAGGACAGGAAAAGAAGAGCGCCGTCTCTACTTTAACAACTATGAGTACGTAAACGTATTTTTGGTTAGCGGATCACCGGAGGAGCGTCAAAAGTATGTGGGTGATCTTATTGCAGATACGGACCCAAGAATCGTTCTTTGCTCAACTCAGTACAAAGATGATGTGAAAACAACCTATGAGTATTTTTTAGAAAAATCATATTTTATATTTGTTCATTGGTTAAACCCCGGATATTGGGACGGAGACGATTCCTTGTTTGACTCTCTCGGGCTTACAAACTGGTTGCTATCGAAGAATTCTATGGTGGGGATTCGTAGTGGAAAAATATCAGCATCCTCAAGAGTCAATGAAATGAAGGAATTTATTTATGGGTGGGCTAAAGCCCGCAATTTGATTATCAACGAGCAAGGGTGAATTTGGACAGACACTTAGACAGAGACAAGTGTCTGTCTACATCTCAGATCAGCGGTAAATAAGGACAGCCACTCCTTATTGGTACACAGGAATGCTGGGAGAAGCATAAATTAGTTTCCTCTGGTGAGTCAGTATTGAGTGGGTGTCTATATTTCAATAATGCTGGTTTATAGTATTCTGAGCAAAAAGAGTAGTTGAAAAAGAATGGTTGTAATACTCAATAGGGAAGTAAAAAATGAGATTAGCTAAAGCCTTTATTAGAAATTTTCGTCGCCTTGAAGAGGTCGAAGTAGATTTCGAGGATTCTGAAACTGTTTTTGTCGGGCCAAATAATAGTGGGAAGACTTCGGCAACCAGTGTGTTCCGGTGTTTTTTATCTTCTAGGGATTTTAAGATTCATGATTTCTCAATTCAACGCATCTCAGAGATTGACCAATATTCACCAGAAGGCGGTATAGCTTTTCCCACCATAGAGCTTGATCTTTGGTTCGACTTTGACCCCCAAAACATCTCTTTCGGTCGCGCTTTTGCCTTGCTTTCAAGTGTCTCCATAGAAACATATGAGGTTGGCATCCGCTGCAAGTATGCAGTAGATGACATTTCTAAATTATGGACTGAATATAACACCATTTTCCCAAGTGATGATGACGGTAACCGAAAAAGGAGCCTAAGCCACTTTCTAGGCCTTGATGGTAACTTTAAAAGCCATTTTTCCGTCCAGTACTCTTCACTTTCAAGACTGGAGAGCGGTGAGGTTGAGGAAACAATACTCAAGTTTTCTGATGGCAAACGTATATTGAATTCTTTGGTGCGAGCAGACTTTGTTGATGCCCAACGAAATATGAATGATGATGAAGAAGCTAGTCGTAGCAGTAAACTCTCCACCGCGTTTGCTTCTTTCTATCGCAACAACTTAGACCAAGCTGATATTAGCGATGCGGCCATACAAATTATCGACGAGAACAACGAAAAACTCACAGAACATTACGGTGAGCATTTCGGGGAGCTTATGGATGTATTGGATGGATTGGGCGTACCTGCAGCACATGAACGCCGATTAAAAATAATTTCATCTATCAGTGCAGATGTTGCACTGCGAGGCAGTACAGACTTAGTCTACATAGATACAGTAACTGCTCATGAACTTCCCGAGGCATATAATGGCTTGGGGTTCAAAAACCTGGTGCTAATGGCGATCCAGATCCGGGATTTTCAGCTGCAGTGGTTGCAAACCCTAGAGAACCGACCATTATGCCACCTAATCTTTGTCGAAGAACCCGAGGTACATTTACACGCTCAGGTTCAACAAACATTCATCGGTAATATATGGAATATTCTTAACAATCTCGATGAAGATGGAATTGGTAGCCCACAGCTTGTTATTACAACGCATTCATCACATATTCTAAACTCTGTTGATTTTGAAAAAGTCAGGTATTTCCGACGGTGTCATCGCTCAGGAGAAGATCCTGCTGTGTCTCCAATTCTACGCGTGTCGGAGATACATAACCTAAGAGACTTTCAAGCTTCAGCAGTCGCTACGGATGACGGTGAAGTAGATGCGGTTGCTGCTCTTGATTTTTTAAAACGCTATCTAGCTCTAATCCATTGCGATCTCTTTTTCGCTGACGCCGCAATATTGATTGAAGGCACTGTGGAGCGGCTTCTTCTGCCACAGATGATCACGAAGACATCACCGAGCTTGAACATGAAGTATCTCACTACGCTAGAAGTTGGCGGAGCGTATGCTCATCGGTTCGCTGAACTAATGACCTTCCTACACATTCCCTACTTGGTTATCACCGACATAGACTCCGTTAAGCCTCCAGAAGGTGGCGGCCGAGCCAAAGCCTGCTGTGCTGTTGATACTGGTGCAGTGACTTCTAATGCTAGCCTCAAAGATATGTTCGTGGGAAAACTTTTGATCAGTGATTTCAATGAAATTCCCGCCCAGGATCAGTCGCAGACTGAACTTGATCGTTTTGTTGCTTTTCAGCAGCCTGTTGCAGTAGATTTTTTAGGCGAGAATATAACGGTTCATGGTCGAACTTTAGAGGAGACGTTCATCTATGAAAATATCCAACTCTTTGGTGAAGGAGAAGTGTTCAAAAGCGTTGTGCTCCCTGCTGTAGCCGAAGAGTTGAATCAGTCAATGTTCGAGCTCATTCGAGAATCGAGCTTCAAGAAAACCGATTTTGCACTTACAGTCCTGTCTTCTGATGATTGGCAAGTACCTTTATACATCCGTGAGGGATTGAAATGGCTTGAACAGAGGCTACAAAGCCAAGATCAGGCAATTGAGGAGGTTGTTATATGACCAAATTGCTCGAGCCGACTAAAGCAGATAAGGAAATCGAAGAATGTCTTTTGGCGGCTCAGTCTTTTTCTGTAGTAGCGGGAGCCGGTTCTGGGAAGACAACTTCACTCGTGACGGCACTAAATTTTCTTCGCGATGAATTTGGAAGTGATTTAAGGAAAAATGGTCAGAAAATCGTTTGTATTACCTATACAAAGCGAGCAACCGCTGTAATTGAGGAACGGCTCGGATTCGACGAACTTTACTTAGTTTCAACAATTCATAGTTTCCTTTGGAGTTCCATCAGCCGATTTACGAAAGATATTCGTATAGCTCTTCGTGATAACCTCATTCCAACCCATATCGCAAAAGCACGCGAAAAAGACAATGGTGGTAACTCTCAATCCGCCCAGAGAGCACGCGCTCGAGTTGCAGAATTGACGGCAGAATTAGAACTTTTAGATCAAGTTACCACGTTTAAGTACGATGAGAGCCAATTTAGCAGCTTTTCTAAAGGGCAAATCGGTCATGATGACGTAATCGACTTAGCTGCATACTTGATTTCCGAAAATCTTATTTTGCAACGTGGGCTTGGTTTCCAGTTTCCATACATTTTTGTCGATGAAGCACAGGATACCTTTGATAGTGTTATTGCTGCATTCAATACAATTTGTTCTGGTGAAGGTCTTCCGATGGTTGCCTATTTTGGCGACCCTATGCAGCAGATTTATGATAATGGAGCTGGTGTATTTGATGGGCCAGCAGGGTTCCGATCAATAGAGAAAGAAGAAAATTTTCGATCGGCTACATCAATCGTTGCGCTGACTAATAAACTTAGGACTGACATTCAGCAGACGCCCGCTGGCGAAAGCGCCTTGAATGTAGGCAGTGTGTTACTGACTTTGATTGAAACAGAAGCTCCTGCTGGGCATCGTGGAAGGTATACACCCGAACAATTAGACCAGTCTCTATCGAAGTTTGATGAAGCCCTACAATACATCGGTTGGCAGAATAATGAGAAAGCTAAAAGACTGTTCTTGGTGCGCCAGATGATTGCAAGGCGCCTTGGGTTCTCATTACTACAAAATCTATTCACAGGAGTTTATGCCTCAAACAAAGCACAAGCTGAGTATATCGATGGGAGCCATTTCTTAGTTAAGCCATTTATCAAATCGCTATGTCCTTTGATAGTGTCAAAGCAGAGCGGCAACAATAAACAGATTGTTGATCTGTTACGGGAAGAGACGCCTGCTTTCGATATATTAGGCATAAATAAAGACCGCCCTCTTAAGGAGATGCTAGAGAGGGCTAATAGTCTTGTAAACGACCTTTCCGAAATGTGGGCTGAACGTCCAATTGGAGATATCTTGAGGTATGCAAAAGAAAATCGACTTTGCGCTATTTCTGACCGTTTGGCAGCAACATTAGATAGAGAGCCAAGAGTTGAGGCTTACGATAACGCGATTCACGCTGAAGAAAAATCTGATTGGTTAGCCGACGAATTTTTATCAATGTCAACGAATGAGCTCCTCCCATATTACGGTTTCGTTTCTGACCACACGGCACTCAGTACTCAGCACGGATCAAAAGGGGAAGAATACGAAGATGTCTTAGTTGTTTTTGATGATATCGAAGCCAGCTGGAACATGTACAGCTTCAATAAGCTTCTGACGCCCGCTGCTGCTGGAGATGGCACAGAAGGTCAATTAGCACGTAGCAGGAAATTGGCATACGTTTGCTTTTCACGAGCTCGTATGAACCTTAGAATATTTCTTTTTTGTCAGGATGCAGTAGCCGCTCGTGCTGAACTTGTCGAAAGTGAGTTATTAGATAGCGAGCAGGTGCAAATATTGCCTTCGAGATGATGAATGAGGTTGGTTTGAGGGGCGCTCAAAGCAAAGTATAACAAGGTGTTGCTGAAGAAAATTCACTCGCTGGCGCTCGCAAATTTCCGCAGAGCGTGGCGTTAACCATTTAAATGAAATCATTCAATATCGAAGGTGAATCACGATAAGAAATTTTGGCATGGCCAGAACATGATTTTGATGAGCTTGTGCTTATTGATAATGACCTAGACCCCAGATTGTTATCAAGTTTTAGATGAGAAAAATTCAGATTGAACGCTAGCTAGGTTCGAAGCAAAGTAACAAGTGAACCAAAATAAATGGATGCTTTTGAGTCTGGCAAGTGTTACCAACAACGCACTCAAGACTCTCGCTTGATCGTAATATCTCGCTTTGGATACGGTATTTCTAATCCGTGGGCACGGAAGGCGGCGTGGATTTTTTTGAACATGATGTGACTGATGCGGCCGCGGTCTGCGGGTTGGGTTATCCAGCCCATGAGTTGCACGTCGATTCCGCTTTGTCCAAATCCTCGAACACGCACGCGTGGCGCTGGGTGTGCGTTGATTTCGGGTTCGTCTTCAGTCAGTTTCATGAGCATGGATTCGACTTCGTCTAAATCGGCGTCATACGCGCATTGCACGTTGAGTCGAATTCGCATGGCGGTGTGCGAGCCGCCGCTTTCATTGACGATTTTGGCGTTGCCGATGACGCCGTTGGGAACCGTGACCTCCACGTCGTCGCGTGTGAGTAAGCGTGTGCTGCGTATGCCGATGTGGGTTACTTGGCCGCGTTCACCGCTGTCGAGGATCACGTAGTCGCCGAGTTTATACGGGCGGTCAGCCAGAATGAACACACCTGAAAATAGGTTGGCTAAGGTGTCTTTGGCGGCGAAACCAACCGCGATACCGACGATACCGGCTGAGGCGAGTAATCCGACTGGATTGATTCCCCACACCATCAGCACCAGGTACGCCGACACCAGCATGATCACGATCTTGGTGGTGATGATCAGTAACGGTTCGGTGCGGATATCGAGCTTTTTGAAGCGCACCGGGTCGCGCGAGACGGTGGTAATCACCTTGCTTGAAATCACCAGCGCCATGCGTGTGAGCGCGAGTAGGATCATCGACAAGGCAATGGGTGTGATGAAGCGATACGCGCCTTCGGTGAAGCCGGTGGATTGCGTGGCGACAATTAAGCCAAACCAAATAACGATGGAAAAAATCGGTCCACGGATTTCGTAAATGATCTCGTCGTCGAGACTGCTCTTGGTTTTGGATGAGAGCTTTTCAATAGCCTGAATGACGTAGCGACGTATCAGAAAGGCGGCGGTCCAGAACACGAACAGGATCGCCAGTGCTTCAACAATGGGGTACTTTTGTACAAAGTGCCAATACGGTTGCCAGCTGCTGGGTAGCAGGTCGATAAACTGGGGGACCTGACTCACGACCTCGTTGGTGGCATCAATAGCCGGCGCGAGTGGATTTGAGTCACTGTCGACGTTATTGGTGTTTGCGTCACTCATTGATTTACTTGGCTCGTGTTCATTCACAGATGAGTTTAACCCAGACCCGTTGCGTGAAGCTTATAAATCCTGTGCTTCGATCCAGTCTTGAATTTCCTGGGTGATTTGGGTGTCAGTTTTGTCTTTCACGCTGATTTCGGGACCAAAGATGCAGCGAATCTTGCCGGGCTTAATCCACCAGCTTTTGGTGGACCAGTATTTGCCAGCGTCATGTGCAATTGGGATGATCGGCACGTTAGCGGCAATGGCTAAGCGAGCAGCGCCTTTTTTGTAGCGGCCTTTTGCGCCCCAGGGTGTGCGTGTGCCTTCTGGGAAAATCAGCACATAACGACCTTCTTTAAATTTTTCTAAGCCTTGATCGATGACTTGGTCCAGCGCGTTTTTGCTGTCGCGTCGGTCAATCGCAATCGGGCCAGTGGCGCGTAAGCCAAGGCCGAACACCGGAATGCTTAATAATTCTTTCTTTAACACCCAGGCGAGTGGTGGCAGGAACGTTTGCGTGGTGATGGTTTCCCAAGTGGAGGAGTGCGCGCAGGCTAATACGCACGGCCGCTCTGGTAAGTTTTCAAGACCTTCGATGGTGTGCGACAAGCCGCAGGTGACTTTTAACCACCAGGTCACAAAGCGTGCCCAGCCAGCAATCAGTTCTGATCGGCGTCGTGGCGGTACCAACAGCGCGATCACTGATACGAAAAAAAAGGGAACGGTTGAGAGTGCCTTACCCAAATAAAACAGGATAGAACGAAACTTAATCATGAGCTAACTGTCCGGCCAGCAATGCGTCTACGAAGCCCGCCAGGTTGTCGAATACTAAGAGATCTTCGAAGTGAGTGTCCTCGTCCTGCGTGATCTGTTTAAGCGTCTGGCGACCGTTGCCGGTTTTTACCAACACGGGTTTGGCGCCCGCGGATTGCGCGGCTTGCAGGTCTCGCAACGAGTCACCGACACTGTAGACGTCGTCAAACGACAGGTTGAGGCGATTAGCCAATTCTTCATATAAGCCCGTTTTAGGCTTGCGGCAGTTGCACTGTTCATCCGGATGGTGTGGACAAAACAAGATGCTTTGTATTTTGCCGCCGAACTGCTGTACGTAATCCACCATGCGCACGTGGATGCGCCCTAAGGTGTTGGCGGTCAGTAAACCACGACCAACACCCGATTGGTTGGTGAGCACCACCACATCCACACCGGCCTGCGATAAGCGTGCGATCGCCTCCAAACTGCCCTTGATCGGCAGCCATTCATCCGGGGACTTAATAAAATCCGCCGAATCCTGATTGATCACGCCATCGCGATCCAATATGACGAGTTTGACGCCGGGCATAACTTAATTTTGTAAGCGAGCGATATCAGCCACGTTCAGAAACAGGTTCTGAATCCGTTGCAGTACTGCTAGGCGGTTTTGTTGTTGCTGTGCATCGTCGGTCATCACCATGACCTGATCGAAAAAAGTGTCGATCGGGGTTCGAAGCTGAGCGAGTTTGGCCAGCCCGGTTTGGTAATCGCGCGCAGCAAACAATGCAGAACACTCGGTCTCCAATGCTTGTAGAACTGTGTAGAGCGCGAGTTCTGCTTCGTCCGCGAGCGCGTCAGTATTCACTTCGGTTGAGACCGGTTGCGCTTGTTTGCGCAAAATATTACTGATGCGTTTATTCGCAGCAGCCAAGTCCTGAGCTTCTTCAACCTGACTGAACGCGTGGACCGCGCTGACGCGGGCATCGAAATCAAGCGGGCTGCTCGGTCGGCACGCAAGCACTGAGTTAATCGTCGAGGTGTCGACATCTTGCGTTTGGTAGAACGCCATCAAGCGACCACGAATAAAGTCAACGATGGCTTCCTGCGTGTCGCTGTCGACCGTAAACGATTGGTGCTGTTGGTACACGTCTGCGGCTTGCGCCACCAATTCGGGCAATTCCAGCGCGAGTTCTTTTTCGATCAGAATGCGCAGAATGCTGAGTGCAGCACGACGCAAGCCGTAAGGGTCTTTGTCGCCCGTTGGGATTTCCCCAGCGGCGTAAATACCGACCAGGCTGTCGAGCTTGTCGGCCAATGCGACTGCTTGTGCTTCGCCGCTGGCAGGTAACTGATCGCCGGCAAAGCGAGGCCAGTAATGTTGTTCGATACAGTCGCCGACCAATGCGGGCTCACCATCGCGATCTGCGTAATAGTGTCCCATGATGCCTTGCAATTCGTCGAACTCGCCGACCATGTCGGATACCAGATCGGCCTTGGCTAAGTAAGCACCACGTTGCGCGACCTCGCGGTCGGCCTTGATGCTGTCAGCCAGATTGCCGGCCAATGCTTGAATGCGCGTGACTTTGTCATGCACGCTGCCAAGTTTGACGTGAAACAGCACATCTTCAAGTCGTGACACACGCTCAGCCAAGGTGGTTTTTTGGTCGGTCTGCCAAAAGAATTGCGCGTCAGATAGTCGTGCGCGCAAGACCTTTTCATTGCCGCTGCGGACTTGATCAGGATTTTTGCTGACGATATTGCTGACGGTGATAAAGCGCGGCAGCAGGTCACCATTTTGATCGGTAAGATGAAAATACTTTTGGTGATCGCGCATGGACGACACCAGGCATTCCTGCGGTACGTCTAAGAACTCAGGATCAAAACTACCCAACAGCGCGTTTGGATATTCAACCAGGCCAGTGACTTCATCCAGCAAGGCGGGATCAGGCTCGATTGTGCCATTCACGGATTTCGCCAATTCGGCAATCTGTGTAGCGATCTGCGCTTGACGCTCGCTGAACCCAGGCACGATATGCCCTTGCTCTGTGAGTAATTGTGCATAATGGTCGGCATGAGAAATTACAATCTCGCCGCTGCTGTGAAAGCGGTGGCCGCGACTGGTATTGCTAGACTGCACACCCAAGACTTCTAAATCAACGGTCGATGCGCCATGTAATAAGGTGACCCATTTAACCGGGCGCACGAATTCGGCACTGCCATCTCCCCAGCGCATGCGTTTCGGAATCGGGAGGCGTTTGATCGCTTCATCCAAAATTTCGCTCAATAGGCTATCTAACGGTTTGCCAACTTCGGTAATCGTGGCCGCCAGCCATTCGCCTTTATCCGTTGCAATACGCGTCAGTTGATCCACGGATAGGCCGCAAGATTTGGCAAAACCCTGTGCTGCTGGAGTTGGGTTACCATCGCCGTCGAAGGCGGCTTTGACCGCGGGTCCGCGGCGTTCGATTTGTTGATCGGGCTGCCCGGATGCCACGTCAGGCACACGCAGCGCCAGGCGGCGTGGTGTAGCGAAGGGTTCGGCCTGTGCTTTGGCGTCTGCATTGATGAGACCCGCTTCAAGCAATCCAGCCAGCACGCCGTCGGTAAATGCGTCAGATAGGGACTTCAGCGCCTTGGGAGGCAATTCTTCGGTGCCGATTTCAATGAGTAGCGTTTGTGTGCTCATGTTACGCCTCCGCCTTTTTCGCGCCACGCGGAAAGCCGAGGGCTTCGCGGGATTCGTAATACGCTTGTGCCACGCCTTTGGCTAGCGCTCGAATACGACCGATGTAGCGTGCTCGTTCAGTCACACTAATTGCATGGCGCGCGTCTAGAAGGTTAAAGCTGTGGGATGCTTTTAAGACTTTTTCGTAAGCTGGTAGCGGTAACTGCGCTTCCAGTAATTGTTTGCTCTCGGCTTCGCAGGCGTTGAACTGATGAAACAGCTCTTCAACGTTGGCTTGCTCGAAGTTGTATGTGGATTGCTCGACTTCGTTCTGGTGGTAAATGTCACCGTAGGTAAAGTCGTCAGTCCATTGCAGATCAAAGATGCTGTCAACGCCTTGCAGGTACATGGCAATACGCTCTAGGCCGTAAGTAATCTCACCAGTAACCGGACGGCAGTCTAGGCCGCCTACTTGTTGGAAATAGGTGAACTGCGTGACTTCCATACCATTTAGCCAAACCTCCCAACCAAGACCCCAGGCACCTAATGTTGGCGATTCCCAGTTGTCCTCAACAAATCGAATGTCGTCAGACAACATGTCGATGCCGAGTTGTTTCAGCGATTCCAGATACAGTTCTTGGATGTTGTCGGGGGACGGTTTGAGAATGACCTGGTATTGAAAATAGTGCTGCAGGCGGTTTGGGTTCTCTCCATAGCGGCCGTCGGTCGGTCGCCGGCAAGGCTGAACGTAGGCAGCGCGCATGGGCTCGGGACCAATAGCGCCGAGAAATGTGGCAGAATGGAAGGTGCCAGCGCCCATCTCCACGTCATAGGGCTGCATGAGCATGCAGCCTTGTTCAGCCCAAAAATGCTGTAAGCGTAAAATTAGATCTTGAAAGGACAATTGTTTACTCATTTGCCTTGCTCGTATTGAGCCAATTTGATTAGCTGGACATGCACGCTTATCCACACGAGTGCCCACGAAAAAAGGCGGATCGAACCGCCCGTGCATCAAGCTGGATATTATAGCGGACGGATACCAACATGCGAGTAGAGAATTTAGCTTTATCGTGCACTGAATTAGTGCGCATTGCGATCAATGCAACGTTGTTGAGCAATTTAAATGGACAATATGTCAAGCTTATGATTTGAATTCATGCCAGTGTTAACAAAAAGTTATAAAACCGTAGACAAGCGGCAAAATTTCGTTTAACTTTGCGCACAGACTGAGGTCAAGCCCAAGTCGCCTAGGAGTGAGGAGAGTGCAGTTAATAGCACGACTCAAGAAAGTAAAAAGGCTCGCAAAGAATAATAATAAGTGCGGGTCTTTTTATTTTCGTATTAGGGGTTTCTATTTATTCAACTTATAAGGACATTTGAATATCAAATATATCTCCGCTGTAGGCACGTTATTTTCGTATTAGGGGTTTCTATTTATTCAACTTATAAGGACATTTGAATATCAAATATATCTCCGCTGTAGGCACGTTATTTTCGTATTAGGGGTTTCTATTTATTCAACTTAATAAGGACATTTGAATATCAAATATATCTCCGCTGTAGGCACGTTATTTTCGTATTAGGGGTTTCTATTTATTCAACTTAATAAGGACATTTGAATATCAAATATATCTCCGCTGTGGGCACGTTATTTTCGTATTAGGGGTTTCTATTTATTCAACTTATAAGGACTTTGAATATCAAATATATCTCCGCTGTGGGCACGTTATTTTCGTGTGAAGGGCTAACCAATATTCACCTTATTAAGGACACTCGATTCCCGTTTCCTCTCTGCTGTGGGCACCTTATTTTCGTGTGAAAGGCTAGCAATTGTCGACTTGCTGACAGTTGCTTGATCGATGTTGGGTCACTACATCTTGTGCGGCTTATAACTCGTTATTGTCTCAAGTGGGATCTGGCTTAATCAATTGTATTGGTCGTACGGTTAGTGTCGGGTGCACCATTTTGGTGCGGTTGGTTCGTTTTGGTCTGCTGTTAGACTGTCTCTGCACTGAAAAGAGGCTGGGGTGCGTGTTGTAGGGAATTGTTTCACGCGTTTTTGATTATTGTTCTCATATGCTATTGCGAATCATTCGCATTTAAAATATGATCGCTGCGTGTTTAACAATTCCCCATTTAAAGCAGCATGCGATCACTTGTCTTGTTTTTAACGTCTGTGGTGTCGTTTTCGGCCACGGCGCATACCCCTTATTTAAAGCCATTTTCTTTCGAACCTATTGCCGGTGACCGCGTTACGCTAGATGCGTCGTTTGCCGAGAAATTCTTTGTGCCGGAAGCCGCATTCAATAGCGACTCCTTTGTGGTCATCACGCCTTCCGGAGAGTCCGTGGCGCCGGAGAGTAAAGTTGACCTTAAAACGCGCACGGTATTGGAACACGCCTTGCCGGAGGAAGGCACATATCGGTTTTCTACGGGCTCACGATTCGGTGCGGTGTTTCGTACCTATGAGTTGGACGGAGAGCAGCGTTCGGTGCGCGGTGACGAGGAGCCGATACCGGAAGGCGCTCAGGTCGTTGCACACTTTCAGTCAGTGACCAAAGCCGAAGCCTATGTCAGTAAAGGTGCGCCGAGTAATTCTGTATTAGCGGCACAGAATTCAGGATTGGAGGTTGTGCCGGTCTCACATCCTAACAGCTTGTTTGCGGGCGATGCCTTTGAGTTTCAGGTGTTATTCAATGGTGAGCCGATGGCGAACTTTGAACTGAATGCGCACCATGGCCGCGATCAATTTAGTGAAGACAAAGGAATAACACTCAGCACCGACGCACAAGGAAAAGCGGTGCTCACCGCGGAAAACCAAGGCGTGTACCTGATTTTTGCGCGTCATCGTGCGCCAGCACCAAGCGACGCGGCCGCGCCAACTTATAGCCATACCACCACGTTGACCGTGGAAGTTTTCTAATCCCCCTTATTGAGTGAACAGAGGTTTAATCATGACAAACAATTACCGATTACTCATTCTCGCCCCATTGCTGGGTTATGCGTTGAGCGTGAATGCAGCGCCGCACAATAAGCCGGGCGTAATTCTGGATTACGATTTAAATGCCGATGACAAGCTGTCGATGGAGGAATTCGTCGAAGCGCGACGCACACGTTTCACCAAAACCGATACCGATGGTAACGGCACGGTGGATGAAGGCGAATACGTGTATGAGTACGAAGGGCGACTACAGAAACAGTTGGAAGTTGCACGGGAAGCGCAGGTCGCGCAAACCGGTACGCGATTTAAAGCCATCAATAAAGATGAGGACGCCTACATCAGTCGCGATGAGTTTATTGCTTCCGGAAAGCGCGGATTCGACTACTTAGACGTGAATCAGGACGCGGTGATCCTGGCCACCGACGCAGATCCAGTGCGCGAGAAAGCCAATAAGGGCGATGAGAAACAACCGTTACGACGACGCTTTTCGATTGGTATGCCGTCGAGCCACAATGTCGCGGGCATGATCGCCTTGTATGACACGGATGGCGATGATCACGTGACCTACGACGAGTATCTCGCGGTTCGAGAAGCGCAATTCAAGCGTACCGATGCTGATGGAAATGGTTTGATCGACGAAAAGGAATATTTGTTTGAGTTTGAAGATCGTCTGGATGCTCAAATAGCCGATACGCACGAATCTCAAATTAAGCAAACCTATGTTCGGTTTGGTGTGTTGGATAAGGATGAAGACAAAGCCATGACCTTCAAAGAGTTTATGTTGTCCGGCGCACAGTCGTTTAATCGTTGGGACACCAACGGCGATGGTTGGGTAACGGTATCTGATCCAGCACCAGCGCCACGTCAAAAGCCGAAGAAGGACCAAGAGACAGCGAAAGCTGAAACTAACGCGGTTGCGGCTGGCCTCGCCGCCAAGGATTAACCTGGTCGGCATCTGGTTGGAGTGTGCGTGATGTTTAAATCTAGCAAATTGGTGTTTTCCCTGATCTTGACGATCACGATTAGCGCCCCAGTATTTGCGGCTGAGAAAACCGAGGTGCTTGGTCAATTTGGTGGCATGCCCGTTGAACTTGTGCTGGCAAATGGACGCGAGTTAGATGCGAACCAGCGCCAACGCTTGTCGACCGTGGTGCAGGAGTCGGATGCCGCATTGAATCAGATCGGCAGTAAGTCCGAACTTGGGCAAATAAACGCAGCTCGACACGGCGTGTTATCGACTTGGTTGTTTCAGGCTATTTCGCGTTGCGAAGCATGGCGTGAAACCACAGATGGCCGAATTAGTTGTCGTCAAGGTGCGCTGGAAACGTACTGGAAACAGCAGATTGACGAACTGGGACAGGCCCCGGACCGGCGTGAGGCGCGTCGCTTAGCGCGTGATGCCAACGAGGCGACGGTGCAATTGAATGACAATCATGCCATCGAGTTTGATGCTGCGGTTGAGTGGAACTTAGCGTCCATCGCAGCGCCAGTGATGCTGGATGCAGTTGCAAACGAAGTATCGACTTTGTTGCCGGGTCACGGGTTTACCTTAACTCATGGCGAGGCGCGAATTGCGCAAGGGATTAACCCAGAGGATGCGTGGTTGCGGTCGAAACAAACGATGGCTGGCCCTGCATTAGAGGCAGTCACCGATGGTGCTATGTATTCGTTTACGCCTTGGGAGATGCAACGAAACGTCGAGCGACGTCGATTCCCTGGTTGGATTGACGCTCGCTCCGGTTGGCCAGCGGCTAAGCATGCTTCGGTTGTGGTTGCGTCCACTGCATTGGATGCCAAGGTGTATAGCCTGTTGGCCAGTAGTGTGCCAGCGCAAACGTTGTTCGAGTCCTACGTCGAGACTGCAAGCTCGTTGTTGTTGATCGCTGAAGATGGGCGCATTCAGACGCATGGCCCGGTGTTTGCGGGCATGGCGACGCGTGCCGACTCGGTTGCGGGTCAGCTGCCCGGGTTTAGCATCGATCTCGAGATTCCAGAGATTAACGAAAGCCCTTATCACCAACCCTATGTCAGTGCCTGGATTTCAGATAAGCAGCAGAAACCGGTGCGGAATCTGTTGCTCTTGGGCGATGAAAAGCGCTGGATGCGCGAACTCAGAGTGTGGTGGCGGCGAATAGGGCGTGCCAATAGCTCAATTATTGATGGTTTAAGCGGCGCGACGCGTAAGCCCGGACACTACACGATTGCCTGGGATGGACTGGATGATTTTGGTCAGCCGGTGTCCGACCGTGAGTTGATCCTACACATTGAAGCGAGTCGTGAGCATGGCGGGCGCACCTATAAATCAATTCCCCTGCAACTCGATGCACTGCCCGCAGGCAAGGTGCTCGAACGTGATGGCGAGTTGGGGCAAATCAGCATACGTATAGAAGATGCCGCAACGACGGTATCCGCGCGTTAATTCTTATACCGACTAGATCGGGTAAGGCGAAAAACATTTTTGAAGTAAGGTTTTGCGGAGATAGCAATGAAATTATATAAACAAGTGAGTGTGTTGAGCACAGCGTTGCTCGGTGCGCAAGTTAGCACTCTGGTCAGTGCGCAGCAGGCCGATTTTGGCGAAGTGACAGAGTTGCCGAAGTTGGTGGTCGAAGAGGCGCACGAAAACAATGTGTCGCACACCATTCGAAAAATGGAAGCGTTAGAAATTCAGCGTTTGTCGATCAGTAATATTGAAGACACCACACGTTATATACCTGGTGTGCAAGTGAATGACGGTGGCAATCGTTTTGGAGATGATGGCTTTAATATTCGCGGCTTAGAAGGTGATGCCGTGGCAGTCACGGTTGATGGTGTGTCGTTGGGTGAGACTCTGAATCCACCGGATTTCGCGCCGTATGGTATGTACGGATCGACGCGCGGACAAACTGAGTTAGAGCATGTCAAAGCGGTGACGATTACCAAGGGTCCGAGTGCGGTGACCAATGGCGGCAGCGCGCTGGCTGGATCGGTGGCCTACACCACGTTGTCGGCGTCTGATCTGTTGCAAACCGTGGAAGGGAATACGTTTTTCGGCATTGAGACCGGTTTTGATTCGCGTTCGGAAGAATTAATGGTGAGTGCCAAGCTCGCCAACCGAACTGGTCGCCTGGAATCGATGCTGTTGTACACCCTGCGCGATGGCGATGAAATGAAATCGCATGATTCGGGTACTGATATCGTCGGTGCAAATCGTGGCCAGGCCGACCCATTCTCAATTGAGTCCGACGCGATTCTGGCGAAGTTCGCATACCAGCTGACCGATACACAGCGCATAGGTGTGGTGTATGACTCAGTGGATCGCACCGCCGATGGGACACCGCTTTCGCGTAATAGTTCAGAAGCGTACCCAAGCAGCTACGATAACTTCCAAACTCTGGATGAAAATAACAAGGAACGCTATGGGGTGTTTTACGAGCTAAGCAGCTTAGATAACGCGCTGTTCGATAATCTAACAGTCGCCTATGACGTGCAGGAATTGTTTAGTTCCGGTTTGACTGCGTTTGAATACTCGGCCGGTGGCGACACGTATCTACGTCAGGAAGATCGCAGTTTTACGCAGGAGTCAGATTCCTTAACCGTGGACTTCAGTAAAGGCATTGACGGTGCCGTGCCGCAAACGCTGTCATATGGTTTTGCCTGGGTAACGAAAGATGTTAGCAATGACCTGTATGACCGCCGGTTTAATGGCGTGACGGTCGATACGGGTTCCCGTGAGGGCTATCCATTTCGCGATCCAAACTGGATTCCAGACACCGAGGCGGAAACCTTCACAGTCTATGTGGGCGATGAAATTCAATTGAACGACAAGCTTGGGCTGACTGCCGGGGCCCGCTACGACTCAACCTCGTATTCGCCACGTATTAACGAGTCGTTTTCAGACACCTATGGGAGCAGTGTGAAGGATGCATCGTTCGATGCCTTCGCCGTAGAATTGATTCTCGACTATGAGTTTGTCGATGGCCATAGTTTGCTCGCGAGTGTAAGCCAGGGCTTAAAAGCGCCAACCGTTCAAGATTTGTTTCTGAATACCAACGGCAGCGCCAGTATTGTTGATTTGTACACCGGTCGTGAGTTCGTCGATCTGGATACCGTGGCGAATTCAGACCTGGAATCCGAAGAGTCTACGAGTTTTGAACTGGGCTATAAACTGGAAACCAGTAAAGCCAGTTTAACCGTGACGGGTTATCACACCGAATACAGCAACATGATCCAAAATGTGAGTTTGTTCCGAGATTATGGCGCCGAGGTAACCTCAATGGTGTGCAGTCGTTTTGGCTGTTCGACTGCCGTGGTAACAGGTGATGATTATTATCAGCCACAGAATGTCGGCGAGGTCGACGTCAACGGGATTGAAGTAGACGCCGTTTATGCCTTCACCGACAACATCTATACCAAGCTGACCTATGCGACGATTGATGGTGAATACAAGGACACCTTGGCAAATGATCACAACGTCGGCGATAAACTCGAGACCGCCGCGCCCGATTCGGCGACGCTCAGCCTGGGCTTTAATTCGCAGGAGAATGACTTTGGCATTGCACTGCATGCCGTGTGGTTCGACAAAGTGGATGTGTCAGACGATCTCAGTTTCACGTCACTTAATAACGGTTCTGGGCCTGCTTATTATCCGGACTCATACACCGTTATGGATCTGTCGGCATTCTATCGAGTCAATGACAAGCTTAGTTTGACTGCGGCAGCGTACAACCTGTTCGACAAAAACTACTTCCGCTGGGAAGTCGTTAACAGTGTTCGCAATGGCGCTGGTGGCTTTTTCGGCGGCGTGGCCGAACAAGGCTACCAGCGTTATTCAGAGCCAGGCCGGTCGTTCAGCGTGAACTTACAGTATCAGTTTTAGGTTTGGTCAATATGGTTGACCATTAGTGAAAGCCGCGCTCTGGGTGGAAGTAGAGCGCGGCTTTTTATTTGTGCGTGAGCCAACCAATACTGAATACGTAACGAACCCCAGCTTCAATTTTACTGACGGAGTGCAAGGATGTATCTGGTCGGAAAAATTTAATTCTACGAGTCTCGAAGATGGGGGCCTCGTAATTGAATACACCTTCTTCGCGGGCATTTCTGAGTACGATATTCAGCCGGTAATGCTGTCCGTCGTCTACCTCGTCTTTGTGCTCTGGAACACAACTTCCGGTAGGAAATCGCAGTAAGTAAATGTCGAATCGGATTGGCCAATGTGCGCCACCGAGGAATAGTTTATCGTACCCCGAAGCTTGTCTTCCGCCCCGCCATTTGAACAACCTACGCACTGACATTTGGTTTCGTTTATGGCTGATGCATAAACGCTACTACAACACCCGACGAGATAAATGTGATCCCGGCGCCGATGTTTAACCCTGCAACAAGGGCCGGTCTATTTTTGAACCAAGTTGAAAGCTGAGAAGAAAGTATCCCCATCAGGCTAAAGCCCGTCGCTGTTAGCAATGCAAACCAAGCGGCATAGATTACCATCTGAGTGCTGACCGGATCGAGTAATGGATTAACTAATTGAACCACGAACGCGAGCACGAATAAACCAGGTTTTGGGTTCAATGCGGTTGACAAAAAACCTATATAGAACACCGTCGTGCGCGGTCGGCGTTGCGTTGTTTCAACTGAGAACAAGCTTTTGATGCTTAGCGCCTGAATCCCGAGCCAAACAAGATGGATTGTCATAACCATTGTCATATTTTTGTATGACCATAAATGAATGTATTGGTATTACCAAAAGACATATATGGTATGACCAGAATGTATGATAGTGTTGGTCAAGTGTCAACAAACTCCCATCTGCGTAGTAAAACAATAAAAATTGTTGATGGTTTGGATGGCACTTTAAATTCCAACTAACCCTATTATTGGAGGAGCATAAAATGGAGAAAATCTACTTATTATCGAGGGCCTTTAAATCGGTAGGCTTGCTAATGTCGTTGTTGTACTTCTCAGCCGTGTCGGCGGCTGTGGTTCAACCGGTTTCTGTCACCGCGTCGTCTCATGATGGCAATGTGCCAGCAAATACCCTGGACGGCAGCCTGTCTACCCGTTGGTCTGCCAATGGAAATGGACAGTGGATTCAGTACGACTTGGGCAGCACTTATACTGTCGATAATCTCAGAATCGCGTTTTATAAAGGCAATCAACGAACCGCAAATGTCGATATTCAGTTATCGTCTAATGCGTCGTCTTGGAATACAGTGTGGTCTGGTACGCAGCCAGTATCCACCACTAGTCTGCAAAACTTTGAGTTGACCGATACATCGGCTCGGTACGTTCGTATTGTGGGTTATGGGAATACATCCAACAGCTGGAATAGTCTCACTGAAGTGGACATCTACGTCACGGGTTCCGGTTCTGGCGGTGGTGGCGGTGGTGGCGGTGGTGGCGGTGGTAACAGCGCCATCCCTCAGCTTTTGCTCAGTACCATGGACGATTCAGAAGGTGGTAGCCCAGTACAAGGAAATGCGTTGGTCTTTAATGCACTTCAGGCCCAGTACACCACACCCAATGGGAATGGGTGGCGACACGAAATGAAAATTCCGCCAGCAGACCGTTTACCGATGAATCAGACCTATGAGTTACTGCAAGCGGATTATAAAGTCGATCTCTCGGATGGTGGCAAAATGATCGTTGCGCAATATCATGCAAGCGGATTAGGCACCACCATGAAGGTCTATGTGTCGGACACCAACGAATCCGGTTTCTTTGATAGCACGCACACCAACGGCATTTTCGATGTGTATGTGCGCATGCGAAATACCAGCGGCACAGAGCTTAAATTCCCACTGGGTACGATCGAATCGGGTGATACTTTCAACCTTAGAGTCGAGAATAATTACGGAAGTTTGACGGTGAGCGCTTTAGGCACAACACAACAAATGACCGTGCAGACCAGTAGTGCCGATTACCTGAAATTCGGTAATTACTTGCAATCACAAAACCCTAACGGGAATGTCAATTGCGGTACCAAGGGTGATTCAAGTTCATTTGCCGCATGTTACAACAGCTTCAATATCAATACCGCAGTGGTCACCATGACCAACATTACTTACCAACGAATTGAATAATTGATCGTGTTAGATAAGTAGTTCGGAGGGGCAGCGCCATTGTGGTGTTGCCCTTTTTACTCGAGAGCCAAGCTACGTTAGTTGCTTTCGTAAATCGCAAAGGAGCTGCCGTGGTTCAAGGCTTCTTCGAAATACGGTTGAAACTTGACGCTATGAGGTGAGTTGAGCGACTCAATTTTGAGCTGGTTTCCCTGTAAGTCTCTAATTTGAGTAAAGCCAAATTTTGCAATTTCGATTTCCGCACTACCAAAGTCCAAGGTGGCATCTGTTTGATATAGGAAGATAATACACTTGTGTAGTTTGCCGATCTCCGAATAGCGGTACTCATACTCGGGCGAACCATCAAATACACCTTCGAAGCCGTAACAGAATACAGTGCTCATTTTTCTTAGCTCGATAATGTATCAGTTGCATCTTAGTGACGAAGTCGCTCAATCACCATCCGGCCTTGGCATTGAATAGCTTGTCGAACTCGCCGCTGACCTTGCTGACGAATCGCTCTTTTTCTTTTAGGTTGCTTTGGTTGATGTCTTTGATTGAGTTGAGTAAGAACATCACCGAGCGTGCCTGTTCCTCCGAAAATTTATCCAGTGATCGGTTCATCACTTTTTCGGGTTTCGCAATGGCATCTTCGCCATCACCAAAAATATAGATACTCGACATCAGCAAGTCTGAGGCTTCTTTTTCCGATCTACCGAGCTCGCTTTGAAACAAAGTGAGGAGTGTTTGCTTTTCATCGCTACTGATTTCACCATCGATTTTAGCAACCGAGGTTGCCAGCATGGCGGCCACTTCCAGCGGTCCCTCTAACGAAAACACCGGGTTGCCTTCATACTTTTTACGCCATGCTCTTCGGCGACGCCAGGTGAATGGATTGAGCCAGCCAATGTCGATTCCAGCGTCCGCTAAACGATTAAAAAGGACCAATATGGTGACGATCAAGCCAAGGACGCCGACGATAATGTGCATAGTAGATTTCCTGTTGCGTTGGTTAGGCGATTGGGAGCGGTCGCGCAAACACCTGATGAGTTTGCTAACACTGTTCGGTTGGAGGTTCCAGTTTCCCTCTGGTTAGAAAGTAAAACCGGTCCAATCTTAAAATATAAAAGGCGACTTCACCAAGCCTAATGCTGAATAAAAACGGCAGGAACCTTGAACGACTATGTGCGATGAGCCGGAAGTAACAAACCGCAAATTAAAAGCCGCACTCTGTAAACACAGAGCGCGGCTTTTGCCTTCCTTGGCTATGTCCTGAATTACAACTAGAGGATCAGAGAGGCGGGGTCGGTGTATTCTAACCCTTGCGCATCGGCGACGGCTTTGTAGGTCAGTTTGCCGTCGTGTACGTTGAGACCGTTCAGCAGATCTTTGTTTTGTTGCATAGCTGCTTTCCAGCCGTGGTTGGCCATCGCCAATGAGAATGGCAGGGTGGCATTGTTCAATGCATACGTTGATGTTTGTGGCACGGCACCTGGCATATTGGCAACGCAGTAGTGCACGACACCGTCCACCACGAAAGTGGGGTCTTGGTGCGTGGTGGGCTTGGACGTCTCTAGGCAGCCACCTTGGTCAATTGCCACGTCCACAACCACGGAGCCGGGTTTCATTTTACCGATGATCTCGCGGGTAATCAGTTTGGGCGCGTTAGCACCTGGTATCAAAACTGCGCCGATGACCAGATCTGATTCAATTGCGTAACGCTCAATCGATTCTGTGGTGGAGTAGACGCAGTTAGCTTTGCCTTGAAATTCGATGTCGAGTTCGCGCAATTTAGAAATCGAGCGATCCAGAATGGTTACATTAGCGCCCATGCCGCGTGCGATATAGGCCGCGTTCTGGCCAACCACACCGCCGCCAATGACCAATACTTTGGCTGGCTCGGTGCCAGGTACGCCGCCCATCAATACACCGCAGCCGCCTTGTGCGCGTTCAAGGCAGTGAGCGCCCGCTTGCGCCGCCAGGCGACCGGCAACTTCACTCATTGGCGCTAATAGTGGCAGCGTGTTGCCCGGGCCAGTGACGGTTTCATAGGCAACCGCAGTGACGCCGGATTCGAGTAATAGTTTGGTTTGTTCTGGGTCTGGTGCCAGGTGCAGATAGGTGAATAAGAGTTGTCCGCGACTCAGTTGCTTGCACTCCTGAGGCTGTGGCTCTTTCACTTTAATGATCATTTCGCTTTCGGCAAAGATGGCTTCGTTGCTGTCTGCGATTTTGGCTCCCATGGAACGATACACATCGTCGGTCAGGCCAATGCCTGCGGCAGCGCCGGTGGCAATGGTGACTTCATGCCCGTTGGCAATGAGTTCCTTTGCACTCGCGGGGCTGAGTCCTACACGGTACTCGTGATTCTTAATTTCCTTTGGCACACCGATTTTCATGCTGATTTCCTCAATTTAAGGGATGTGAGATTACTTGCTGGTAATTTTATCGACAGCGCAGGCGCTTGGTAAGCGATAAATTATCTATATTCTTCTTGAAACGACAAATATTATCGTTTTGAGAGTGCCTCATGGTGATATCATCTGATTCACCATAAATGACCAGTAATATTCAATTCTATGGAGTATTCCGACGAGCCCAATAAGCTTGATAAATACGATCGCCGTATTTTGGCAGCGTTGCAGTTAGACGGCCGAATTTCGTATACGGATTTGGGTAAAAAAGTTGGCTTGACCACCACACCCTGTATTGAGCGCGTGCGCAAACTAGAACGTGCCGGGTATATAGAGGGGTATTCCGCACGCCTGAGTGCCAAGCAATTGGATGCGGGTCTGGTGGTGTTTGTCCAAATCAGCCTAGATCGCTCAAGTAAACAAACCTTTGAGGAGTTTCGATTGGCGATTCAAAACCTGGATCATGTGCAAGAGTGTTATCTGGTAACTGGGAGTTTTGATTTTCTGGTGAAAGCGCGGGTTCGTGACATGCGGGCTTACCGAGACTTTTTGGAAGAACAATTATTGGCCGTGCCAGGTGTCTACGGTTCAACCAGTATCGCCGCAATGGAAACGGTGAAAGAAACACTGGCAATTCGGGTATAGTGCGAACTAATTTCAACCAACTTTGCAACGACGCAACAGGGCATTATGAGTATTAGCGCTTTCGATTTGTTTTCCATCGGGATTGGTCCATCCAGCTCACACACGGTCGGGCCGATGCGCGCTGCCAAGATGTTCGTGGATGGATTAGTTGACGCCGGTCAATTGCCTCAGGTGGTGCGGATTAAGGTTGAATTATTTGGGTCATTGGGTGCAACCGGTAAAGGTCACGGCTCGCCGAAAGCGGTGGTGCTTGGCCTGCTTGGTGAGACTCCAGAATCAGTGGACGTAAGCACTGCGCTGTCTCGCTATGAGCACATTAAGCAAGAGGGCACGTTGAATCTGGCGGGCTCAAAACAAATTAAGTTTGATCGCGATGCAGATCTGATTCTGCATTTTCGAAAGTCGTTGCCGACACACAGTAATGGCATGACCTTTGCCGCGTATGATGCGGAGCAAAATGAATTGCGGGCGAAAACCTACTATTCGGTCGGCGGTGGCTTTGTGGTGCCGGATGGAGTGGAGATGGTATCGCAAGACACCACCGAGTTGCGCTTCCCGTTTGGTTCGGCAGCGGATTTATTGGCCTTGTGTGATGAGCACCAAATGTCGATCTCAGACCTAATGCTGGAGAACGAACAAGCTTGGCGTAGTCCGCAAGAGATTGAAGCACAGCTATTGGCGATTTGGTCGGTGATGCAAGAATGTGTTAACACCGGTCTGCACAACCAGGGCGTGTTGCCGGGTGGACTCAAAGTTCAGCGACGCGCACGAGAATTGCATCAAAAACTCTTGGCTGCACCAGAGCGTTCGTTATCGGATCCGCTCGCGGTGTTGGACTGGGTGACCTTGTACGCGTTGGCAGTCAACGAAGAGAATGCTGCTGGTGGGCGGGTCGTGACCGCGCCAACGAACGGTGCCGCCGGAATTATTCCAGCGGTTCTACATTACTACACGCGTTTTACACACGGTGCGAATGAGCGTGGCGTAATGCGCTTTTTGCTCACGGCAGCGGCGATTGGAATCCTGTATAAACGCAATGCGTCGATCAGTGGCGCAGAAGTTGGGTGTCAAGGCGAGGTTGGTTCGGCGTGCTCTATGGCGGCTGGGGCATTGACCGAAGTGCTGGGGGGAACGCCCAGTCAAGTGGAAAACGCCGCCGAGATTGCAATGGAACACAACCTCGGATTGACCTGTGATCCGATTGGTGGATTGGTGCAAGTGCCCTGTATTGAACGTAATGCGATGGCGTCGGTAAAAGCTATCCATGCGGCGCGGATTGCACTAAAAGGGGACGGGTCGCACTATGTGTCGCTGGATAAAGTGATCAAAACGATGCGTCTAACGGGCAAGGATATGAAGGACAAATACAAGGAAACGGCACGTGGTGGCTTGGCTGTTAACGTAATCGAAGTCCCTGTCAGCGTGGTAGAGTGCTAAAATGCACCATATTGGTGCTCAATAGTTTATAATGCACCGTTTTGGTGCTATCCATGCTTTGGTGATTAAAAGCGCGTCGTCGCTTGGGCACCGTATTCATTGACGCTTCAACATATTTCAAGTTCTGGAAAGTTGGCACAATGCTTGCTCATCATTTCCTGCCCGAGCTCAGTGCACAGAGCTACAGGCAGTTTTTTCAACGGCACGTTGAAGCATGGTTGTAGATGTTAAAACGTTAAGCATTTGCAGTACCACTCACCGGCATCGGTTGTACGTCGAAGTGAGCTAGCCATGCTTCAACCGTTGGAAGCAGGCGAGAGGCGATCATTTCAACGGTGGTCAACTAATCAATTTAAACCAAAAGTTATTGAGGTAAGGAAATGTCAGTCAAAGACGTTTTAAAGCAGATTAAAGACGAAGATGTGAAGTACGTGGATTTTCGTTTTACCGACACGCGCGGCAAAGAACAACACGTTACGGTTCCGACCAGCGTAATTGATGAAGATACGTTCGAAGAAGGTAAAATGTTCGACGGTTCGTCAGTCGCTGGCTGGAAAGGAATTAATGAGTCCGACATGATTCTCATGCCAGAGGCAGAGTCTGCAGTGATTGACCCATTCTTCCAAGATAAAACTTTGAATATCCGCTGTGATATCGTTGAGCCATCCACAATGAGTGGCTATGAACGTGACCCACGTTCGATCGCGAAACGTGCGGAAGCCTATTTAAAAGAAACCGGTATCGGCGATGCGGCCTACTTTGGTCCTGAAAACGAGTTCTTCGTATTCGACGACGTGCGGTTTGCCACTGAGCCTCGTGGGGCTTTCTACGAGATCGATTCAGCCGAAGCTTTCTGGAACTCAGAGAAGCCTTATGAAGGCGGTAATATGGCGCACCGTCCAGGTTTAAAAGGCGGTTACTTCCCAGTACCACCCGTTGATTCACTGCATGATCTGCGTTCTGCGATGTGCCAATCTGCTGAGGCGATGGGTGTGCCAACCGAAGTCCATCACCACGAGGTAGCGACTGGCGGTCAATGCGAAATCGGTACTATCTTTAACACCTTGGTTCGTAAAGCCGACGAAGTACAGATTTTCAAATATGCGGTCCACAATACAGCGCATATGTTCGGCAAAACCGCGACATTTATGCCCAAGCCAATCGTTGGTGATAACGGTTCCGGTATGCACGTGCATCAATCGATCTTCAAAGATGGCGAGAACACTTTTGCTGGCGACGGCTATGGTGGTTTGAGCGAAACCGCGCTTTACTATATTGGTGGTATTTTCAAGCACGCCAAAGCAATCAACGCGTTTGCAAACGCATCGACCAATAGCTACAAGCGTTTGGTGCCTGGTTTCGAAGCGCCTGTATTGCTGGCTTACTCAGCACGCAATCGTTCCGCATCTTGCCGTATTCCTTATGTTACTAATCCAAAAGGTCGTCGTATCGAAATCCGTTTCCCGGATTCCACAGCAAACCCATATCTGGCATTCACCGCGATGTTGATGGCCGGTTTGGACGGCATCCAAAACAAGATTCATCCAGGTGAAGCTGCGGATGAGGATTTGTACGAGTTGCCTGCCGCTGAGCAAGCCAAGATTCCAACCGTCGCTGCCGGTCTGGATTACGCACTGGCTGCATTGGATGCCGATCGTGAGTTCTTGCTGGCTGGCGGTGTATTCAGTGACAGTGCGATCGACGGCTACTTGGAGTTGAAACAAGCAGAAGTTGACGCGTTGCGTATGAATACGCACCCAATTGAGTTCCAAATGTCATACAGCTGTTAAACGGTTGACCGTCCGAGAGTGCTTGTCTTATAACGAGCACTCTCGGGGTTTTAGTATAACCCTGCATTTGTCGCCTGTTCGCAGGCATGGCTGGTCCAGGGATGACCTGCTGATTGAAAAGTATTGTGGTCCAAAGTTTTACCCTGGGGTAAATTTAGATACGGATGCACCAAAATGGTGCATAGAGACATCATAACCGAGATTTAGTTCAACTTTAGTAAGGTACTGTGGATAGCAAACTTCTCATCGAGAGCCTTGAATGTGCTCTGCTGTTGATCGACCCGAATGGGTTAGTTGAGCAAGTCAACATCGCTGCGGAAACCTTGTTTTGCCAGAGTCGACGTTACCTGATCGGTACACCGGTTAGTCAGTTGATTCCGGATGAGATGGTGCAGTCTTGTCTGGAGAAATGCAGTAGTCAGAACGCCAAATTTACGCTGCGTGAGGTCGAGTTGCCGACCGCGGACGCTACCGCACTGGTCGATATGACACTGTCGTGCATTTTGGTGCCTAAGAGTACACGTTCCGCGACGTTGATGGAGATTAATTCGATCAATCGCATTTCGCGGTTCATGAAAGAAAAAAATCAATTGGAACGGCAGCAATCATTCCGTTTGATGATGCGTGGATTGGCGCATGAAATTAAGAATCCGCTTGGCGGTATTCGCGGCGCAGCGCAGCTGTTGTACCGCGAAATACAAGACCCATCACGTAAAGAATTAACCGAGATACTCATTAAAGAAGCAGACCGATTAACACGCTTGGTGGATCGTGTTATGGGTTCTCGTGAACAGCTAAAGCCGGTTCGCCTCAACATTCATGAGGTACTCGAGCATGTTGTGCATCTGGTCAGTGTGAAGCACAGCAAGCGCCTCGTTGTGAACCGCATCTATGATCCGGCCTTGCCAGAGGTCAACGTGGACCGAGAGCAGATGATTCAAGCTGTGTTGAATATCGTCGGCAATGCCATTGAAGCGCAGGAGGGCAAGCGGTTTGTCACTTTAGGGTTGATTACCAAGTTCGAGCGCTTTGTGACGATAAATCAGGTGATGCATCGACAGGCGTTAAAAATAAAGATCTGGGACGAAGGTCCAGGTGTGCAGGAAGAGATGAAAGAAATTTTGTTTGATCCGTTGATTACCGGACGACCAGAAGGCAGTGGGTTGGGGCTGTCGATTACCCAGGAGATCGTACAACGTCATAATGGGGTTGTTCAGTTAGAGGATTATCACGGAAAAACGTGTTTCTCGATTTATTTGCCGTATCCATACGAGGGGGATGACGATGCATAATATCTGGATAGTGGATGACGACTCATCGATTCGATGGGTACTGGCGCGTGCTTTACGCGCAGAAGGTTTCGAGGTGCGTGACTTTGAAGACGCAGAGAGTGCGTTGCAGGCGCTGGACAGTGCCACGCCAGATGTGTTGATGACCGACATCCGAATGCCAGGGATCAGCGGTCTCGAACTGGCGCAACAGTTGCATGAGCAGCTGCCGCACGTGCCGTGTATTGTAATGACTGCGCATACTGACCTTGACAGTGCACTGGCTTCGTATGAGAGCGGTGCCTTTGAGTATTTACCCAAACCGTTCGATTTGGATGAGGCAGTGCGACTCGTACGTCGTGCTGTGGAACCGAAAGAAGGTGCCCGGGTTGCGGATGAAGCACCGGATAAAGAAGTCGAGATCATTGGCGAGGCACCGGCGATGCAAGAGGTGTTTCGTGCGATCGGTCGTTTAGCTAAGTCCAATATTAATGTCATGATCTGCGGCCAATCGGGTACCGGTAAGGAGCTGGTGGCTAACGCGTTGCATCGTCACAGTCCACGTGCATCCAAACCATTCGTGGCAATCAACATTGCTGCAATTCCTGGCGAATTATTAGAATCCGAATTGTTCGGGCATGAAAAGGGCGCGTTTACTGGTGCGCAGGCACAGCGTAAGGGCCGCTTTGAGCAAGCCAATGGTGGCACCTTGTTTTTGGATGAAATTGGTGAGATGAGCGCCGAGCTACAAACTCGTTTGCTACGCGTACTGTCCGATAAACGTTTTTACCGGGTTGGCGGCCGTGACCTGATTTCCGTTGATGTGCGCGTGTTGGCGGCCACCAACCGTAATCTGGAAAAACAAGTGCAGGAAGGTCATTTTCGGGAGGATTTGTATCACCGCTTGAATGTTATTCGAATCGATTTGCCGGCACTGCGCGAACGAGCCGAAGATGTGCCGTTACTGTCGAAACGATTTTTGCGTGCCAGTGCCGATGAGTTGCAGGTGGATATGAAGGTGTTGTCGGACGAAGCTTTGCAGCGCATGATGGCATATGACTGGCCAGGAAATGTGCGGCAATTGGAAAACATTTGTCGGTGGATCACGGTGATGGCACCGGCGCTAAAAGTTGGTGTCGAAGATCTGCCCAAGGAAGTGCTGGGTGAGCCGGCGGAAGGACGTGCAGTCAACTGGGAGTCGGCTTTGGCAAAGGTAGTCCAACAACAATTAAACATTGGCAAGAAGGACGTACTGAGCGATTTGGTGAAGCGTTTTGAAAGCACTCTGCTGAAAGTGGCGCTGGATCACACTGGCGGTCACCGACAAAACGCAGCAAAATTGCTTGGTTGGGGTAGAAATACGCTGACCCGGAAATTGAAAGAGTTGGAAATCGAGTAAAGGCCCTCGAATTTGGCGTGATGAAGCCGGTCAAAATGGCTGCGGCGTGTGTATAATCACGCTATCTGCGCACCTACATTCTAGTTTTTATGACGTTTTTAACTCGTTTTCGATTGCACTGGATTTTTGCTTTGTTTCTGCTCGGCGTTGCGGCCAATGGACACGCACAAACTCGCTATGTTACGGATGAATTTGAGATCATGCTGCGGACGGGTCCGAGTGTTCAGAATAAAATTGTTAAAGCGCTGAAAAGTGGTACCCGACTTGAAGTACTGCGCTTGGATGCTGGTAACGGGCATAGCCAAGTACAGACCTCACGCGGCGAAATCGGGTACGTGCTCACGCGGTTTTTGAGTCAGAACCCATCTGCACGTAACCGAGTGCGCTATCTCGAGGAACAACTAGAGCAGTTGAAATCCAAGCCCGGCGAACTGCAGTCTTTGTTAGTTAACAGTCAAGAAGAGAATCAGGAGCTGATTCGCTTGAACACCGAGTTGACTGATCAATTGCAGAAAGCCACCACTGAATTAACTGAGATTCAGCGGATTTCTGGTGATTCCGTAAAGCTTGCGCAAAAGGCCGCAAAGCTTGAAACCGAAGTACAGCAACTGTTGTTGCAGCTGGACGATATTCGAATTCAGAATGAGACCTTGAAGGATCAAAGCGCCAAACGCTGGTATGTTCTCGGCGGCGGGACGGTATTCCTTGGGCTATTGTTGGGCTGGATTCTGTCGATCGCTAAACGACCACGCCGAAACTCCTGGGGAGCATAGAGCTTGCTCGAGTACGCCAATATCGTACTTCGCCTGCTTTCGATATCGCAGGTATTGCTGTTCATCTTGCTGTTGCTCTGTTCCGACAACCCTAAACGTGTGCGTGGCGTTGGTATCCTGTTGATGCTGGGTATTGTCGCCTACCTCGGCATGAGTTTAATCGACGATTACACGCCGTTGGGGAGTGATGTCTTATTCCTCTGGTATTTGTCCGCGATTACGCCCAGTCTGATGTTGTTGTTTGTGTGGTTTATATTCGAGGAAAATTGCCATCCCCCGGTTTGGGTCATTGCGCTGGTGAGTACCTCAATTCTTGCATCTTTATACTACCAGTTCACCGACATCGGCTTGCCGGGTTCGCCATGGTGGTTGCAAGCTTTAAAGACTGGAATCGCCGCAGTCGCTATCTTTGTCGTTTGGCGTGGTCGCGACAATGATCTCGTCGAAATGCGCGCTAAAATTCGCAATGTTTTTATTTTTGCGCTCACATTAATGGCGTTTATCGTTATCAGTGTTGAAGTGCTGACAAGTTTTAATCCGCCGATTGCACTTGATGTGCTGACCAGTTTGGCAATTTTTGTTTTCTCGTTCACATTGAATTACTTTGTAATTCGACTCAACCCCTCGCTCCAATTGCTGACCCCGCCGTTACCTGTGCAGCCAGCGACGGAAGATCCAATGATGCAATCATTGTTGGATAAAATGCAGCGTGAACGCCTGTACGCCGATCATGATCTACGGGTCGGCACATTGGCGAAGATCATGAATATGCCGGAATACAAATTGCGCCAAAAGATCAATCAGGAGTTGGGGTACCGTAATTTCAATCAATTTGTGAATCGGTATCGCATCGAAGAGGCCGGGGTCAAGCTGCGCGAGGATACGCGTGTGCCGGTATTGAGTATTGCATTGGACGTTGGCTTCCGGTCTATCTCTTCGTTTAACACCGCGTTCCAGGAGCATTTCGGTGTCTCGCCAACCAAATACCGCGCCGAGCTTCTTTCGAATAATTAAAAACTCTGCCGAATTTTAAAATTCAGTAGGGTTAACGAGTATTTCGGCAGAATTGCTATTCTGAAAAGAGTCAAATGCAAGCTGGTTGATTGAGTGAATGCTCAATCCGGTTTCTCACTCTTACTCCTGGTAGCACAAATGACACACACAACTAAACAACGAATTTCTGGCTTGATCTTGGCTGCATCGCTTCTTATGTCTGCGAGTGCCGGCGCGGCGGTAAAACGGACTGACAATGAGATGTTGGCTGATTGCATCGACAGTGTAAATGCTCAATACCAAAACATTGATAGCGTAAAAGCGGCCAATATCACATCACGACGTAACTTCTTCAAGGCGCGACTGCGTGTGGTTGCCAATGGTGAGCGTTCCAGCATGACCTGCGTGATCCGTGGCGACCAAGCGTTGGCGTTGAGTTGCAAAAGTGCCAACAGCTGCCCAGCCAGTGTTGTGGCGGCTAACTGATTATTGATTTATTTACTACGACCCTTGTAATAGGTCTTGGCCGAAGGTGACATCACCTTCGGCTTTTTTTTGCCAACGAGTGAGATACAGATGTCCTTCGAAAGGCAACAGGTCGGGGTAGTCGGTCTCAGTGAAACCGAGTCTGCGGTAAACCTTGAGTGCAGGCAAGTTGTGGGCGTTGACGAAAAGACTTGCCTGCCGTACGCCAAGATGAAGGCACCCAGTGCCGCACAAGTATTCGACTAGTAGCGTGATCAGCCCCCGTCCGCGATATTCGGGGTTGACAACAAGTCGAGCGAGGTGGCAGAAATTCAAGCGATTATAGAATTGCCCAAACGCGACTAGTTCGCCATCCCGGTTGGTCATGGCGATACAGTTGAGCGGTTCCAAACAGGCGTCCTTTGCGAAACTGGCGGCAGTGAAGGGGAAGCGAAAACCTGGCCCGGCCCAATTCCGGACATCCTGTTCAGTCTGGAACCAGCACATCAATGTGTCGAGCAGTCGTAGTTCGAATGGTCTACATCGAAACTGCTGCACAATGAGTTTTAACTCCCTACGTCTGGCTGTGCTGATGGACGATATCCGCCATCAAAGCAGCGTGTGCAGGTGAGTCGTTCAAGCAGGAAATATAGCGGTAGTCTTCGCCGCCAGCCTTCATAAAGTACTCCTTATTTTCACCTTCAATTTCTTCCAGCGTCTCAAGACAATCCGCACTGAAACCAGGGCAGATCATGTCCACGGATTTGATACCTTGTGCAGGCAGCGACTTAAGTGTTTCATCGCAATAAGGTTGTAGCCACTCTTGTGCGCCAAAGCGAGACTGGAATACCAACATCCATTCGTCGTCTTTGAGCGCAAGCTTTTTAGCGATAGCGAGAGCGGTTGCCTGGCATTGTTGCTGGTAGGGGTCGCCTTTGGTGATGTACTTTTTGGGCACGCCATGAAACGACATGATGAGCTTCTGTGCTCGGCCGAATGTGTCCCAGTGGGATTTGACCGAGTCCGCAATGGCTTGAATGTATGCGGGTTGGTCATAGTAATGACTTACGAACTTTAAATTCGGAACCCATCTAAATTTTTGCAGCGCCTTAGCGACCGCATCGAAGGTCGAGCCGTTGGTGCTGCCGCTGTATTGCGGGTACAGCGGAATGACAATGAGATTGTTGGTTCCGGCATTATGTAGTTTGCGTAGTTTCTCTTCAACGCTGGGCTGACCGTATCGCATGGCAATCTCAACCTGGTACTCATCGCCCAATAGCGTGGCGGTCTTATCGCCCAAGCCCTGTGTGTTGATAAGTAAAGGTGAGCCTTCTTCAGTCCATATTTCGCGATAAGTTGCGGCGCTTTTATGGGCGCGAAAATTAATGATGATCCCTTTCACCAGTATGGTGCGAAACAGGGCGGGTAGCTCGATGACTCGAGGGTCCATCAAAAACTCTGACAAGTAGTCTCGCAGCCTTGGGCAAATTGGTTTGGCGGGTGTCCCCAGATTTACTAATAGTACGCCAGTGCGTGATTGGCGATTATGCAGGTCAGATTCCTGGCCGTAATATTTCATAGCAACGATGTGGAGTCGATGAGACGGGTGATAAGCGAAATAAACGACAGTGACGGCTAGGCGTCGCCACTGACTTTCATGCCGGGACGGATATGTGTATTCGCAAAATCGACCATGCGTTTCAGCGACCGCTCTGCTTTAGTGCGTACCGATTCTTCAATACTTATCTCGTTGTCGCCAGTCTCCAATACATGCTCCAGCCGTTGTAAGTCGTTCATTTTCATCCAGGGGCATTGCGCACAACTTTTACATGTTGCGCCACTACCCGCAGTGGGAGCCGCGATAAACTCTTTGTCGGGAGAATATTCTTTCATCTTGTGAAAGATGCCATCTTCAGTGGCGACGATGAACTTCTTATTCGGCAATTCACGTGTAGCATTCAAAATCTTACTGGTTGACCCGACCACATCAGCTAGATCAACAACGCTCATCGGTGACTCAGGGTGAACTAACACTGCGGCATCGGGGTGTTGTTTTTTCATCTCCAGGAGCGCCTCAGCCTTGAACTCTTCATGGACGATACAAGAGCCCTGCCACATGATCATGTCGGCACCGGTCTCTTTCTGGATATACGAGCCGAGGAAACGGTCAGGCCCCCAGATGATTTTTTCGCCGCGATCACGAAGATAAGTACAAATCTCTAATGCAATTGAGGACGTCACAACCCAATCGGCACGCGCCTTAACTTCAGCGCTGGTGTTGGCGTACACCACCACCGTGCGGTCCGGATGTTCGTCGCAGAATGCGGAGAACTCGTCAATAGGGCAGCCGATATCGAGTGAGCACTCAGCCTCCTTGTCGAGCAGTAAAACCCGCTTGTTAGGACTCAATATCTTTGACGTCTCGGCCATGAATTTGACGCCAGCTACGATAATCGTACTGGCTTCATGTTCGTAGGCGTAACGTGCCATTTCCAGAGAGTCGGCCACCTTGCCACCGCTTTCTTCTGCAAGATCTTGCAAGTCTTCGTCAACATAATAGTGAGAAACCAGAATGGCATCCTGCTCTTTCATTAAGCGCAACAGTTTTTGCCGCAAGTCTTGTTCCGCGGTTTCGCCGAGCGCACTGTGCGTGATCGAACGGGCCTGAGCTGCGGTCAAATCAATCTCGTTTTCGAGACTCTTGGGTATGTCGATGGCTTTAGACATTACGCCCTCCAATTACAAGCGTGTTTAGACCGCGTAATCGTACCACAGCTTGTCTCATAGTCGCGTTACGAAACGGCCGGGGGAACAACGAAAAAAGCCACCGTAAAGGTGGCTTTTTCAAAGAATCGTTTAAAACCTAAAACGGCCTCGGGATTGTCAGCCCAGCTTTTTTGCCGAGTTTTTTCTTAGAGGCCTTTTTGGTGACCTTTTTAGTAGCCTTTTTCTTGGATGCTTTTTTAGTGACCTTTTTGGCAGCCTTTTTCTTAGAAGCTTTTTTGGTGACCTTTTTAGCAGCCTTTTTCTTGGATGCTTTTTTGGCTACCTTTTTAGCAGCCTTTTTCTTAGAAGCCTTTTTGGTGACCTTTTTAGCAGCCTTTTTCTTAGAAGCCTTTTTGGTGACCTTTTTAGTAGCCTTTTTCTTGGATGCTTTTTTGGTGACCTTTTTAGCAGCCTTTTTCTTAGAAGCTTTTTTGGTGACCTTTTTAGCAGCCTTTTTCTTGGGTGCTTTTTTGGTGACCTTTTTAGCAGCCTTTTTCTTGGGTGCTTTTTTGGTGACCTTTTTAGCAGCCTTTTTCTTGGATGCTTTTTTGGTGACCTTTTTAGTAGCCTTTTTCTTGGATGCTTTTTTGGCTACCTTTTTAGCAGCCTTTTTCTTGGATGCTTTTTTGGCTACCTTTTTAGCAGCCTTTTTCTTAGAAGCCTTTTTGGTGACCTTTTTAGCAGCCTTTTTCTTGGGTGCTTTTTTGGTGACCTTTTTAGCAGCCTTTTTCTTGGATGCTTTTTTGGCTACCTTTTTAGCAGCCTTTTTCTTAGCAGCCTTTTTGGCTACTTTCTTGCTGCTCTTTTTAACAGCCTTGGTTTCCTCTGCGGCAACTACCTTCTTGGCTTTCTTTTTTGTTTTCTTTGTGGCCATCTAAGATTTCTCCCATTGGCTTGAGCACGGGGCTCAAGATTGGTTGGTGTAGACCCGTAGCAATTGTGCTCAGGATACAGCTTCCGTCAAATATAGATGAAGGCAATCAAAAGTCAAGTAATGGGCTGATTCGCGCTAGTGTGCCGCGATTAGGTCGGTATAATGTCGAACTCTTGAAATTCTAAATTGTGTAGATTCTTATGTCTGAATTTTTGCTCTCATACGGAATGTTTGTCGCAAAGGTCGTTACTGGTTTGATTGCTTTGATGTTTGCTGTGGCCATCGTTGCCGGCGCTCGTAATAAAAAGGAAGATAGCTCTGAGCTCAAAGTGACCAATCTGAACGAAAAGTATCAACAACTTAAAAATGCTGTGTTGTCTGCGGTATTAGATAAAAAGCACTTTAAACAGCATTTGAAGGATGAAGCCAAAGCGGCCAAAAAGGCACAGGCCGGAAAAGGCGAGGCAAAGCCGAAGTTGTTTGTATTAGAGTTTGAAGGTGACATCCGGGCTTCTCAGGTCGAGACGCTCAGAGATGAGATTACGGCAATGTTGAGCATCGCTAAGCCGGAAGATCAGGTCCTGCTTAAGTTGGATAATTCCGGTGGTGTGGTGCACGAACATGGATTGGCTGCGTCGCAATTGCAACGCATCAAGGACGCAAAATTGGGTTTTACTGTGTCAGTCGATAAAGTGGCTGCCAGTGGCGGCTACATGATGGCGTGCGTCGCAGATAAAATTGTGTCAGCTCCTTTTGCGATTCTGGGGTCCATTGGCGTATTGGCTCAACTACCCAACTTCAATCGTATGTTGGACAAAGCAGGTATTGATTTCGAACAACATACTGCAGGCGAATACAAGCGTACGGTCACAATGTTTGGCAAGAATAGCGACAAGGAGCGAGAAAAACTGAAGCAGGAGCTACAAGACACGCATCACCTGTTTCGTGAGTTTGTCCAACGTCACCGTGAGAACCTGGATATGGACAAGGTGGCCACAGGTGAGCACTGGTATGGCACACAGGCGTTAGAGTTAAACCTAGTAGACGAATTAATCACCAGCGATGATTATCTGATTAACGCATTGGATCAGTTTGATATTTTTGAGCTGAAGATGGAGACCAAAAAGGGCATCCAGGAGAAGCTGTTGGGGGGCTTGTTTTCGAGTGTCAGTGAAGCTCGTTCCAGATTGGCGGATGCGCAGAATATTTCGAAATATCATTAAATTACAGCTGATCGTGCGGCACTCTTTGCTGGGAAAAAAATCAGCCATGCTCTAAAGTAATACTGAGGGATGACGTTATTATTTGTGTGTGTGGATAACGTCCATTCGAGAAAACTTTATATGCTGGTATACCGCCGGCTGGTATGGGTGATACACGTGGCAAGCACGAACAAACTTCTTGGAAACGAAAGTGACCGAGTGTCGATTGAAGCAGCGAAAGTTGCGACCGCGCAGATGGATGGTAAGCAAAAGCGCGTCGTACAACATAAGCACTGGATGCAAGTGATGGGCGAAGGGCAATCGACACCCGATAAAACTTACCAACGTAGCAAATCTAATTAAATTAAATTCAAAACGACCGCTGGCGGCTCCGTCGCGGTCGTTTTGTTTAGCCTTTCTAGTTCCTACTAGTTAGGAATCTTCCTTAGCGGCTTGGATGCTGCTCGCCGACGTCATTCTGATCGGCTTGATCTCGATTCCACAGCGATGTCCTCCCGGGCGCTCTATATGCGCCCCGCTTGTGTCGTTCACACAGAAACGGGTAGACTGCGGACAGTCGAAATAACTGGGGTATTGCCAGTATGAAACTGTCAACCAAAATCGAAACCTTTGTGGCGCACTTCGGCGAGATGGGTAGCCGCTGGGGATTTAATCGAACTGTCGGTCAGATGTATGCCTTGCTAATGGTCTACAGTCGACCACTGAATGCGGACGAAATAGCCGAAATGCTCAGCATCTCGCGTTCAAATGTCAGCATGGGGCTCAAGGAATTACAGTCTTGGCGCTTATTGAAGCTGACGCATTACCCCGGTGATCGTAAGGAATACTACAGCACACTGGATGACATTATCGAAGTGGCGCGTATTGTGTTGGAAGAGCGGCATAAGCGAGAAGTTGCCCCAACGCTGACCATGTTGCGCGATGAAATCATGCGTGAGCCAGCGTCGGATGAAGGTAAGTATGCGCAGGATCGTATGATCGAGATTTATGAGCTGATCGACAGCGTGTCAAAAATGGTCGACGAATTGGTGGCTTTGAGCACATCGGACCTAGGTAAGATGATGAAAATGGGCTCAACGGTTGCTGGTGTGTTTGCTTTTAAAGACAAGGTGTTGGGGCGTGGTAGAAAAGAAGGCACCGCAGCGCTAACCGATGAACTTGAGTAGAGCCGGGATGCAACGTTGTTTGCGTAGAATTCTTCTACTCCATTGCTTGGGGGGCGTAATTGTCTGCAGTATCGGTCTTAGTGTTGTCAGCGCCGCGATCGAAATAACTGACTCGCATGGCATTCACCGTTTCGAGTCACCGCCAAGCCGCGTAGTTGTCCTCAATTGGGCGCTGGCTGAAAATATGCTGGCGCTTGGTGAGGTGCCGATTGGCATGGCGGATATTGCCACTTTTCAGCAACACGCGGCGACCGTCGACGTGTCAGAGAATACGCAAGACGTTGGCACGCGGCTGAGTCCCGATTTAAAACGAATTAAGTCACTGCAACCAGACGTCATCCTTATCGGGTATTCTCAGCGCGCCTTGATGCGCCCGCTATCGAACATCGCGCCGGTGGTCTATTTTAAAAACTTTGGCAAACGTTACCAACATGCAGAAAAGTCCCGCGCGCGGTTTCTGGAGTTAGCAAAGCTCTTCGACAAAACTGCTTTGGCAGAATCACTGTTGCAGAGAGCTGAACAGGCATCGGCACAATTGCGTGCGAGCATTGATGTTTCGGATCGTCAGTTGGTGCTGAGGATCGTGGCGCCGAGTGAGCGGCATGCCGAACAGGCAGTGCTATTTGGCAGTAATTCGATGCCGTACTACGCTGCTGAACTCTTGGGCCTGTCGGTCGTCAGTGCGGTGGAGAATGACCAATACGGCACCCATGCCGTGACCTGGGCGCAACTAGCGGAGCTTGAATCCGTGATTCAAGATAGTGAGCAGAACATCATTATTTGTCCCATCTTTCTGTCTTCGTACGCTAGCCCGGTTGCGGTCGCGCGATCAAAATTTGCCCCGAATTCGACACGGCATGCACCCGAATATCAAAATGCTTTTGGTGGTGCGTTGTCGATTTACACGTTGGCGGAGGCCTTTGCACCCATTGTGCAAGCGTGTTTGTTGCAATAATAACCGGTAGCGCTCAACGGATTGGCGTTATCTAACCCTCTGACCTGCCTCGAATATTTCTCTGGGTTATTGCTGATATTGATCTTATTCACGCAAAATCATGTGTCTTCACTTGCCTAACACATTGTTTTGCTTAAAATTTCACAAATTTCTGAAATTACAGTAATAAGATAAAGCCGTTCGAAGCGGTTCTGGTTCCCAATGTTACGAAACTTATTGAAGTTGGCCTGCGCTGCCGGGCTGTTGCTGACACTCAGCGCCTGCGATTTTCTGCTCTTCGATCCCAAAGGGCCGATAGCCGCAGAGCAAATGGAGCTGATTATCCTTTCTTTTGCCGTCATGCTCATCGTAGTGATACCGGTGTTCGTGATGACCTTTGTGTTCGCCATTAAGTACCGTGCAGGCAACGACAAGGCGGACTACCGGCCACTGTGGGAGCACTCTAATTTGGTTGAGATCGTGGTCTGGTCTGTGCCGCTCGTGATTATTGTGGTACTGGGCATCATCACCTATCGCACCTCTTTCTCGCTGGACCCGCGGCAGCCGATCGCTTCCGAGCAGCAAACCATGCGAATTCAGGTTGTTGCTCTGGATTGGAAGTGGCTGTTCATTTATCCGGAACAGGAAATTGCCACTGTGAACGAACTTGCGCTGCCGGTGGATACGCCTGTGGAATTCCTGATTACCTCGGACACAGTCATGAACTCATTTTTTGTGCCGCAGCTCGGTAGCATGATTTACGCCATGGCCGGAATGGAGAATCAACTGAACCTGATTGCGGATGAAACCGGCGTGTATCGAGGTTTGTCGGCAAATTACAGTGGGTTTGGTTTCTCTGGAATGAAATTCAAAGCGCACGTTAAGACGGAAGCTGAGTTCAAGCAATGGATCGCGGAAGTGAAGCGTGCTGCTAACCCTTTAAGCGAGCAGGCTTACCAACTGCTCAGCGTCAAGAGCAAAGACCACCCGGTCGAATACTACTCCTCGGTGAATCCGCTGATGTTTAATCGAATTATTGAAAAGTACACGGGAGAGCAAAATGGCGAATAGTGCGACTATTGTGACCAACCCTGATCCAATCTGGGGCAAGTTAACCCTCGACTCGATTCCGTTTCACGACCCAATTATTCTGACCACGGCGTTGGTGGTCATTATGGTTGGTGGCGGCGTGTTTGGTGCCATTATGTACTACGGTAAGCTGCGTTATCTGTGGGATGAATGGCTGACCAGTGTCGATCATAAAAAGATCGGAATTATGTACATCATTGCGGCGTTTATCATGCTGATACGCGGCTTTTCGGATGCCCTGTTGATGCGTTCACAGCAAGCCTTGGCCGTATCTGAATCCTCTGGAGTAGGGTATCTACCGCCGGAGCACTATGACCAGATTTTTACTGCGCACGGCGTGATCATGATCTTCTTTGTGGCAATGCCATTGATCGTGGGCTTGATGAATCTGGTGGTACCGCTGCAAATTGGCGCGCGTGATGTCGCTTTTCCATTCTTGAACTCTCTGAGTTTCTGGCTCTTCGTGGTGGGGGCTATGTTGGTCAATGCCTCGCTGGTGGTGGGCGAGTTTGCGGCCACCGGCTGGTTAGCGTATCCGCCGTTATCCGGGCTTGAATACAGCCCTTGGGTCGGCGTGGATTATTGGCTGTGGGCATTGCAGATATCCGGGGTCGGAACGTTACTGAGCGGCGTTAACTTCTTCGTGACCATCATTCGCATGCGGGCGCCGGGCATGAGCCTGATGAAGATGCCAGTATTTACCTGGACCTCTTTGTGCGCCAACGTGTTGATCATTCTGGCGTTTCCAATTCTGACCGTGACCATCACCTTGTTGACCTTGGATCGGTATATTGGAACCAACTTTTTTACCAATGAGTTGGGCGGGAATCAGATGATGTACGTCAATCTGATTTGGGCCTGGGGACACCCTGAAGTGTATATTCTGATTTTGCCGGCGTTCGGCATATTCTCAGAGGTGACGGCCACTTTTTCACGCAAGCGGTTGTTTGGGTACACCTCGTTAGTGTGGGCAACGGCCTGCATCATGTTCCTGTCATTCATTGTGTGGTTGCATCACTTCTTTACGATGGGGGCTGGTGCTAGTGTGAACGCCTTCTTTGGTATCGCTACGATGGTTATTTCGATACCGACCGGGGTGAAAATTTTCAACTGGTTGTTCACCATGTACAAAGGTCGGGTCACCTTTGACTCGCCAATGTGGTGGACCTGCGCATTCCTGATTACCTTTACGATTGGGGGGATGACTGGTGTGATGCTGGCGATCCCGGCGGCCAACTTTGTGTTGCACAACAGTCTGTTTTTGGTGGCGCACTTTCACAATGTGATTATTGGCGGTGCGTTATTTGGCTACTTTGCTGGACTCACTTACTGGTTTCCGAAGGCAACGGGTTTCAAACTTAACGAGACGCTTGGTAAGTGGGCGGCAGCGCTCTGGACCATCGGTTTCTTCTTGGCATTCATGCCGTTGTACGTATTGGGTTTTATGGGCATGACACGCCGTTTGAATTATTACGACAACCCAGTCTGGAATGACTGGCTATTGGTGGCCGGTGTCGGCGCGCTGGTGATCTTGGTGGCAATCTGTGTGCAGTTCTATCAAATTTTTGCCAGTATCCGTGATCGTAAGCAAAACCTCGATGTCACCGGTGATCCTTGGGGCGGGCGAACGCTGGAGTGGGCGACGTCATCGCCACCACCGTTTTACAATTTTGCGCGCACACCTCAGGTGGTGGATCGCGATCAATTCCAATATATGAAGGACCACGACTTGGCCTTTAAGCAGCCAGCAGACTACCAGCGGATTCATATGCCGAAGAATACGTGGGCGGGCATCGTGATTGCTGTGTTGTCCGGCATCATGGGCTTCGCCATGATCTGGCACGTATGGTGGCTGGCAATTGTAAGCACCCTGGCCATGTTCGGTAGCTTCATCGTCTATACCTTCCAGAAAAACAAGGATTACTACGTTGAGGTAGACGAGGTGAAAGCCATCGAGAACGCGTACTACGCGCGCATAAAACACACATCGAAAAGTGATACACAAGGTGAGGAAACTGAAACCGAGCCGGGTGTGCCACTGTCAATGCCAGCATAGGGGTTAGTTATGTCGACGATAGAAATACAACACGAGGCGGGCTACACAGGCTTTGTGAGTGAGGAACACCACCACGATTACGCGGGTGATACCTTGCTTGGCTTCTGGATTTACATCATGAGTGACTGCATTCTGTTCGCAACCCTGTTTGCGACCTATGCGGTACTGAGCGGTAGCTTCGCAGGTGGACTCACACCAGCTGATTTATTCGACTTGAATTTTGTGGCGGTGGAAACCGGGCTCTTGCTATTCAGTAGTTTCACCTTTGGCATGGCCATGTTGGGCGCACAGCAAAAGAATATGACGCAGTTATTGCTGTGGCTGGGGATTACGTTTGCCTTGGGTGGTGGCTTCTTAAGTATGGAATTGTATGAGTTCTATCACTTTTCGCACGAAGGTGCTGGTCCGACTTCCAGCGCCTACTGGTCAGCTTTCTACGCTTTGGTGGGCACGCACGGTCTACACGTGTTCGCCGGGATGTTCTGGATGGTCATCCTGGTAATTCATATTTTGAAAGATGGTATCACCGCCGAGAATCACACGCGTTTGTCGTGTCTCAGTTTGTTTTGGCACTTTCTCGATATTATCTGGATCTGTGTATTCAGTATGGTTTATTTGATGGGGGTAATGTAATGGCGACGCAAACTCACGGTGGTGCGGCCCACGGCAGCGTTAAAGAATATGTGTGGGGCCTCATCTGGTCCATTGTGCTGACCGCAATTCCATTTGCACTGGTGATGTCCGGATCATTCAGCAATGGTCTGACACTGGCAATTATCCTGCTGTGCGCAATTGCACAGGTATTCGTGCAGCTCGTGTTCTTTCTGCATATGAATGGCGACTCCGATCAGTTGTGGAATACGACGTCGGGGGTCTTCATTGTGCTGATTGTGGCGATCGTTGTTCTTGGCTCGATTTGGATCATGCAGCACTTGAATCACAATATGTTGATGGGTCATTAAGCATGAGCGGGCAAGGGCAGGTTTCACAGCGCGCCATCAAGCTAACAGTCATCGGCGTTTTTCTGGCGCTGGGCGTGGTGGTCGGTTTGTTCTTTCTAACCGTGGACGCGGACTTTGATAACCCCAAGCGTTCATTCGCCGATCTGGGCGGTGATTTCACATTGCAGTCGACTGAGGGCCCAGTGTCCCTCCGTGATTTCCACGGCAAAGTGGTGGTTATGTATTTTGGGTTTTTGAGCTGCCCCGAGGTCTGTCCTAACTCAATGGGTGTGATCAGTACCGCGCTAAACCGTTTGTCCGAAGACCAGTTGGCGTCGACACAAGCTTTGTTGATCAGCGTTGACCCCGCACGTGACAGCGTCGATGCGTTGGCCGAGCATGCGCGGTTTTACCATCCGAATGTGATCGGTTTAACCGGCACGACGCAGAGCATCGATCAGGTCACCGAGCAATATGGCGCTTACTACAATATTTCAGAGATTGAGTCGCAACGCGAAGACTACGGCGTTGAGCATTCGTCGCGGTATTACGTGATTGATCAACGTGGAAAACTAATCACGGCAATGCGGCACAGCACTACGCCGAATGAACTTTATACACAATTATCCGAACTTCTGAGCCAAGGTTAACAGTCATGGTGTTTATCAAACAATATTATCGACCGAATCGCTACTCCGTTATGTTCGCTGGGGTTTGTGCTCTGGTGTTAACAATGGGGATCGCACGTTACGCATTTACCCCAATGATTCCGTATATGCAAGACCAAACTGGGATGTCCGAAGGCCTGGCAGGCTGGTTGGCTGGGTGGAGCTATATTGGCTATCTGGTTGGGTTGTTTATGGTTTGGTTAATGCGGGACCTGCGCTTGAAGGATTACTTTTTTCGCTATGGTTTGTTTATTGCGGTTTTTACCACGGCGATTATGGCGTTTCACGACCATCGCCTGGTGTGGTATCTGAGTCGATTCTTCGCCGGTATTTCGACCGCGTTGGGTTTCATGCTCGGAACCGGTCTCGTGTTGAAATGGTTGTTGCACAATAACCAGAAGCAGGAGATGGGTCTGCACTTCGCGGGTGTTGGGACTGGGATTGTGGTGGGTGCGATCGTGGTCGATTTTGCCGCCAACAGTCTATTTGGTGGTTTGGGCTGGCGTGGTCAGTGGCTGGCACTAGCGGGTGTGGGTGCTTTACTGTTAGTGCCCGCGTTCTTGTTGATGCCGTTTCCGGCATCGGAACAAATAGAAGAGTCGGCGCGCATCAATCGTACGGAAGAACCATCCAAGCGTTGGTTGACGTTACTGACCATCGCTTACGTCTGTGCCGGATTTAGTAACACTGTCAATATCACGTTTACTTCGCTGATTACCGAATACATTCCGTTGGAGAATCAAGGCACGCTTATGTGGTTGTTTGTCGGACTGGCGGCAGCACCAGCGCCATTTGTGTGGGATCGAATCGCGCGTAAGGTCGGGTATCTCAATGCGATTCGTGCGGCCTTTGCGGTCAATATTGCGAGTAACTTCTTGATGACTGCGTCAGTCTCCTACGCGGCTATTGTGATCAGCTCCTTGAGCTTTGGTTTCGCGTTTATGGGGATTGTTTCATTGACCTTGACTATCATCGGTAATAAGTATCGTTACCGTGCTACGCAGGTGATGGCGCAGCTAACGCTGGGCTACTGTATTGCGCAAATCATCTCGCCAATTATGGCGGGTGTGATTGCCGAACAGAGTGGCAGCTTTAATCTAGCCTTGTTTGTGGTTAGTGGGATTATGGTGCTCGGTATGCTCTGCCTAAGTTTAATGCATCGAGAGTAGCGCGTTAGAGGCCTGGTGGTGTCCAGACACCATCGGCGTTGACATCCACATAGATGGGGTTGCTAAACGCGTAAGGCGTCAGACCGGGATAGACGTCGAGGTACGCCGGAGTTGGTTCACCGCTAGCTTCCAGCGTGACAAACGCATCTTGGTCAAACTCCATGGGTATTAGCAATTTATGTTCTGTCTTGCCGGGCGTGAGATCATATTCCTCAATGGTGACCCCATTGACCTGCAATCGCACTTGGTTGAGAGGAATCCAGTCCACCGATTGGATAGTGACATCAAGTTGCGCCCGCTCAGCCTGCACGGTGCCTCCCATGCTCACGCCATTGAGTTTAACTTCTAACATTGGCCCGGTAGTGCCGTAGGCGTCTCCCCGTTTGAGGGACTTGAGGAATTCAGACTGATTGAAGTGGGGTACGCGATCATCGCTGATCTTTACCATGGTTCTGGGAACAGCGACTTGCACGTCACTGCCATGTGAATCACTGTTCGCAGTGCCAACAAGGCGATAGCCCTGTTTTACGAAAGACAGCCAGTCCTGTCGAATGGCCTGAATACGCTCTTGATAATGCTCACCACCGGGATTAATGACTTCAATCAAATCAAAGCTAAGGTCACTCAAGCCGGTGTTCTTGTCGGTTTCGATCAGCAGGTTATTCGGGGAGCTGTGGAGTGGCTGATGCGGATTATACGGATGTCCAGCACTGCCCATGTGATCGAGAAACTGGCCATGATCGACAATCTCAGACCAGTTAGAAGGTAGGGTGTCGCCGCTTAAACGCATATCCAATCGTGGGTGATTCAATTGCACGACCACCTCGGGTTCGCGCTGTTTAACATCGTGGATGATCTCGCGCCAACGTCGATTTTCATGGTTAATCATGCCGCGCCGATACGCTAACGGGTCGGGCGTATAAGGGAAAAAATTAGCATGTCCGCCGGTATAGGGGTTCAGAGCGGTCGGCAATAGGCTGGTTATCTCTGCTGCGGCGATGGCGGTTATCCTATTTGCGACACCCAAGGCCTCGATCTTGGGTTGAAAATCAACGGGAATGTCGTGCTCACTGGACACCATAACCTCACCATTTTCAGCCACGAAAGTGCGTACGCGCTCCGTTTCTGCAAAAGCATTATCATAACTGGCACCAGAGTGAACATGCAGATCGGCAGCGATGTAGCCTGGGGTCTTCAGCTGACGTTTTGGAATGGGAACAATTAGGTCCGTTGTGCTTTCGGCTCGCACCGAGATGTTCACTGATTCAAGCGAATGTTCTAAGCCGTGAACCGCGTATACTCGATAATCGCCAGGTGCAAGTTCAATATAATTTGGGTCGCTATCGACCCCGGCTAGAAATACTTGCGACACAGGCGTTGCCGTGTGGTTCTGGTCACCGTTGCGTACTGAGAAGCCGGTGTAAGTGTCGGTGAAATTCGGATCAGGCGTGCCGTTTAGGCCCTTAAATACGAGGCGCATAGGATGCCCTTGAGGCAGCCGCAATCGTGGGGCCGGCGGCAGCACCAACATCGGAATAAATTGATCGCCTTGCGCCACATTCACCGTTTTCTGCAGTCGGCGACCGGCGCTGGCAACCACGTCCAGTAGATACTGACCAGTGGGGAGCCGGAGCGAAAATTCACCGTTGGCTTGTGGGCGGACGTGGGTTATCGGGTTGCCACGTGCATCGCGCACGTGAATCGCAACATCGGGTTCGCTGACCTCTCCGCTCAACGTTGCGGCATCGCTGAACAACTGGTCAGTGATTGAGGCGACGTCGCCGTGTCGGCCAACGTAGACGATTTCTTCTGTCTCAAGTATGTCCTCGCCTAGGTCTAGCAGCAACAACTGCGGCAATTGTAGCCAGCCGATTTGGGAGCCATCGCCGATGTAAAAGGTGTCGCTGAGTACCAGCATTGCATTGGATGAGTCGTCTGCGAGCATGAAAAAAGGTACCGAATAGCGGTCTTCGCCATCAACCCGCTCGGCTTTCACCATTCGCCAACCATAGCTGATGCTCTGTACGGCATCAGGTGGGCTGGGCGTGATGATCATGTCGGCATCGCGTGCCGCCTCGGGGATTGCACTTTGCCCCCGCTCCACAAAGTCTTCATTCTGAAAGCCATTTGACCGCGCGGGGTATTGGCTGTTGAACACAAAGGGTTCCAAGGAATGCAGATTAAAGTTTAGACTGGAGTAGAACTTGAGATCCGGCGCATTATGCAATTGCTTTTGAATGTGCAACTCGGTGGGTGCTTGCGTCGACAGGGTGTAACGCGTTTGCATCTTAGCCGTGCCTTGGGTGCTGTGGACGATGACCACGGCACTGGCATCCGTCAGTTGAGTCTCGATACGCTGGGCATCCATCGGCAAGCGTCGACTGCCATTGAGCAGATCGTGAAATGACGCAAAATACTCGTCTTCACGATCACAGAAGCCGAGGTCAACCAGACTACCACCACGCGTAGAAAACTCACTCTCGTGGTGAACGTCAGAAATGATGGCGCACAAGGTGCCGTTGCTCACAAACCAGTCTCCAATGCCCCCTATGGCGTCCGGGCCCTGTCGAATCAGGCTGGCCGCATTGTCAGCGGTAATGCGTGTCACAACCAGTGGCGCGTACCTGGCTAGCTCACTGGTCAATTGGCTGCCGCTGACCTGCGGTGTATTGGTGGTCGTGGTGTGCGCATGGTCAGAGTGCGCGGACACTACACTGGCCGATAGCCAGAAGCAGGCCGTGAGGGCCTGGCGAGCACCTGCTGCCATTATGGGCTGCTTGGCAGGTCGCTGGCCTTGGTGATCACGGCTTTGCTGTACTGGTTCATATCGTTCAGAATTTGTGCCGCTTCAGTGTGGATGACTGTATTCCAGTGTTCATCGTCACCTGGTAATGGATTGTCTTTGCGTGTCTCCATCGTGACAGCGTCCAAGCCCAGCGACGCACGATAGGCATTCAAGTCTTGCAACGATTGACTCTCCTGCTGGTCGCGAGTTTCCTGGCGCTCGGCCATATTCAATGACAACTGCTTTATTTTTTTGTTTTCCATAATGCGGGCGGCGTTGCGGCGCAGTAGTGTAAATGCGGGAGAACGCTCGGTTCGCATAATATGTTTGGATTTTAAGGTCTCGAGCAGTGTGGTTGGGAACGAGCCTGCTTGGTAATCAGCCGCTTGGGTTTGCGACCACGGCAGCGCGTTATCGTACGAACGCTCACCAAATTCTGGGTCTTCTTCACCCGAATTCAACAACAGATCAGGAATCACGCCGCGATGCTGTGTGCTGCTGCCGCTGATACGGAAGAACTGGGCGTTGGTAAATTTAATTTTACTTTTTCGGTCGGTGCTGCGGTCGCGCAATGCACGCGGATACTGCACTGTGCCTTTTCCGAAAGACCGCTCACCAACGATCAGAGCTCGGCCATAATCCTGCATGGCGCCCGCGAAAATTTCTGACGCAGATGCGCTGTAACGATCAATCAGAACAACCATGGGGCCATCGTAGACAATGCGAGAGTCGGTATCGCGGTGTACTCGCCGTTGGCCGGGCTGTGAGCCGACTACCTGTACGACCGGGCCACGTTCGATGAAAAGCCCCGTCAAACTGATCGCTTCATTGAGGTAGCCTCCGCCGTTCCCGCGCAAATCGAGAATCAATCCTTCGGCGTCAGATTTTTTAACCTGTTGCAGTAAATGCTCAACGTCGCTGGTGGTGGCCACCAGTTTGCCGCCGCCACGGGCGACCTGATCTGCATTGGAGTAGAACGATGGAATACTAATCACCGCGTACTTGCGTTCCAGATTCCCGTCCGGGATTGTCACTTCGCTGAGTTTGGCAGCTTGATCTTCCAATTGCACAAGATCGCGAACCAGCTCTATTCGAACCGGTGGTGATCCGGGTGCCATGTCGCTCGGCAGAATGTCGAGTCTTACCTTGGTGCCTTTATCGCCACGGATCATTTGTACTACGTCATTCAAGCGCCAGCCGATCACATTGATCATTTCGCCGTCTTCTTGGCCGACGGCGATGATTTTGTCCTCGGCTTCTATCGCACCGCTTTTTTCCGCTGGGCCGCCTTTAAGAATTCGATTGATTACAGTGTAGTCTTCATCCGTGGTCAGTGCGGCACCAATGCCCGTCAATTGCAGAGACATGCCGATTTCGAAGTTTTCGGCGGTCACGTGCGACATATAGGTGGTGTGTGGGCCATGATCACGGGTGAATGAATTCATGTACCACTCAAACACCTCGTCGGCTTTGAGTTGAAAAATCACATCCCGTTGACGTTGGTAACGACGCTTAAGGTTGTCACGGACTTCACTGATCGGCGTTTTCGCCATCAGCTGTTGCATGGTGTCGTTCTTGATACGTTTCACCCAACGCTGATCGATTTCTTTTTCATTTTCCGCCCAAGTGTAGCTATCGCGATCGATGTTGAGTGTGTCGTTCTGTGTGTAATCGAAATCCTGTTCGATCAACTGCATAATCTTTTGAGTACGCGCTTCCATCTTGTGGCGGAAGACCTTAAATATATCGAACGCGACCTGCGCGTCGCGGCGCTTTAGCAGGTCATCGAGCTTATACCGGTAAGGCTCGAACTCGGCGATGTCCTGCTGGGTGAAGAAGACTTTGTTCGGGTCTAAGGTTTCCAGATACTCTTCAAAAATGCGCGCGGAGTAATTGTCATCCAGGGTCTTGGGCGCATAGTGACCAAACTGCAAAAAATACAGAGTTTTATGAATATCAAAAGCCAGGTCGGGCGTCATCTTCAATTCTGACTCAGCCACTTCCTGTACGTCGGCGTGGACCAAGGCTGGCAGCATTGCCAAAACGGCAGCACTAACCAGTGAAATGTGACGAACACCATTACTGAGTGCTTTTATCTGATTTTTTTTCAACATGAATCTTTCCAACAAACGACATTATTCTTATGGCCTCCTATTATAGAGGATGCGTGTATACGACATTTGGTTACTATTTCGAAACGGTAATCCCCCGTGTAACAATGCTCAAGTATGGTTAGCGGAACGCCCGAAGATAGCTGTGACTGGGTGCTCGGATGTGAGCTGCTCACGGCATATGTCGTACAATTACCTACACAAACCTAGTTTTACCCTTTTAGAGATCAAGATGGAACCAGAATTATTACATTTTACCCTCGTATTTTTGCTCGGCGCCGCCGTTGGCATCGTCATTATGTTATTGGTCAACAAGCTACGCAGTGGCTCAGCAGCGCCGCGAAATGTCCAGCAGGAGTTTGATAGCTACCAAGCCGAAGTCGAACATCACTTCGAAGAAACATCGAAGAAGTTCAAAAACATGACGGAACAATACCAGGAGTTGTATCAGCATCTGTCAATCGGCGCGACCTCACTTTGCCGCCCGGACAGCGTCGCAGCTGCGTTGGCGGACGCGCGTTCGCCAATGGATAAACTGGTGGACTTGTCGGATTCAGAAGAAAAATCTTCGGCTGATAAACACGTGAACGCTCAGCCTGGCGATGCGCTGGAAGATGCGGTTGTGAAACCGGTCTCAACCGCTGCGCCGACCATGGCTGACCAAAACATTAATGCCGACGTCGTAGATACGCGCGCGGATGCAGCAAAAAAGCCCGCCGTTGACGCCGAGACGAATGCACCAAAGAAACCACCGACTGGTGATAAAAAGGCCTAAGCCAGAGCCTTACGTCAGAGAAGGTGGTGATCCGCCACCTTCTCGTTCAAATCGTGGGGTACGCTCATGCGGCGTGTCACTAGCTTTGCGTGGCGATAAAAGTGATAAATTCCGCGATGCCATCCATAAGCATCTGTATTGCAATAGCCACCAGAATCATTCCCATTAGGCGCTCAATCGCGATGAGCCCGCGGTTGCGCAAAATTTTGGCCAATGGCCCAGCCGCCAATAAAATAACCCCCGTCACAAGCCATGCGGCAAACAAAGCACCAAGCCATACTGGCCACTTTTCCGGCTCACCATTCATAATCAGCAATAGCGTGGCGAGCGCAGAAGGGCCTGCTACATAGGGGATCGCCAGCGGGACAATAAATGGTTCTTCTTCATTTTTGACGTCTGTTTCGTTGGCTGGCGGAAAGATCATTTTGATGGCGATCAAAAATAGAATAATACCGCCAGTGGCTGTTAACGCAGGCTCCGAAATATGCAGTGCGGACAAAAATGCCTGACCTGAAAACAGGAATATCACCATCACCAAGAGGGCGATTAACAGCTCACGCATAATGACTTTTACACGTCTGGCCGGTTCAACATTCTTGAGTGCAGTGAGATACAGCGGGATATTTCCCAGCGGATCCATGACTAAAAATAACAACAGGGCGGCGGAGAGAAAGGTCATGATTGGTTGGCTCCTGTGATCAAAATTGGCACGTTATTGGCTCGTCTTGAAAAAAACGCAGAGTGCCACGATGCTGACAGGAGTACAAGCTTTCCCGGCGTTGCCGGACTCCGGCTCGATCTATCTCAGTTGTCCGTTTGGCTGAGAGAATCGATACCCGAGCAGCATCGGTGGCTCGGGTATCGATTTAGCATGAAGGTTGAACTACCAGCCGCACTGACGGCCTTGGTTTTGCTCTTTCAGGTAGGCATTTAGCGGAGCGAAGTAATCGATGATCGCACTACCGTCCATCTTGCGTTGTCCAGTCAGCGCTTCCATAGCATCCGGCCATGGCTTGCTCTGCCCCATAGCCAGCATGTCGCCAAGCGCTTTACCTGCATCTTTGTTTCCGTAGATCGAGCATTCATGCAGCGGGCCAGTGTGTCCGGCCTTTTCGCACAGCGCCTTGTGGAACTGGAATTGCATGATGAACGACAGGAAGTAACGCGTATATGGCGTGTTGCCAGGGATGTGGTACTTTGCACCAGCGTCAAAGTCTGCCTCGGTACGTTCAACCGGTGCGGCGATGCCCTGATACTCGGTACGTAATTCCCACCAGCCCTTATTGTAGTCTTCTGGTGCGATTTCACCTGAAAATACTTTCCAGCGCCACTCGTCGATCATTTTGCCAAATGGTAGAAAGGCAATTTTTTCGAGTGCCAACTTCATCTGTTTGTTGAGGGTTGCCTCTGGGCTTTCTTCAACCTTATCTATAAGACCTTTCGCCTGCAAATAGCTCGGTGTCATCGATAGTTGTATCGTATCGCCAATGGCTTCGTGGAAACCGTCATGTGCACCGCCTTTAAAGATCGGTGGCAAATCTTTATACATCAGATAGTAGTAGATATGCCCCAGCTCGTGATGCAGGGTGCCGAATTGCTCTTCGGTGATTTCGACGCATTGTTTGATCCGTGGATCGTTGCCGTTGTCGAGGTCCCAGGCGCTGGCGTGACAGACGACGTTACGGTCGCGCGGCTTCTTGATCAGCGAGTTCTCATAGAAGCTTTCTGGCAGTGCGGGCAGACCTAATGAGGTAAAAAAACCCTCGGCTGTTTGCACCATGCGTTTTTCATCGTAGTTTTGTTCGTTGAGCGCTTTGGTGACATCCAAGGATGCGACGCCCGCATGAGGCTCCATAATCGGGTAAATGTTTTCCCAGGTCTGTGACCACATGTTACCGAGCAAATGGGCCGGAATGGGTTTATCCAGTGGTACTTTATCGGCACCATACTGTTCACTCAATTTAGCGCGAACGTGACAGTGCAGTTCATCATAAAACGGCTTAACCTGATCCCATAGGCGGCGTGCTTCGACTGTAAATTCGCTGGGGCTCATGTCGTAATTGGATTTCCACGCGTCGGCTAAATCCGCGTAGCCAGAGTCTTTTGCGCCCTGATTTGCGAGTTCGACGAAGCGTTGATACTGCTCGCGGTAGGCAGGCGACACTGTACGCCAGCCGCGCCATACGTCGAGCAGTTCGTCATAGTCACGCGATTCAGCCAGCACTTTCTCCAGTTCCTGAAGTTCACGACATTCACCTGCTTCATTGCAGTAACTGCCAGAACCGTACGCGCCTTCCATCTCTGTCAAAACTTGTGCGAGTTCAGCGCGTAATTGCGCATCGTTGGGGGCGGGCGCCGCAGAACCACGTAGCATTAACTCGATGGCTCGGGCAGTGGTTGGGTCCATTTTTTGCCCCTTATACTGCTTGGCTTGATTAAACACTTTACTCTCGAATTCGAGTGAGCGTTCGCCAGCTTTGGCGGCCAGCACACCTGTGTCTTTGGTAATATAGGTGCTGCGAACCCAATAGGCGGCTTCGATTTCCTTGGCCAGTTCTTGACCTTCTTTCTGTACTCGTTCGACAAAATCTTTAGCAGATTCTGGTTTGTGGTCGTCCGCCAGCACGGGCGCGCTGCTCAGGCAGGCCGCGATGGCAACACCGATAGATAGTTTATTTAACATGGTTTTCTCCTAGCTGTTTTGAGCGTTGGCTTGCTGAACTTCAGTCTCCCAGTTCTTGGAAAACAGGCTAAGCAGTAGGATAACCGCCCCGATGGCGACGCTGAACAACACAATTTGCATGTACAATCCGGGCATTTCAGACACGTTTTCTGGGTCAAAGTTGCCGGCGAAGATGCCCGCAATGATGTTGCCGATTGAGTAGGTCAGAACAAACACGCCCATCATTTGTCCAAGGTAGCGTTTTGGTGATAATTTGGACACTGCGCTTAAGGCAATCGGGCTAATAATGAGTTCGCCACAGGTATGCAAGAAGTAGGTTAGGATCAGCCAGAATGCGGCCGCTTTCATGCCGGTAGCGGCGATTTGGGCGGCGTAGTACATGGCAATAAATCCGCTGGCCATAATGATCAAACCAATCGCACATTTAATGCCATAGGCTGGCGACACCATGCGCTGGCCGAGTTTGATCCACATGGCGGCAAAGAACGGTGAGAGCAGGATGATGAAGGTTGAGTTTGCGGACTGGAACCAAGCGGTGGGAATTTCAGTCAAGCCAAACAAGCCTAATGAGTCGGTGGCGCGATCAGTGTAGTCGCGAGCGAACAGGTTCAATGTGGAACCGGCTTGTTCGAAACCCGACCAGAAACAGGCCGACGCGATACACACGAGTAGCAGGGCCAACATGCCTTTTTTCTCAACGGAGTTAAGATTTCCGCCGAAGTAGATCGCACCAAAATAAATGATAAAAACCGCGGTGAAAACCACAGCCACGTACTGCGACAATGAAACCGGGTTGATCTTTAATAAGCCGGTCATCGTCGCCAGTGTCACAGCTGCCAAGCCGATAATAAACGCAGCAATGGTGGCCCAAGAGCGTTTGTTACCGTTGTCCGATAATGGTTGGATTGGCGCTGCGCCAACGCCATTCAATGCACCAACGGTCTTTCGGAACTGAATCAAGCCGACACCCATACCGACAGCTGCTGCGCCAAATGCCCAGTGCGCGCCGAAGCCTTCAGCTTCGTAGAAATAACCGCATACGGTGTAGCCAATTAGCGATCCGATATTGATACCCATGTAATAGATCGCATAGCCACTGTCGCGGCGGTTATCCGTTGCGCTGTATAGCTGTCCGACTAATGCACCAATATTAGGCTTCAACAACCCAGTGCCAAGAACCACGAGAATAAGTCCGATGAAGAATGTCTGGTTGTTCGGTATTGCTAACACAATGTGTCCACACATGATGATGATACCGCCGTACCAAACGGCGCGTTGACTGCCGATCAGGCGATCAGCCATCCAACCTCCGGGGAGGCCCATAAAATAGACCGACGCGGTGTACAAGCCGTAGATCGCAGTGGCGACGGCTGTTGTAAGTGCTAATCCGCCTTCGTTAATTGAGGCCGTTAGGAACAGTACTAATAGGCCGCGCATGCCGTAATAACTCATGCGTTCCCACATTTCAGTGAAGAATAAAGTTTTCAGTCCACGCGGGTGGCCAAAGAACGAGGTATCCATTGTGTTTGAGTCTGGGCTCAAGGCACCTTCGGTAGTTTGATTCATAGGTTTACCTAATTTTGTATTTATATATTTATGGCTCGGCGGGTTACGAAGATTCGTGGAGCTCAACGCCGCACAGAGCTTGATTAAAAGTTTAATTAGCTCGGCCACTTTGCCGCATAAATGCAGCAGATAGGGCTGCAGAAGCATGAAAATATCATACTTTGATTTTTTTTCCGCCTATCTCAGATCAACACCTTGAATGTGAGTTGCATTGTGAAAGGTTGGCGGGTATCGCTTTGCAGTCGCGATTCGACGAGGGATTGGCGTCGATTGATGCTGCGGTTTGTAAATACCAAGTGATGATTATGCGGCATGACTGGAACGCATTCGGGGCGTGCCAATGCTGATAAAAATTCTCAGTATTGTTAACGGTTTGCGTGTCATTTTAGCGTTGAGTGTTGGTCAAAAATCCGCTTCTATAACGCTCTGTATCACACGCATAATGGCATCGTCCTGAGCGCCTGACGACGACGCGCGTCTTAGAAAATCGCTGGGAATTTAGGGTGGAGCAGGATATACGGTTATTGTCATTAATGCCGCATAATATTCTTTATTTATGGGGATAATCGCAGGACATGCTGGGCGGCTTAATGAATTTAGATAAGTGTGCGATTTTAGCAACGCAATTTGAAGTGAAAAATCGTTCGTTTGATCGCCCGCTCGCCGAATTTTCTTTTTTTATACAATGGTTTAGGTGTAAAAGATTGGGCTTGGATTAGGTGCCACCCAGGGTGTGGCGTAATAGACACAGGTTAGCACTTCGAATGCGTGATTTACCACAAATCATATATTGTCTTCTTATCCGGTCTGTAATAAGCTGGTAACAAATTAAGGGTGACCAGTGCTTCCACGAGTGTACGTCTCCTTAGTTATTCAGCCACCCGAGTGCGCAATGTTGTGCAGACTCGGGTTTGTGTGTTCTGACCCAATTATCAACGCGAGAATTACTTGTTCCCAATCCTACGTTCTGATCCATTGTGTTCGTGCATGCGCGGCTGTGTCCAAAAGTCTTACATAAACCTTAATAGAGGAAAGAGTGTATGAATTACAATAACCCTTTTAGAAAAAGTGCGATTGCGCTAGCGGTAAGTTCTGCAAGCGTATTAGCGAGTGGCTTCAGCGGCTCAGCTTTCGCGCAAGAAGAAGACGTGGCTGATGCGGCTCAACTTGAAGTTGTTACCGTAACTGGTTCGCGCATTCGTCGTCCAGATTTAGATGGTGCTAGCCCAGTTACTGTCATCAACCGTCAAGAGTTGCTTGAAACTGGTATCACTGACATCGGTGATCTGATTCAAAGCATGCCTTCAATGTCAGGTTCACCAATCGGCACAACTACCAACAACGGTGGTAACGGTGCGGTATTGATTGACCTGCGTGGTTTGGGTACTGCGCGTACTCTGACTCTGGTCAACGGTCAACGTATGGTAGATGGTGGTGATTTCCAAACTATCCCATCGTCGATGATCGAGCGTGTTGAAATCCTGAAAGACGGTGCATCAGCGGTATACGGTGCAGACGCGGTATCAGGCGTAGTAAACATCATCACCCGTAAAGATTTCGAAGGTGTTGAGCTGTCTGCGCAAGTTGCAGAGTGGCAAGATACTGAAGGTGCTGGCCAAACTACGTTTGGTTTCATCGCTGGTAACGCCTTTGACGGCGGTAACTTCGTTTTCGGTGCTGAGCACGTAACACAAGACGAAGCTTACCAAGCAGATACTCCTTGGGAGTACATGAAAGATTCTTACTACATCTATCCAGAAGGTTGTGAGAATAATCTGCTTGAGCCATACCCAACTGGTTGTTTCCGCATTGGTTCTTCGCGTATCCCTGAAGGTCGTTTTGGCTTCTTGTCACAAGGTACTTTCACCACGGCTAGCGTTGCAGAAGCACCATACCAAGCTGCTTTGATGACGCCATTCGATGGTCGTAACTACAACTACGCACCAGTCAACTACATGCAAACGCCGTATGAGCGTACTAACATTTTTGCTGAAGCCAACTTTGATTTGACCGATTCAGTTCGTTTCAAAACTGAGTTGCGCGGTAACTTCCGTGAATCAGCGCAAGAGTTGGCACCATTGCCATACGCGACTGGCCCAACAGGTGATCCAGGCTACCGTGGTAACTTCAACGGCACAGCGTACAATGGTGTTTCTGAGCAGAACTACTACTTGCGTCAAGCGGTTGACCGTTACAATGCGGCAACCGGTGCTGGCCTAGTTTATGAGCCAGTGGTTGATGTGCGTCGTCGTCAAATTGAAACGACTCGTCGTTTTGAGCAAGAAATCACTCAGTTCCAATTCGTTACTGCACTGGAAGGTGAGTTCAACGACATGAACTGGAGTGTTTTCATGAACCAAGGTTACCGTGTTCGTGATGACGTTGACTATGGTCAATTCTCAGGCAACCGTTTGTCCAATGCATTAGGCCCATCGGCTGACTTGGATGGCGATGGACGCCCAGAATGTTACGGCAACGTAAATGACCCAAGCACCTTAATTCAAGGCTGTGTGCCATTGAATCTGTTTGGTGGCGGTACTGTGGTTCGTAACACTGGTGAAATCACTGGTACGTCTCTGACTCAAGACATGGTTGATTACGTGTCTGTTGACTTGGTTGATCAGTACAAAAACCGTCAAACTGTGATTGGTGCTGATATCGCCGGTTCCATGTTTGAACTACCTGCTGGTGAAGTTGGTTGGGCTGTTGGTTACCAATACTGGGATCAAAGCTTCTCATATACACCAGACTCAGCGAAAGCTTTGGGTGCGGCCACCGGTAACGTTGGTGCAGGAACTAATGGTGATCTGACCAGTAACTCAGTATTTGCTGAGGTATCGGTTCCTCTACTAGATAACGGCACGCAAAACTTGTACATCGACGCGGGCGTTCGTTACGACGATTACGATGCGTTTGATGCTGAAACAACGTGGCAAGCAAAAATCAACTTCCAAGTATTGGATGATGTGAAATTGCGTGCGACTGCGGGTTCAGTATACCGTGCTCCTACCATCAGCAACCTGTTTGGTGGTTTGGTTGACAGCTTCCCAACTGCGAATGACCCATGTTCATTGTCTGGTAGCGCTGCTATCGCTCCAGGTTGTGCGCAAGTTGCACCGCAAACGGATTCTCAGCTGCGTTCGAATGTTGGTGGTAACCCAAATCTACGTCCTGAATCTGGTGAAACATTCACCGCAGGTGTAGTTTGGACTCCAAACTTTGAGAACAGCGATTTGTCAATCACGTTGGACTACTGGGACATCACACTGGATGACGGTATTTCAAGCTTGGGTGCACAAGCCATTCTGGATGACTGTTATGTTAACCTGAACCAAGATGCGTGCTTATTGGTAACACGTAACCCAGACTACTCTGTTGGTTTGATCTTGGATGCGCCTTTGAACCTGACCGAAGAAACAGCGAAAGGTATCGACTTCGAAGCGCGTTATAACTTCAGCACTGACATCGGTCAGTTCGAAGCATCGTTCTTGTTGGCGCACACGCTTGAGCGTGGCTTCCGTCCTACAGCGAATGATCCAATTGATGATTTTGCCGGACGTTACACACTGGGCGAAGCTTTTGCTGAGAACAAGTTCAATGCACGTCTACAATGGAGCCGCAACGACCTGTCTATTGGCTGGTTGGGTGAGTACATTGGCAAGTTAGAAGCTGATACCAACTGTAACTGTGGTGTAGGTAACCGCCCAGATGGTTCATACGTACAAGACATCGATGCGCAAATGTATCATGACTTGGTTGTGAACTACACGGTAGGCGACACTGGTTTAAGTGTTGCTGGCGGTGTCACTAACTTGACTGACGAAGAGCCACCTTACATTGACTCAGGCTTCAACGGTAACACTGACCCAGCGACATACCGTCTGTTCGGTCGTGGTTACTACCTGCGTCTAAACTGGAAGTTCTAATCAGTTGACCAAAATCTAGAATAATTAGAGTAATGATTAAGGGCTGCCAATTGGCAGCCCTTTTTTTCTGTTTAGTGAGTAACGTTTGGGTCACTCGATTGACGTCGAAATGATCGCCGTCATACTCTAGTTCATTCGGCGCACTTTATGCTGCCCACAGAGAATCTTGTTCTACCAGTTCTAGCAGTGATGTAGATTGCGCTACTAGGGAATCGGCAAGAACGTTGTCTACGGTGTCATTATCGTAGAGCCTTTGCGCGTCCAATTGCCATTTCAGCGCAAAATGACGGGCCGCTTCTCGTGGCGTTAGCGCGACGTCCTCGGCGGCAAAGTGTACAAGTTCGTTGGAGTTCGCGAACCAGATTGTTTGAGTGTGACTGGTAGAAGTTCGGACCTTGCCGATCATGATAGAGAAAGGAAAAATCCAGCTTGGTTTCGCTTCCGCGATTTGACTCTCGATGACGTTACGAGCAGCCAAAGTGTGAACCGATTGAGCCAAGGTTTTGTTTACCCAGTCGGTTATCTCAGGTTTGTCGCTAATTGATTTCATGATTTAATTCTTTACCGCAGTAAGTGCCCATGCAAGTGGGCGATTGGTGTCATTTGGCATTAGAGGACCGGCTTGCTGTAACGTTAAGCCTTGTCCGTGAAGGCGTTCGCAAAGACGATGAAACTGTGCTTCATCGATTGCTGCATCCAACATGGATTGCATTCTGACGCTGTACGCGTCTGCCTCGCGTTGCATCGCGTCTAACCAGTTGTTAAGTTCGCTAGCGTCGTAGTTGAGGAAGCTTGCGTGGATCTTGCCAGTGGTCAGGTACAAGTGCTCGAGAAAATCAGCCGCAACAAGGTCACCACCTTGCTGAACCGCGTTTTCAATACTGCGCATTGCAGGCTGTAAATCGGCACCGGCTTGATCATAAGCGCGTCGGTCGTTGCCATCGGCGGCAGCGAACCCGGCGTTAAAAAAAGCTTGTGCGAGCGGTAAGAATCGCGATTCTTTAAGCGTGGTCAACAGTGCTAGATTGCGTCGGCATTCGCCTGCAATGCTTCCGCCCGTGTAGTGTAGTAAAACGCGTAGTGTGCCTTGTGGCGCGAGGGTTCGGACTGCCTCGTCAAACGCCCTTTGACCAGCATACTCGATTCCAAACTGACTGAGCACGACGTCGAATTGGCCATCGTCAAACTGTGTGTCCGCGGCATCGCCGAGCACAGTTTTCACGTCAGTAAAGCGCTCACCGATATGTTGGATCGCCGCTTCCGATGAATCCAAACACGTCACCGCAATCTGTTCGCTTTGCGGGCTGTTACGCAGCATGTCGATTAATGCGCCATGTCCACTGGCTAAATCAAGTAATTGCAGTGGCATTGGTTTGTTTACGAGTTCTGAGAAGAAGGTATACCAGTATGTTTGGATACTTGGGTGGTTGGCGCCGCTGTCTGAAAAAGCATGTGCGGAGTCAGAGTTCTGCCAAAAAGTGTCCCAGCTGGAGATCTGCTGGGTAGAGTTATCAGTGGTCATGGGCTTAGATAAATAGCGCTGTTCGGTACCCGTGTTATGTTACCATTTCACACCGATTCAGATCAGATCTTTGCGATGAATAACCACGTAAATTCTTTGAGTAAGGCAGCGCGTCAAGCGGCGATGAATCGAGATTGGAGCGCGGTGATGCAGTACGCTGGCCAGATTCTCAATGTCGAACCTAATTCCCCCGAGGGACTCTTTTTGCGCGGACTTTCTAGCCGCGCACAGGGTCATGCTGACGCCGCGATCAGCGCGCTGCAGGCGGCGTTCTCACAGGACCCGGCCCGTTACGACGCAGCGGTTGAGTTGGCCGCGATCTATTCACTACAACGCCAAAATAGCAAGGCAGCCGACTTGTTAGAGCGGGTCGTCCCCTTGCTAAATAACAGTCCCAGATATTTGGATTTGGCCGGCACGGTTTACACCGAGATCGGTCTAATAGATAAAGCGTATCCATTGTTTGTGAAAGCCGCTGAGATTCAACCCGGTATCGATGTCTTTGAAGCAAACCTGGCGACCTGCAGTGTCTATCTTGGTAAGATCGACGAGGGCATCGCACTGTATGAAAGCTTGCTGCAACGCAACCCGTCACATCGCAAGAACCATTATCAATTATCACGTCTGAGAAAGGCAGAGAATGAGACGCATATTGCGCAGATGCAGGACCTTTTGCTGGATCCTAACGTGGACCCGCGGCGAAATGTGCCGCTTTTATTTGCAATCGCAAAGGAGCTCGAAGATCTCCAGCGATGGCCAGAGAGCTTTACCTATTATCAACGCGGTTGCGACGCGATTTCGCAACAACTAAGCTATCGCGTCGAAGATGATGTTGCGTTGATTGATCAACTTATCGAGACCTGCTCTGAGCAGTGGGTAGCAGATCAGAATTTAGCGCACGATAAGGCCGAACCAACGCCGATTTTTATTGTGGGTTTGCCGAGAACTGGCACCACACTGGTTGAACGCATCATCTCTAGTCATAGCGAAGTTGAAAGCCTCGGTGAAACCCTATTTTTGCCACGCATCTTACAGTCACTGGGTTCGCAAGTCGGTGGCAAGCCCTTATCCGCTCAGACTATTAGAGATCTTGGAAAAAAAGACTTGAGTGGCTTACCGGGTGCGTACTTGAATCAAGTCGGGTATCGATTGCAGGGAGCACCCATGTTTATAGAAAAATTGCCCTTCAATTTTCTTTATGCTGGGTTTGTTGCTAAAACCTGGCCCCATGCAAAGTTTGTACATCTAGTTCGTCAACCCATGGATGCGTGTTTTTCGATGTACAAGCAAGTTTTTACCGGCGCTTACCCGTACTCGTATCGGCTGGCGGATTTAGGGCGCTATTACGTGGCGTATGATCGTCTGCGTCAGCATTGGCAGCGGGTTCTCGGTGATCGTTTTATCGAGGTGGAATATGAAGCGCTGGTTACCGACCAAGCGGCGCAAACGACTGACTTGTTGCGTAGCTTGTCGCTCGAGTACGAACCTCAATGCCTACAGTTTGAACGTAACCAAGCGCCAAGCGCGACAGCGAGCTCGGTGCAGGTGCGAAGTGGCGTCCACTCGGGGTCTGTGAATAAATGGCGACGATACGAAGCCGAGTTAGCCCCCTTACGCGCAGTGCTTGAGGCAAACGGCATAACGGTTGGTTGATGCGTGTGAATCAAGTCTCTGTGCTAGAGCTGAGTCGGCGTGCGCGTCTAGCCGTAAGTCAACGTCACTGGGCTGCTGTCGAAACGGCCGCCAACTCTATTTTGCGCATCGACGAGCATAGCGCAGAAGGGTGGTTCTTATCTGGTTTGTATCAACAGTCGCAACGGCAGCTGGGTGCGGCTATGCATGCTTTCGAATACGCTTGGCAGTTAGCGCCGGAGCGCTATGATGCGGCGATCGAATTGGCAGGTTTGAAGCGACAACAATTACACCATGCGGAAGCGGTCCAGATCCTGCAACAAGTTGGTCCATTGTGCCACCAGAGCTCGTTATACAGTCATAAAGCTGCGCAGATTTACACCCGTCTGGGTTTGCATGAAAGCGCAAATCCATTTTACCGACGAGCGGTTGCGATTCAGCCTGACGCGGCGTCGTTAAAAGCCAGTTTGGCCACCAATACCACACTGCTAGGCAACATCGATGAAGCTCGTTTGCTGTTAAACGACCTACTGCACCGTTACCCCAAACATCAGCGCCATCACTGGGAACTAGCTGCACTGAGGTCCGCCCAGGACGATCATCATTTACGGCAGATGCAGCAGCTTCTTGAGGCTTCTGATGAGCCGGACGAACGTAATATATTTTTACTGTACGCAATTGGCAAAGAGTCCGAAGACCTCGAACGTTGGGAATCCGCCTTTGATTGTTATCAACGTGCCGGTGCGGCAGCAGTGAGACTGGCCAGCGCGTCGGGTTATCAGATCGGTCAAGATACGGCACCCTTGGATGCGCTTCCTTCACTCTGTAGTCGAGACTGGTGTGCGCAACATGTCACATCGAGCGCTTCGAAAGACAATGAGCTAACCCCGATTTTTGTGGTTGGATTGCCGCGGACCGGCACTACCTTGGTCGAACGTATTTTGAGTAGCCACTCGAATGTGGATAGCGCTGACGAGACCTTCTTTTTGCCAATTGCACTACGTCAGGCTATTCAATCGACAGACTACACCAACCCGGATTTGACCGTTGCTGATCTGACCCGCGTGGCTGAAACCTCGCTCAGAGAGGTGGCAAAAACGTACAGTGATCTAGTTCGATATCGACTCGATGGAGCGCAATATTTCGTCGATAAATACCCGCTCAACTTTAAAAACCTTGGGTTTATCTGTGCGGCATTTCCGAACGCAAAAATTGTTTTGCTTGATCGACATCCGATGGATGCGTGTTTCGCATTATTTAAACAGCCGTATTTCAACTTTGCATATCGTTTGGATCATCTAGCGGATTATTACCTTGCTTATGATCGGTTAAGACGCCATTGGCTCGCGAGTTTAGGAGAACGGATAACGTCAGTGAACTACGAGGCACTCGTGACAGAACCGCAGCGAGAAATTGCCCGGCTGTTGGATAAACTTGAGTTGCCGATTGAGCAGGCTTGCTTCGATTTTCACACCAACCAGTCCGCGAGTGCAACCGCTAGCTCAGTGCAAGTCAGAGAGGCAATGCACCGTCGCTCGGTGCAGAAGTGGGTCAATTGGGAGCGCCAGCTGGCGCCATTGAGTGCATCTCTATTGGCCGCCGGTGTATCAGTCTAGTTGAGCCCAAATGTCACGAATCGGATTACGCAGATAAAGTCAGCAACGAATTATGAAATTAACCCCCTCGCAAACCGAAATTGCTATTCCGAATTTATTATTCGATCCTGAGTTCTATGTTTTTGATATTGAACCGTTGGCAGGTCGATATAAGTTTTTGATGATGTCGGAAGAGAACTTGCGGTTGTGTCCATTCATTGATATTCGTGCCGAACCGCTTGCGCAAGCGAGTTTCTATCTGGATGCCGGTCAGGTGGAATCGTTGGAGGCGAACCACGATATGGTTCGACCAGCAGTTCACTACATCTTTCATCATGCGTTCGTATGCTCGACCTTAATGGCGCGTGGTTTGGATCAGTTGCCTCAATTCATTAGCTTGAAGGAGCCGTGGATTTTGCGGCGATTGGCAGACATTAAGCGATCTGATCATGCCGGTGAGCTTGCTCAGGGTGAGCGGTGGCGAACGATGTTTTTAACCGCTAACCGATTATTAGCTAAGCGTTATCGATCAGGCCATAATGTGGTGGTAAAGGCTACCAATGTATCGAATAATCTCATCTCCGATACGCTCGATTATCTCCCCGCGAGCAAGATTGTGTATATGTACTCAGGGTTGAAAGACTTTTTGGTCTCGAACCTAAAGAAGCCCGCAGAAACACGCGAAAAAATGCCATGGTTACTACAGCAGTTCTTAAAAGATGCTGACTTTAGTTTGCTTCTAGGCCGCATACAGCCCGTCAACCAACTCACTTTTTTGCAGGTGTGCGCGTTGATTTGGTTAACCAATATGTCGGTAATTGAGCAGCACCTGCGTGGTGCAAACGGTCGTCGAATTCTGTTACTGGAGATGACTGACTTTTTACTGCAGACCCCGGAAACATTAGCTCAGATGGTTAAGCATTTTGAGCAACCGGTAGCGTCGGCTGAGTTGCAAGCGCTCGCGCAATCAGACACTTTTCAACGTGATGCGAAAAACAGTGAGGCCAAGTATTCTGCCGAGCAAAAGCGGATCGAGAAACAAGCGCTACTGGACGCATACGGTGGTCAAATCGACGCCGTAATGGACTGGTCTGCGCCCCTGGTTGCATTGCTTTCGCTCGATACCTACGCCAAGCTTGATTAACGTCTCAATCCAGATCTGGCCGCGCAATTGCAGGATCAGATCTGAGCCAGCCAGTGATTGAATAGCGGTTTGCGTTCACAAAGGGGGCCACGGGCGAGACGCTGTGCAGAACTGGGACTCGAAACAGTGTCATGGTATTAAACCCCGGATACCAAGTCTCAGACGCATTCTCATTTGGTCCATTAAAAAAATTGGTGCCGCCGCCCCAGTTTGGAGACCAGTGAGGACAGAAGTTAAATACGACGGCATACTTTCGCTGTCCGCTTGGGTTGGCTTCGCGTTTATCACCAAAGTCATCGTGTATATTTAAAAAATGCCCTTTTTGATAACACGTCGCGCTTGGATTCATTTTCACTAAGCTTTTATCTTTAGTAAGTGCTCGGGCATAGTTCAAAAATTCGCTGCTGTTTAAGAACGTTGCTATTTGGTACAACATCGCCTGTTCATCAAGTTGTTGGCGTAAGATGGCATTGATGATGGGATAAAATTTATAGATAAATTGATATTCGTCAGACGCGCGTGAATACACGTCTTGATAAATCGCTGACTCCTCCTGCTCACTGAGTGTCTCAAGCTCAAAGGCATCCAGTGCATGCGCAGTCCCGGCTTCACCACTGTATGCTAAGTGCCAAGGGGTCTCGTGCTGGAGAGTTCGGTGGATAGCGTTGGCAGCCTCTTCAGTAAACAGGTTAGGCACCCGTACTCTACCTGTGTTTTCGAGTTGCGTAACGTGGCTGGGGTCGAGCTCAGGGCGCTGTAGTGCAAGGCGTGGCATATTTGATCGAGAGCAAACTAATTCAACGCCGCATTTTCGCACGCTTTTTGTTGAGCGTAAAATGGGAAAAAACTGAACTTTTTGCGCAGGAAACAGTGAATTGCAACGTTAAACTAATACACAAGCAATTAATTAAGGAGTTTATCCATGAAAAAATTTAATGTCGTAAGTGTCCTAGCTGGCCTGTCGGTTGCTCTGACTGGGCCAACGTTTGCACAAGAACAAGCCGCTGAAGATTTTCCAGACGGTCCTCCGCGACATCATGAGTTGAAGCATCACAAAAAGAAGCGTGATCGTATGCATGAGTACATGATGAAGAAGGTGGATACCAATGAAGATGGTCAGATCGATTTGTCTGAGTATCTCGCCAACGCTGAGCAACGCTTCAAAAACATGGATCTCAATGGCGATGGCTATGTAACTCGTGAGGAACAAAAAGAAGCCGGGAAGATCATGCGTGAGAAACACCGTGAAATGCGAGAGAAAATGCGCGCTGAACGAAAAGCAGCGCGTAAGGCAGCTGAAGGCGACAGCGAATAATCGGTCTGTTTGAATGTCGGCGTACGCCCAATTTGATGATCGGCGTTTGTTTGAGCTGATTCGGTCGGGTAACCATGATGCATTTACGCAATTGGTTACCCGCTACACGGACCAGTTTTTCGCGCTGGCTTATCGAACGCTGGGGAGCGTGGAAGACGCACGAGATGTCGTACAGCAAGCGTTTGTAAACTTGTGGGTCCGACCGCATATGTGGCGACCGGACAAAGCCAAGTTCACAACCTGGTTTTATCGTGTGATTCTTAACGCGTGTCACGACCAACTTCGTCGCGGCGCTAAAACCGCGACGGTCGAGCCGGCTGAATTCGATCGCGCCGTGGGTGAGACGTTTATGGAGTCGCACTCAGCAACGAAGGATGTAGCTGACACGGTTGCAGAGCGTCAACATACGGAATGGCAACGTCATTCCTTACGCCGTTGGATCGCTGAGCTGCCGAGTGCGCAACGTGATGCGCTCACGCTTGTGGTGCAATCTGAACTGCCTCAGCGAGAAGCCGCCGAGGTTCTTGGGGTCAGCGTTAAAGCGCTCGAGTCCTTATTGATCCGCGCCAAGCGAAACCTAGCGCAGCAGTTGGCCGTGGAACAATCTAAGCAGCGTAGAGATAGCCCATTGCTGCGTAATATATTGAGTCAATAACGGGGGGCGTATGAGCGAGTCAAACTCTACCATTGAAATGTTAATCAAGCAGAGCAGTCAGGATGTGCCTGATGCAGCATCGCTGCAAATGCAAATACTTGAACGCACGCGTCATCTGCCTCAGAGCGTACCTCGCCAGTTGGAGCAGCCCAGTGCTAAGGCACGCAAATCTACGGTTCGTCGTTGGTGGAATCCATTGCTGGCCACGACAGCCGTGACGGTATTGGCGATTGGGGTCTTGGGTGATCGCCAGGATTGGTATCGCGACGTGCCATCAGTACACATGACTGCGGTAAACGACACCGGTGACGCATATCAGCTGGAGTTGCAAGAGCTTCTGATTCTGGAAGATGATCGCTTGTTTGCCCAGTTGTGAGCTCGGTCTTGGCCTAGCGTTTGGGGGTGAAGACTAATCTGCCAGGGTTGTTTTCGAGTCGATAATCGTATTCTTGAGCAAGCGCGCTGAGTACGTCGGTTCCGAGCAGGCCGTCATAGTGCTCAAGGTCAATTTCGGCGACTAACACACGGTTCAAGGTAAACTGGCCCAAGGTTATTTGATTCAGAGAGTAAACTGAAGCCTGGCGCTGCCCGTTGGCCGTAGCCAACCAAATTTTTTGCCCGGTAGGGGGTAAGTTCAGGGCACGAATCGTTGCTTTGCTAAGTGCGGTAATCGAGGCCCCGGTGTCGAGCAGCAGAGTAGTTGGTTGTTGATTGAGTGACACGCGCACCAGCATACTTGACCCTTGAATTTCCAGCGGAACCTCGACTTCATCATTGCGAGCTTGGTCGCTTGACTTGCGTTCAATTGTGTCGAGCGCGTGCTCGGCAATGGCACCAAAATCGGGGTCGTAACGTAATTCCTCATACAACAGACGGGCTCGATTCAGGTCGCCTAAATGCAGGTTGGCGTGCGCCAATTCCAAACGAAATCGAGTAACGCCGGGATGCAAATCTACCAACTGCTGATACAACAGCTGGATGCCCGAGAGATCTCCGTTACGTTCTAATTCGTTGCGCAGATAGGCGCTGGTGCGCACTAACGCAGAGAAAGCCGCTTCTTGAGCATCCGGCTCGACCTCGAGCTGGCTTAAGCGAAGGTATGCCTTATGTGCCTCGTGCCAGTGGCGATCACGTTCGGCGTGTCGCGCATAGGCTTGCCAGCTTAGGTTGTCGTCAAATAACTCAGCGGTGAGGGCCAGCCGATCCAGAGCGTTGGGTTGGGTAACATCGATGGCCAACAATTGTTGTTTAATCGCATTGAGTTCAGAACTGGAGAGTGCCGAATAGTGTGATAAAACATAGTTTTTGATCTGTGCCAGGTTGCCGTCTGATAACCAGGTTCGAATATTGGAGTGTTGGATTGGTAACGGATCGTGATTATCGTCTGTTTCAGGCAACGTCACCACCGGTGTGGCACGGTGTGGCATCGGCACTTGGCCATTCGGGGTCAGCAACTCTTTATTGTGAGTCTGCGATTTCGTTTTCGAATCCAGTGTCGGCCGATCGCATGCTCCGAGCATACTTAAACAGGTCAGCAGGTAGATAGTCGGCAGCGTACGTTTCATGACGCGACGATAACATAAACAAATAGTGATCATGTTGTTTGTTAGGTGGTCACCGTGTGAGCGGATTGGTACTATCTGCTGCAGTATCATTTCGGTCCCCCATACAAAATTTGGAGTATTTCATGTTGAACGAAGTCTTTATCGTCAGTGCCGTGCGCACGGCAATCGGTAGTTTTGGTGGCAGTTTGAAGGGAGTGTCGCCCGCGGACTTAGGCGCTCACGTAAGTCGTGAAGCCGTAAAGCGCGCTGGTGTGGACATCAATTCAATCGGCTCCAATGTCGTCGGGCATGTCATGCGGACCGATGTTAAAGATGCCTATATGGCACGACGTGTGGCGCTGCAGGCTGAGTTGCCAATCCATACGCAATCGCTCACCCTGAACCGTTTGTGCGGTTCGGGCTTGGAGGCAGTCACATTTGCAGCCCAACAACTGCAACTGGGTGAAGTCGGTGTTGCCGTTGCCGGTGGTACGGAGTCGATGAGTTCCGCCGCGCATCTATTGACGACCAACCGCTGGGGGCAACGGATGGGCGATGGCACGATTCAAGATGAATTGACGGGCGGTTTGACCGACCCGTTTGGTGTGGGGCACATGGGGATTACTGCTGAAAATCTGGCAGAGAAATACGTGATATCTCGAGAAGAGCAAGACGCGTTTGCGCTTGCGTCACAGCACCGTGCGATCGCTGCCATTGAGGCCGGTCATTTTGCGTCTCAAATCACACCGTATGAAATCGCCACGCGCAAAGGCTCTGTGGTCTTCGACACCGATGAGGATCCGAGGGCGGACACCACGGCTGAGCGACTGGGGAGCTTGCGAGCAGTGTTCAAAGACGGAGGTTCAGTCACCGCGGGCAATGCATCTGGTATCAACGACGGCGCAGCAATGGTCGTGCTTGCAACGCAGGAGCAGGTGACACAGCAGCGTTTGAAGCCGATGGCGCGCGTGGTGTCCTATGGCCGCTGTGGGGTGCCAAACGAAATCATGGGGATTGGCCCTGTCGGCGCAACTAAGATGGCTTTATCGCGGGCGGGTTTGTCGGTAGCTGACTTGGATGTGATTGAATCCAACGAAGCATTTGCTGCACAGGCGTTGTCGGTGGCCAAAGAGCTTGATTTCCCAGCAGACAAAACCAATCCGAATGGGGGTGCAATAGCTTTGGGTCATCCAGTTGGGGCCAGCGGCGCCGTGATTCTGACAAAGCTTATTTACGAGCTTCATCGAGTCGGTGGCAAATATGGTTTGGCGACATTGTGTATTGGTGGTGGCCAAGGCATCGCGATGATCGTTGAGGCAGTTTAAGCTGATTTAAGCACCAAGGTTAGGGCCGCGATTTGGCGTGACTGGTTGCACTTGCTCATCAGAAAGCTCACAATTCGCGTATGAGTAATCGCCCTCCTATTACAGCTCGTAATCCGCGCGTGGATCTGTTGCGCGGATGGCTCATTTTGTTGGTGATTGTTGGGCATATTGTGCTTGGCTCAGTGCATGAACAGTTTGTGCGCTACGCGATTTATGCGTTCCATATGCCGCTGTTTATTGGACTGACGGGTTATCTACTCAACCCCGATAAACTGGCCAGCAGTTCATTGATCGCCGTCGGTGCGCGATACTGGTGGCGAGTCGGATTGCCATTTTTAATTGCCTTTGCTTGCTTCACCGGAATCCTGCTTTTGCATGCGCAACAGGAAGGGCGCTTTAGTTCAAGCTTGGTGTTGGGTTATCTGGTTACGCCTTATTATCACCTCTGGTTTGTCCCAACGCTGATTCTGTGGGTGTTTGGGTTTTGGTTGGCGCTCAAACTGCGTTTTCCATTGATCTTAGCGCTGCTGGGCAGCGTGTTTATCACCGCAGTCTGGAGTATGTTCGCTGGTGTTTCGCTGCCCCATATCGTCGCGCTGTTGGTGAGCAAAAAAGTTGTCTACTTTTTCAGTTTCTTCTTGTTGGGTGCATGGCTGCGTACAGACGCGGGTGTGCGCTGGTTGCGGTCTATGACGGTGATTAACGCGATTCCACCGGCCATTATCTTGATCAGCGCTGCGGTCTATCTGATGCATATCGGGCCTGAGAAGTCGGTGCTTAAGGGTGGTGCGTGGTTAATGATGAATTGTGTGTTGATTTTGGTCAGCATCAAGTGGATTCAAACACGTCTGTCGGCCAAAGCGAACAAGACTGTGCGGCGTGGTTTGATGAGTAATACGCTGGTCGCCATGGGGCGAGTGTCGCTGCCGATTTACTTGTGGCATGTGGTGCCGATGTTTCTCCTCAAGGGCTGGGATATTCACCAGACTCAGCCTTGGATCTATTATCTAGTTAGCGTCGTAGGCGCGAGCTTGATTGTCGCAGCCTTGCTAAAGATGGAAGGCAAAAACCGGCTGATGGATCGGCTTGTCTATGGTATTTAACGGGTCTGATAGGCAGTACAACTAGGCATAAAAAAAGCGCTTCGGTTTAGGGCCGAAGCGCTTAAAACAAACTAAATAGTGTAGGGGTGGGGTATATTTAGCTTGGTTTTCAAATGAAAAACAACATGTCTCAGCGGCTCGTTCATTCCGCGTCGACGTCTCCTTTATACCAAAAAAAAACCAACTTCACACGACTAATTTACACCTGTAACGAAATTTTAATAAATTTGACGCCAAATCAAGACAGTTTTTCGTTGCAATTGAGGCTGTCAGACGTAGTCAATCTGCAAAATCACATAGTGAACAGGCTTGTCGGCAATATTGATGCTGATTTCATCGTCGACTTGTTTTTTTAGCAGAGATTTAGCCAGCGGTGAATCGATACTGATATCGCCAGCAGCAGTGTTTGTTTCGTCTGGACCGACGATTCGGTACTGATGCAGCTTACCTTGCTCATCTTCGAGCTCGACACGCGCGCCAAAGAATATCCTGCTGTGATCCCCGACCTGAGATACCACTTGCAGGTCTGGCATCCGTTTTTGCAAATAGCGTATGCGTCGATCGATGCCTGCCTGCTCTTTCTTGCGGTAGATGTACTCTGCATTCTCGCTACGGTCGCCCTCCGCGGCAGCAGCGGCGAGCGCGTCGTTCACGATACGGCGTTTGGCCCAGAGCGCTTTAATTTCTTTCTCTAATGCCGCATAACCTTCTGGGGTTATGATGGCGGTTGATCGAGGTTGGGGTGGTCGCCAGCGACTCATAATTCTCCTTGAATACAGTGCGTGCAAGCGGCATACTCGTGCTCCGATGAGCGCACTGAAACACTATCAATAATACGGATCATTATGATAAACCGTGCGGAAGATATTTTAAAACATACCTTTGGGTACGCGGCCTTTCGTGGGTCGCAACGTGAGATCATTAATACGGTGCTTTCTGGGCACGATGCATTGGTGTTAATGCCAACCGGTGGTGGAAAGTCTCTGTGTTATCAAATTCCCGGTTTGGTCCGCCCTGGGATGGCCATCGTGGTATCGCCGCTAATCGCGTTGATGCAGGATCAGGTGTCCGCATTACAACAACTGGGCATCCGTGCCGCCTATCTCAATTCAATGTTGTCTCGCGAAGAGGCAGGTCTAACACTGCGTGCGATACATGACCAGGAGTTAGATGTGTTGTATATAGCCCCCGAGCGACTATTGCAGGATGCTACCTTAGATCGTTTGGTTAATATCCCTATTTCGTTGATCGCGATTGATGAAGCGCATTGTGTCTCGCAGTGGGGGCATGATTTTCGTGCAGACTATCTGGGGCTAAATGTGCTGCGTCACGCATTTCCCGGTGTGCCACGAGTGGCGCTGACCGCGACCGCTGATCAACGCTCACGCGATGAAATTGTTGCGCGGTTGGACCTTTATCAACCTGAAGTGTTTGTCAGTAGTTTTGATCGTCCTAATATTCGTTATGTCGTGAAGGGGAAAGGCGACGCTAAAGCGCAGTTACTGGCGTTTTTACAGGACTTTAAATCTCAGGCTGGGATTGTCTATTGTATGTCGCGCAACCGAGTGGATGGCATTGCGGCCTGGCTGGCTGGGCGCGGGTTCAAGGCGCTGCCCTACCACGCTGGTTTAAGCGCCGAGGAGCGTCAAGCCCATCAGCAGCGTTTTCTGCGCGAAGAGGGTGTGATCATGGTGGCGACCATTGCTTTTGGGATGGGCATTGATAAACCGGATGTGCGTTTTGTAGCGCATTTGGATCTGCCCAAAAGTCTGGAAGCGTACTACCAGGAGACGGGTCGTGCGGGTCGAGATGGCCAACCCAGCGTCGCTTGGATGGTGTACGGTCTACAGGATGTGGTGCGGATCGGCAAGATGGTTCAGGATTCGTCAGCCAATGAGCAGTTTAAACGTATTGAGCGTGCGAAGATTGACAGCTTGTTGGCGTGGTGTGAATCAACCACCTGCCGGCGTCGCGCATTGCTACGGTATTTTGGTGAGGAAAGTGATACCGCATGTGGAAACTGCGATGTGTGTATGAATCCCCCCAAAACTTGGGATGCCACGGAAGCGGCGCAGAAACTGTTGTCCAATATCTATCGCACAGGCCAGCGGTTTGGAGCCGGGCACGTCATTGATGTGCTGCGTGGTAAGAAGACCGACAAAGTGGCGCAGTTTGGTCACCACAGCCTCAGTACGTTTGGTATTGGGGTGGATCTGGGCGATCAACAGTGGCGTTCGATCATTCGCCAACTCTTGGTTCAGGGGTATTTGAGCGTGAACGAACAAGCCTATGGTGCAATCCAGTTGACCGAAAAAGCCCGCGCGCTGTTGCGCGGAGAAGTGGCGCTGTTCTTGCGTCAGGATGCCATGAACGTCAAACCCAATCGACCCCGTCGTGCGTCAACACAGGTGGCCGTTGCTGACAATGATTTGTGGGAGGCCCTGAAGGCGTGTCGAAAAGAGCTGGCCGACGCATTGGGGGTGCCGCCATTTCATGTGTTCCACGATGCCACGTTGATGGAGATGATGGAATATCGACCGGCCGATGACCAGGAGCTGCTATCGATCAATGGTGTGGGTCAGGTGAAGCTGGAAAAATTTGGTCGGGACTTTTTAGAGGTTATTGCCGAATTCACTTAGACACACTAAAAGTTGACCACTTCGCCAATTGAAAACCGCTCTCTGAGTTGTGCTGCTTTGCGGCGGGTTTCTTCAACTGCCTCGCGTTCAGATGCGTCATGCATGGCTTCTAATAGGTCCGAAAAGTGACTACGCATGGCACGCCGGGCTTCCGATGCGTTGCCATCGGCAATCGCGTCGTAAATTGCGGTGTGGTCGGCAATGCGGGTACTGGCGTCTGCCGCACACACAGACTGATGGGCATGGTGAATGTAGTCGATGTTTTCCTGAATGTCCCAGAGGTACTGGATCTGCTTCATGATCACACGGTTGTGCGTTGCTTCTGCAATCACCTTGTGAAACCGTCGGTCGGCACCGGACGACGAGATGTCTTCGACGCCTTCGGCCTCAAGGTCGTTTAATGCAGCAGCGAGTTCCTTCAGTTCATCTTCGGAGATCATTCTGGCGGCCAAGGCGGCAGCTTCGCCTTCGATCAGAACTCGGGCTTCCAGCAATTCAAACGCACTGATTCCGCGGCTGAAATCATCGTTGGTTGGGTTGTTATCCAATACGTAAACACCAGAGTTTGGTTTCACAGCAACTTTTTCTTTTGCTTCAAGGGCAATAATCGCTTCACGTATGGTAGGTCGACTGACATTGAAACGTTCAGACAATTCGCGTTCAGTCGGTAACCGACTGCCCACCGGAAACTCCCCTGATTGGATCAGGCTAGAGATTTCTTTGAATACAGAGAGATAAAGTCGTTTTTTATTGGCCATAGCATCCGCAACCGGTCGAAACTCAATTCGCTAACTATAGCACCAACTTTCTCTTTGTAAGACAATTTCTTTCAAATTCCACGGTTTTTGTTTGACATTATGGCTAATAGATCGGTGAAGAGGGCGGTCTGCTGATCAGTGAAAGTCACCTAAGAGATTGATATTGTTTAGTAATATTCGATCAAGCTCATTGTAAGACGATATTGTCATACTATATATTCGACAATCGTGTGGATATTGGTTGTAATTGTTTTAATATTTTGTCAGTATTATTTGTGCTATCGGAGGATGGCATGTAAGACAAAATTACAACAACGAGAATAATACAATGACATCAAACACGAGGAGAGTCGCACAGCCGGGATGTGGGTTGTGGACTAAAAAGACGGTGGTCGCGAGTGCGATCACGGCTATGCTTGGGGTTTCTCAAGTCACCACATCATTTGCGCAATCCGATTCGGCACAGAATGGAGAAAAGGTAATAGAGGAAGTTGTCGTAACCGGTATTCGAGGTTCGCTGCGTGGCGCGTTGGAAGAAAAGCGTCAGTCCGACAATTTAGTCGAAGTTATTCGTGCTGAAGATATCGGTAAATTGCCTGACCAAAATTTAGCCGAGGTGCTCGAGAATGTCACCGGTATTCAAATTACCCGTGAGGCGGGTGTTGGTACGGGCGTTCAGATTCGTGGTACCAATGCAAATCGAACCGAAATCAATGGCGTTTCAACGGTTGGTTCCGGTTCCGGTCGCAGCGGGATTGATTTCGAAGACGTTTCCGCCGCGATTATCGCAGCCGTGGAAGTCACTAAAGCCCCTGAGGCTAAAACGATCGAAGGGTCTGTTGGCGGCACCATTAATCTGCGTACCATCCGTCCTTTGGAATTACAAGAGCCGCTTGCTGTTGTTCGCGTTCAGGGTGAAAACAGTAGTCTTTCCACGGACAGCACCTTTACGCCGCGTTTGTCTGGCACTTATGGTACTAACTGGGAGAATGACGCGGGTAGCTGGGGTATCGTGGCCAGTGCGAGTTATTCTGAACAGGACGTAACGGCATTTCGCCCTCGTGCTGACCGAGATAACTTGGTTGCTGCTGACAGTGGTGCAGCCAGCGCGCAAAGTTTTGACTTTATGCCGATCCAATTCCTAATCCAGGATTACGACAACCTCGAGTATGAAACGACCAACTTCGCTGGAACCCTGGAATGGGCACCCAACGACGATGTGAAGTTTTATCTCGATGCGATTATTAATGACCAGGAACGCCTGCAAGAGAGCTCACGCATTCAAGCGTCCGGGATCTCTGATCTGCGTAATGTCGCCGCGCCAGCCACGTTTGAAACCGTTAATTTTGGTTCTCTTGAAGGGTCTAATGGCGTACAGAATCTTGGTTCGATTCAAGCTGCATTGACTGGCATCATTCCAATTGAAGAAGGGGGTGGTGACGGAAATCTGCGGTTCTCCGGCGATACGGGTTCGCGTATTTCCGAGAGTGAAATATTCCGTTTAGGTACGGACTGGCACATAACTGATCGACTAACGGCAAAGTTTGAGCTGTCGACGTCCAGCAATGATACATCCACGCCAAGTTTTAATACGACACTTAACTTTATCAACCCGAACGCGCCAACTAACTCGTCGAACGAGAATGGCACGCCGTTCGTTTATGATTTGACTGGTGGTTCGCTGACTTGGGGCATTGCACAAAATGCCGAAGGGGGACCTTCAACCGCGCAATTGCTTGATCCGGCGAATGTTGTCCTGCGGGATGTTCAACAATCGCAAAATCGAGCAGAGAATGCGGAAGATGCATTTCGAACTGATTTTACTCTTGACCTAGATTGGTCCGGAATAACATCACTAGACTTCGGGTTTCGACGCAATGAAACGTCCAGTTTGCGTGACCAGATCACCTCAAGTGTGGGTCTGAGATCGTTGGATGATGCGCCACGAGGAAATCTGTTTTCCAGTGTCCTGACTGCAGGGCCTAATAATTTCAACGAGGCGGATGGCCGTGAGTTGTATGTGCCGGATTTTCTGGTGATTGACCCTGAACTGGTTAACTCAGACCCGCAAGCCGTGCTCGCAGTATTGAACTCTGCTATTGCGGCCAACAATGCGATTACCGGTTCGGACCGAGAGCCGATCAGCTCACCAACATCCAGTACCAGCGCGTTCTTCGATATTGAAGAAGAGACGAATGCCTTGTATGCGCAGGCGAATTTCGAAGCGGGTATCTTCCGTGGTAACGTGGGTGTTCGATATCTTGAGACCGATATCACGTCTAATGCCTTTGCGGAGTTAAATGGTGTGGTGTCGCCCACATCGTCAACGAGCTCGTACGACTTTGTGTTGCCTAGAATTAATCTGGCAGCCAATGTGCGTGACGACTTGGTTGTGCGTGCCGGCTGGGGTAAAGACATTCGTCGACCAAATTTTGATGATTTATCATCGGCGTTTACTTTCAGCACCAGCCCAAATCCGGCGGTGGAGTTAGGAAATCCGGCCTTGGAGCCAGAAGAGGTCACTTCGTTTGATGTCTCAGCTGAATGGTATTTTGCACCATCAAGTGTGTTCAGTGTTGGCTATTTCAACAAGAAACGTACCGGTCTGTTCGTACGCAACGAGGAAAGCCCGTTCGAGGATCCAGTCACTGGCTTTCGAGATATCACTGCCCCGTGTGAGCAAGGTGGGATTTTCAATCCGATCGCGGATATCAATGTGTTTGGCCCGGTTGGTGTGGGTGTATGTGTGCCCTCATCGCAAACAATTAACGGCGCCGGTGAAACCACGCAAGATGGTTTCGAATTCGCGTTTCAATACGACTTGGCTGATTTTGAAGACCAACTTGGTTGGGCGTCTGGCTTTGGTGTGATCGCGAACTACACCATCCAAGAGTTCAGCGGCGGTGACTCTTATCTGAGTGCGACCAGTCGTGCGAGCGATGTGTTTGAATCGCTGGGCAACACTGATGTAGATCTACGTGCACAATTGATTGACCTATCTGAAAACTCGTACAACTTTACGCTCTACTACGAGAAGTACGGTTTATCGGCCAGAATGCGCTATACATGGCGTGAAGCATACCGATCAGAGGATTTTGGTAGCACTTCGAGCTTTCCATGGGGCTTTCCAGTGGTGCAAGAAGATCGTGGTCAGTTGAACGCCAGCATTAGTTATGATGTCAACGAGAACCTAAATGTCGGTATAGAGGCAGTCAATCTGACCGAGGAAGAAGTGACGCAGTCGTGTGTGAATGAGGGTGCACTTTTGTGCTTTCAAGGCTTAACGGATCGTCGGATTACCATCGGTGCTACGTATCGATTTTGATCTCGTGATGTGAGCCTGAGCAAAAGGGTGCTGTTGTCATGGTGGCACCCTTTTGCTTTTTTACGGCGAGCAAACAAGTAAGTCCAGGTTTTAGTTAAACATCGAGAGTCCACGTGAAGAAAATTACATTCGCAATTATTGTTTTGCTTGCGCTATCCACAAGCCCGGTGATTGCAGAAACGAAGTTGGTAGACGACATCGCTGCGTACCAAGTCGCACTCAATGAGGTGCAGCCAGGCGATACTATTCTGCTCAAGAACGGAGAATGGGCTGATTTTGAGATCCTGTTTGAAGCGCTAGGCACGGCCGACAAACCCATACGGTTGGCGGCACAGACACCAGGTAAAGTGTTTATCACTGGTCAGTCAAATCTGCGATTGGCGGGTGAATACCTCGAAGTTTCGGGGTTGGTTTTCAAGAATGGTTACACGCCAACGAGCAGTGTAATCGCCTTTCGCCGAGACGAACAACACGTGGCAAACAATTCACGCGTTACCGCTACGGTGATTGATGGATTTAATAATCCTGAACGGTATGAAAACGAGAGTTGGGTAATGCTGTATGGCAAGCACAATCGTTTTGATCATAATCACCTTGTGGGTAAAAGCACTCGTGGTGTGACTTTGGCAGTCCGGCTCAATTCTGCGGCCAGTCAGCAAAACCACCATCGTATTGATCACAACTACTTTGGTCCGCGCCCGATTTTAGGTTCCAATGGTGGTGAAACACTGCGGATCGGAACCAGCCACTATTCACTGACTGAATCGAACACGGTCGTGGAGAACAACTACTTTGATCGATGTGATGGTGAGTTAGAGATCATCTCAAACAAAGCGGGCGGTAATAAATTCATTGGTAATGTATTTTACCAATCGCGAGGCACGCTGACGATGCGCCATGGCAACGACACCTTGGTAGAAAAGAATGTGTTTCTTGGCAACGGTGCAGATCATACCGGCGGTATTCGCGTTATCAATAAGCGCCAAACCGTACGAAACAACTATTTACAAGACCTTAAAGGTTATCGCTTCGGCGGCGCGTTAGTGGTGATGAACGGGGTGCCGAATTCAAAGATAAATCGGTATCACCAGGTGGAAGATTCCGTGATCGAGAACAACACCTTTGTGAACTCAGATCACATTCAAATTGCCGCAGGCAGCGATTTTGAACGCACAGCTGTGCCGGTGCGGACAGGGTTCAAGAATAATTTGATTTATGTGGAGTCAGAACAAGACCCATTTACCATCTACGATGATGTCAGTGGCATCACTTGGGAAAACAATTTGATCAATACTGCGGTTGATCAGCGATTGGCTGATGGATTCGTTGTTCGACAAATTAATCCAGCGGCTGCGGCGAACGGGCTGCAATACCCGAAGGGCGAAGACGGTAGCACGCAGACCTATGGTGTCAGTCGTGATCTAACCGTGTTAGATAAGTCGCAAACTGGAGTGGACTGGTATCCAAAGCTTACTCAAAAACCACGATTCGATCATGGTGCGACACATCAGGTACGCCCCGGGCTGGATACGTTGGCAACCGCTGCGCGAAATGCCAGTGATGGGGATGTGTTGTTGCTTTCAGAGGGTGAGTATCAGATTAGTCGCATTATCCATTTAGATAAGGCGATTACGGTTCAAGCGCAAGCGCCGGGTAATGTGACGATCCGCTACGAGCGTGCGGCGCTATTTGAACTGGGCGAAGGCGGCAGCCTTAAACTGGATGGTGTTCGCATATCTGGGAGCGCGGCCCCTGATAGCGCAGGAAACAGCGTAGTGCGAACGCAACGCCGGTCGATGCTCAATAACTATGAGTTGGTTGTACAGAACAGCGAGGTTGTTGATTTAAACGTGAATCACTCATTTAATTTTCTCACTGTCGCTAAAGGTACATTCGCACAACGTATTCGCCTGGCAAACTCTCGTTTTAGCAATGTCACCGGCGCGATATTGGGACTGGATCACGAGTACGAAGACTTCGGGATCTACAACGCCGAGTACGTGACTATTGATAACGTCGTGTTCGACACAATCGACGGCGATGTGGTCGATTATTATCGTGGAGGTACGGATGAAAGCACCTTTGGGCCGCACTTTACCATGACTCAATCAACCTTAAACAAGGTGGGCACCGGAAAACGCAATAAGTCAGCGAGCTCAGTTCTGTTGCATGGTGTCCAAGTTGCTCACTTGCAAGACAATAAGGTCATAGAGAGTGCACCGATCACAATTAACCACACGGTTGGTGAGCCAGTTACTAAGTTGATCGATAACCGGTTTGTCGCCACGCCAAAAACACAGATCCGTGAGCTATACAGCGATCAGATTGATACGGCTGAGTTGCGTGGCAATGTCTATCAATCTGGTGAGTAGGGGGTGGTTGTGAGTAAATTTAAAATCATAGCTTTGGTTGCTTGGCTCGTCGTGAGCTTCCTGGGCGCGGGCAGTTTGGCGTTGGCCGGCCCACACCCAGGACTCACGATGTCCGCACAAGAAGTAGTTGCGATGCGTTCGCAGCTGCATACCGTGCCAAAAGCAAAGCAGGCCTTTGACGATCTACAGGTTAAGACCGACACCAGCATTGAGCTGGGTGTTATTGTGCCTAAACCGGTTGATGCCGGAGGCGGGTATACGCACGAGCAGCATAAACGCAATTACCAACTTATGTTGGACGCTGGATTGTTGTATCAACTTTCTGGAAAGAAACGTTACGCCAACTATGTTCGTGATGTGTTACTTGCCTATGCAGAACTCTACCCGACGCTTCCACTGCATCCAAAGCAGAAGGAGCAGTCGCCGGGTAAACTGTTTTGGCAAAGTTTGAACGAGGCTGTTTGGTTGGTGCATACCATCCAGGCCTACGACCTCGTGGTGGGTGCGCTGACGGAAGCTGAGCGTAACTTGATCGAATCGTCATTGCTTCGTCCAGTGGCCAACTTTTTATCCGAGGGCCAACCAGACACATTCAACAAGATTCACAATCATGGTACTTGGGCCGCTGCCGCTGTGGGGATGACCGGCTACGTACTGGATGACCAGCACTTGGTAGATCAAGCGCTTTTCGGGCTGGATAAATCAGGCAAAGCTGGATTTATCGCGCAGATAGAACAATTGTTTTCCCCCGATGGTTATTACACCGAAGGCCCTTATTATCAGCGTTATGCCTTGATGCCATTCGTGCTATTTGCACGAGCAATTGAGGTTAATGAACCGCAGCGCGCAATCTTTGAGGCATCCGATGGGGCGATTTTAAAGGCGATTGAAACCGCCGTTCAGCTTAGTTACAACGGCCTGTTCTTTGGTATCAATGATGCAATCAAAGACAAAGGAATTGACACCATCGAATTGGTGCACGGTATTGCTATTGCCTTTGAGGTCACGGGCGACACGCAATTGTTGGATATCGCAAAACAGCAGAACCACATTTTGTTGACCGGTTATGGGTTTTCGGTAGCCAAGGCATTGCATGAAGGTCGGGACACGCCGTTCGATTTTCGCAGTTTGCAATTACGTGATGGTCAAGATGGGCAGCAAGGCGCTTTGAGTATCTTTCGCCATGGGCAGGGTAGTAAGCACCAGGCTTTGGTGGTCAAAAACACATCCCAAGGTATGGGGCACGGTCATTTCGATAAATTACACTGGCTGTATTTTGATAATGGCAACGAAATCATTAGTGACTATGGTGCGGCCCGGTTTTTAAACATCGAAGCCAAATACGGTGGGCATTATTTACCAGAGAACAATGCTTGGGCCAAGCAAACGGTGGCGCACAATACCGTGGTTGTTGATGAGCAAAGCCACTTCAATGGTGACTGGCGAGTTGGTCAGCAGCATGCGCCCAATATCCGATTTTTTGCCGCGCAAGATGGCATTCAAATCACCTCAGCTGAGATCGCCGCTGCGTACCCCACAACGACTTTACGTCGCACGATGGCCATGCTTGAGTTGGAGGGGCTCACACATCCTCTGATTCTTGACGTATTTAAGGTCAATAGCGTACGGGCCCATCAATACGACCTGCCGCTTCATTACCAAGGCCAGTTAATTTCGCACACACTTAAATTACAGGGCGCCAAGCAAGCTCTGAGTCCTTTGGGCGAGCAGCATGGGTATCAGTATTTGTGGGATCGCGCTCGCGCCGCGTTCCCGGCGGGTTTAGCGCAGCTAACTTGGCTCAATGATGGGCGGTTTTACACCTACAGTACGGTGGGTGGAACAGACCAGCAGATGTTGTTTGCGATGTTGGGTGCAAATGATCCTCAGTTCAATTTGCGTGACCAGCACGCGCTTATTCATCGAGTGAATTCAGCGCATGATCATGTCTTTGTGTCGGTGCTGGAGACACATGGCGAATACAACGGACGAGCAGAGTACACCGTTGGTGCGCAGTCCAATGTAGTGGGCTTAGCGGTACGTGAACTCGATAAGTACACCGAGGTGACCATTAACTTGGTCAACGGTCATCAAGCCACCTTGCTCTATACCGAACAAGGCGACGAAAACACACAGCATCAATTGGACAGTGCCGGTGGACAAGTGCAGTGGCAAGGGCACTTTGTGGTGCTTAAATCGCAGTCTAAACAGAGTGAACAATGAACAGGAAAAGTAATCAAAGCCCCAGTTTTGTGGTTGCCAGCGAGCAACCCGTAGAGCAGGTCGCGGATGGTATCAAGCGTCAGTTTTTGGGTTATGGTCCCGAACTCATGGCGGTCAAAGTCTGGTTTGATGAGGGTGCAATCGGTTATCAGCATCATCATCCCCACACTCAGGTCAGTTACGTTGAAAGCGGCGAATTTGAGGCCACTATCGATGGACAAACAACGCGGCTCAAAGCCGGTGATTCCTTCTATGTCGCCCCCAATCAAATGCACGGCGCGGTATGTCTAAAGGCCGGTGTGTTAATTGATATTTTCAGCCCACACCGAGAAGACTTTCTGGAGGAAACCCAATCGTGACCATTCGCAATCTACGTTGGTGGGTTATCGCACTCATTGCGCTCGCCACCATCATTAACTACATCGATCGGCAATCACTGAATGTGCTGTGGCCGGAAATATCAGCGTCTTTGTACCCGGATAAAAGCGACGACGAACGCAAAGAGATTTATGCTCTTATTTCGGTGGTATTTGTGTTTGCCTACGCGTTCGGCCAGGCAATATTTGGTCGGATTTTTGACTGGGTTGGAACGCGTATCGGTTTCGCTTTGTCGATTGGAATATGGTCTATTGCCACCGCTCTGCACGCATTTGCGCGCGGTGTACTGAGTTTTAGTATTTTTCGCGCTATTTTGGGTGTGGCTGAAGCGGGTAACTGGCCAGGTGCAACCAAAGGCAATGCAGAATGGTTCCCAACCAAGGAGCGGGCATTAGCGCAGGGGATCTTCAACTCTGGTGCTGCCATTGGTGGGATTGTGTCGATTCCGTTGATCGCTTTTTTATCCGTGTACTTCAGTTGGAAAGCGATTTTTGTCATCGTGGGCGCAACGGGTCTGTTATGGCTAATCCCTTGGCTGGTGTTGGTAAAAGCACCGCCAAAAAACCACCCGTGGATCAGTGACGAAGAGCGCAATTATATTCTCAGTGGACAGGTTAACCAGGACCGAAATGGCGATGGTGAGTTTGATGAGGGTTACAACCCATCAACTAAAGAACTGTTGTCTCACAAACAAAGTTGGGGTGTCATTATTGCGTCCGCGGCTATCGATCCGATTTGGTGGTTGTTTGTATTCTGGATTCCGATCTATCTGTCTGAGGTTTATGGCATGGATGTCAAGACCATCGGGATATACGGCTGGGTGCCTTACGTTGGCGCAATGTTGGGCGCCTGGTTCGGCGGCTTGTTGGCGCAGAATCGAATCAAGGCGGGCTGGTCAATCGACGCAACACGCAAGCTGGCGATTACGCTTGGATGTCTGATTATGCTACCGACGCTATTGGCTATGGCAAACCCGGGATCGCCCGTGACTGCCGTTTTGCTAATGGCTGTGATCCTGTTTGGTTTTCAGACTGCAATCGGTAACGTACAAACGCTGCCGAGTGATTTCTTCGGTGGTAAAACCGTCGGCACGCTGGCAGGTATTGCTGGCATGGCGGCCAAGCTAGGCGCGGTTGCGCTGACCTCGTTGGTGCCGTGGTTGACCTCAGGCGGTAACTATACGCCGGCGTTTGTGATCGGCGCGGCGTTGGCGTTAATTGCAGTCGCTAGTGTTTGGCTACTCTGCCCCAAGATCGAACCACTCAAACCGGAAGCTTAAGCTTCTGTTCCTCTAAAACTAAAAATTTGAAGTAAGAACAATGAAACTGGAAAACAAAGTAATTCTTGTCACTGGCGGTGTCCGTGATATTGGTCGCGAAGTGTCTAAGAAACTGGCGGCCGAAGGTGCGAAACTGGCTATCAATTATTTTGGTAGCGAAGCACAAGCAGCAAGTCTGCGAACCGAACTCGCGGCCATGGGAGCGCATGCGATCATTTTAAAAGGTGATATGACCAGTGCAGCCGACGTGGAAGCTTTGGTATCGCAAGCGGTTGCGGAACTGGGGGGTAAGATCGACGGCTTAGTAAACGTCGTTGGCGGCCTGGTCGAGAGAAAGACTCTGGACGAAATGGATCTGGATTTTTTCGAGCACGTTATCAAGCTGAACACTACCTCGACGTTTCTGACATTCAAGGCGGCGGTGCCTCACATGTCAGCCGGCGCGTCTATCGTGAATCTCGCGTCACAAGCTGGGCGCGATGGTGGCGGCCCCGGTGCCTCCGCGTACGCCACATCCAAAGGTGCAGTGATGACATTTACTCGCTCTATGGCTAAAGAATTGGGACCGCAAGGCATTCGTGTTAACGCCCTATGTCCGGGTATGATCAGCACTACATTTCATGACACGTTCACCAATGATAACGTGCGTTCAAATGTGGCTAACGGCACGCCGTTGCGACGTGAGGGACGTCCCGAAGAAGTGGCAGACACAGTGAGCTATTTGCTCTCTGACGAGGCGTCATTTCTGACCGGCGTTAATTTGGACATCAATGGCGGATTACTTTTCTCTTAAGAGATTATCCAGCGAAACCTAATGCAGTCGAGTAAGAAGTGATGTCAGTTTCAATTGCAGTGATTGGCGAGTGTATGCTCGAGTTGTCCCACACCAACGGCGCAGAATGTGAGCATGCTGTGCCGTTGATGATGCGTTACGGGGGGGACACAATTAACACTTCGGTTTATCTGGCGCGGAATCACGTTGATGTTGCGTATGTGACCGGCTTGAGTGACGACATAATGAGCGACTGGTTGTTAAGCCAGTGGCAGGGCGAGGGCATCGATTGCGCATTGGTACAACGTCTACCGGGTTCAGTGCCTGCCATGTATATGATTAATGTGGATGAGCAGGGTGAACGCTCTTTTTTGTACTGGCGAAAGAACTCACCGGCGAGCCGAATATTTGATAGTTCCGACGCCGTCAACTTGCTCTTCGAGTCGCTGCGGCAATTTGACTATGTATATGTTTCGGGCATTAGTTTGGCAATTCTGCCGGCAGCAGGTTTAGCCAATTTGTTTACCTTGTTATCCGATTATCAGAATCAGGGTGGACGAATTATTTTTGATGGTAACTATCGTCCGCGTTTGTGGGACAGCGTGGCCGAGGCCCAAGCCGCGTATCAGAGAATGTATTCCATCACGCACATTGCGCTTCCAACATTAGAAGACGAGTCAGCCTTGTTCGGGTATGAATCAGAACAACAATTGATGTCTGTGCTTGGGGACAGTGGGGTAGCAGAAATTGTTATCAAGATGGGTGGCGATGGGTGTCTGGCGCAAGTCGATGGCGCCACGCATTATGTTGATGCCGAACTTGTTGAGCCAGTGGATACGACGGCGGCGGGTGATTCATTCAATGCTGGGTATTTGGCCGCACGCTTGCGAGGAGAGCCGGCGGTGACTGCATGCCGAGCTGGTCATGCCCTGGCGGCAAAAGTCATTCAGCATCGTGGCGCAATCATCCCTATGGAGTCCTTGTCTGGATCATCAATCGCCGAAGTAGGTTGCCACTAACGCGTGTCACTCGAGGTTTGAGTGACTAGCGGTGCGCCCGGTTCAATCTTTGTGGGTGACACACACTAAAGAGTCGGTACAATGCACTTCATTAGTTGCATTGAGCCGCCCGGTTTGATGTGGGAGTGAATGATCAACCTCAAGGGTGCGCATGCAAACCGGTATCTATGTTTCTTTAGCGATTTATTTTGTGGCGATGTTAGGCATCGGGTTTTATGCTTACCGATCCACAAATAATGATGTCTCAGGTTTTATGTTGGGTGGTCGAAGTTTGAGTCCGTCAGTCACCGCGTTGTCAGCGGGTGCATCCGACATGAGTGGCTGGATGCTGATGGGCTTGCCCGGTGCAATGTATGTGTCCGGGCTAAGCAGTGCTTGGATCGCTATTGGCCTAATTATTGGTGCCTGGCTCAACTATTTGCTCGTTGCCCCCAGACTCCGTGTGTATACCGAGTTGGCGGGTGATTCGGTGACTATTCCACAATTTTTCGAACAACGTTTTGCGGATAACAGCCGCTTAATTCGTCTGGTTTGCGCGCTTGTCATCATCGTTTTTTTTGCAATCTATACGACGTCTGGTGTGGTGGCCGGCGGAAAACTATTCGAAACATCGTTCGGGATGAGCTATTACACTGGTGTGTGGGTCACCGCCGGTGTGGTAGTCGCGTACAGCGCTTTTGGTGGATTCTTGGCCGTCAGTACCACGGACTTTGTCCAGGGCTGCATTATGTTTGTGGCGCTGGTGTTGGTACCGATCGTAGCGCTTATGCAGTTGGGGGGCGTAGCCCCTACCAAAGCCGAAATACTGGCGATTGATCCGAATATGCTGTCCTTGGGTGGCGCGTCGATACTGGCAATCATCTCTGCTGCTAGTTGGGGGCTTGGCTACTTTGGTCAGCCGCATATTATCGTGCGTTTTATGGCGATTCGTTCAGTTAAGGAAATGAAGACCGCGCGGCGAATCGGAATGAGTTGGATGATCGTGACCCTCATCGGAGCAACCATGGTGGGGTTAGTTGGGGTCGCGTATGTCTCGGCCACCGGTGCGACGCTTAATGACCCCGAAGCGGTATTTATTTTTCTGTCCACGACTTTGTTTCATCCATTAATCAGTGGATTTCTGTTGGCGGCGATTCTGGCCGCGATCATGAGTACGATTTCGTCCCAGTTACTAGTGACCTCGAGTTCTCTGACCGAGGATTTATATAAAACCTTTTGTCGACGTAACGCCGAGTCCGGGGAACTGGTGCTGGTTGGTCGGCTCGCGGTGGTCGCAGTGGCGTTATTGGCAATCGGTCTGGCGCAAAACCGCGACAACAGTATTTTGAGTCTGGTTAGTAATGCTTGGGCAGGTTTTGGTTCTGCATTTGGACCGGTGGTGCTTATTGGTTTGTTTTGGAAGCGCATGACACGCGCGGGGGCACTGGCGGGTATTGTGGTTGGCGCGGTGACCGTGCTGGTTTGGATATACGGTCCGTTCACCTATCAAGGTCAGGCACTCAGCTCGTTGATGTTTGAACTGGTGCCCGGCTTTATTCTGGCGTCGTTAGCCATCGTCGTCGTTAGTGTGTTAAGCCCTGAACCGCCCATTCAATTACAGCAATTGCATGCGCAAATGGAAGCCAAACTTGATGCAGATTTGCGTTCCTAAGATTAGAATAGGCGTAACGTAGATACGGAGACTGCCGTGACTAACTCTTCCCGAGAGCCGCACAAGCGACATCGAAAACTGGACCGGATTGATCGTGCGATTCTTCAGGCATTGCAGACTGACGGACGTATGTCTAACGTGGCGTTAGCCGAGAAAGTCCACCTAAGCCCGAGCCCCTGTTTGGAACGGGTCAAGCGATTAGAAGCCGCAGGTTATATCTCAGGCTATACCGCGCGACTGGACCCGGATTTACTGGGTTACGGCAAAGTTGCCTTCATTCAAGTAACCTTAGAGAAGACCACCGAGGATGTATTTCTGGATTTCAAAAATCAGGTTATGGAGAGTGCTTTTGTGTCTGAATGCCATATGGTCGCCGGCGGTTACGACTATTTATTAAAAGTACGATTTGATGACATGGAAAACTACCGTACCGTGTTACAACAGATCGTGCACTTGCCTGGGGTAGCTCAGACGCACACCTATATGGTGATAGAGCAAGTCAAGAACGTGACCGATGTGCCGTTGGACTGAGCACATCGCTCAGCGAGGGCTACTCAGTTAGATTGAATAGCTGTGTGTTGCCGCCACGTGCGACCAGGTTGTCGGTTTTAGTGCGTTCAGCGATAAAGTAGCTTAGATAATTATCAAGCCGCGACGTCTGTACAACCCCATCATCAAACTCGACCAGTGCTGTGATTGGGCCCGGTCTTTTTGCCAACTCTTTCCTAGCAGCGACACGGACCGGATTTGTGGTGTGGCAGACTGCAAACTTAACGTGTGATACGTGCAGCAAAGCAGTTAAAGGCGCGTCGAGCATGAGCTGCAGCGTGTTATCCGGCAGGCTGGTTTGCAACGCAGCGTGGAGCGTGATGGCGAGTGTACGACCTGCTGGCGACTCAGCGTGTAACAGAACCGAGTTTCCAGCAGCCAGTACGATATGGGTGATGCTGCTGAGCGAGGTCAGCGACTCATTGCCGTGGATCAGTATTAGACCTACTCCGCGCGCATGAATCGATAAAATGTTCTCTTCGCCCGTCGGTCCGGGCAGTTCGATCTCACGCTGAGAATGCGTGCACAGATAGTCAAGTGCGGGACTGACAGCCTCACTCCACTGCGGTTGGTTGCGGCTTAGCGCATCGCGTAATCGCGCACCACGAGCGCTCATATCCAGTTTTGCCCACTGTCGGTAACCCGTAACTGCCGAGGTGAGTTGTTTGTTATTATTGCTATCAAGCGAACCGGTGCTGAGTTCTTCTACCTTATGCTCCAAATTATTTTGTATTGGCAATAATGGTGATTGGAACCGGTGCAGATAGTTTGGGCCGCCGGCTTTGGGTCCAGTGCCAGACAGGCCTTGCCCACCAAAGGGGTTGACTCCAACCACGGCGCCAATGATGTTACGGTTGATGTAGGTATTGCCAGCGTGTGTATTGCGGTAGATATACTGCGCCATCGCACTGATTCGGCTGTGTACTCCCAGCGTGAGTGCGTAGCCAGTGGCGTTGATTTGTTCGATAACGGTGGGCAGTTCGTTTATGTTGTAGCGAATGATATGCAGTACTGGGCCGAATACCTCGCGCGTAAGTTGGCTGAGATCATCGATTTCGAACACCTGAGGTGTGAAATAGGTACCAGTGTTGAGTACTTCAATGCTGACAGGCACAGTTAGGTGGCGTTTCGCGCGAGGCGCGATATAGTCAATGTGTTTGGCCAATGTGGCGGCAGCGCGCTGGTCGATCACAGGCCCAACGTCGGATTGAATCTGGTCAGGTGAACCAACAGTCACGGTGTGCAATGCGCCTTCCAACATGCCGATCACTTTATCAGCGACGACGTCTTGTACGAACAGTACTCGCAGGGCCGAACAGCGTTGGCCTGCGCTATGGAATGCAGAGGAGATTACCGCATCGACTACTTGTTCTGGCAATGCCGTCGAGTCCACGATCATACAGTTCTGACCACCGGTTTCGGCGATCAAGGGAATGGTCGGCCCTGAGCGGTTCGCGATGACCTGGTTGATGCGTTGTGCAGTCTCAGTCGAGCCGGTAAAGGCGATGCCCTGAATGCGTGGATCCGCATTTACTAGATTCCCCACCACGGCGCCTTCGCCTAGAACGAGCTGTACTGCCTCGACCGGACAGCCGGCTTCCAGCAGCAACTCGATTGCGCGCACCGCAACGAGCGGCGTTTGTTCCGCTGGTTTGGCCAGCACACAGTTGCCAGCGACCAGCGCAGCGGCGAGCTGTCCGATAAAAATGGCTAGTGGGAAATTCCATGGGCTGATACAGAAAAATACGCCGCGACCGCGCGCTACGGAATGACCGGCGCTACCGGTGGTGGCTTGCAAGGCATAGTAGCGACAGAAGTCGACCGCTTCGCGGACCTCGGAGACACAGTCTGCTATTGTCCGCCCAGCTTCGAGGTTGATAATTGCCATCAACTCGAGCATGTTGGTTTCCAGTAGCTCGGCGGTCTTATTGAGTATCGCAGCGCGGGCCTCAGGCGAGGTCGAAGACCACGTGTTAGTGTAGTCATAGGCAGTCTGAAGTGCGAGTTCAATGTCCTCTGTCGAGGCATAACTGCTCTCACCGATAACGTGCGATACGCGTGCAGGGTTGAAGATTCTGACTGCGGTTCCGGGTCGTTGCCTGCCAACGATGATCGAATGCGCGGCCATTGGCGACTGAGCGCGTTTTTCGATTTCGGCTGTAATGGTTGTGAGTGTCGGTTCGTCATCTAGGTCGAGTCCACGGGCATTGGGGCGTGGTTCGCCGGCCGCATGGAAGATATTCACCGGTAACGGGATTTTGCTGTGGCGATACGTGCCACGATCGGCGACTTCGTCGTATATGTCCCGCACCAACTCGGATGCGGGCGTCTCGTTGTCTAGGAACCGGTTGACAAACGAGCTGTTGGCACCATTCTCGAGTAGACGTCGGACCAGGTACGGCAGTAAGTCCTCATGCTCACCAATGGGTGCGTACACGCGCAGTGAAATATCTTTAGCACTGGTCAGCTTGCGCAAATGTTTGTACATCAGCTCGCCCATGCCATGCAGTCGCTGAAACTCGAATTCAGTGTTCTCCAAGTGCAGTGCAATCTTTAACACCGCCATTGCGGTATACGCATTGTGGGTCGCAAACTGTGGATAAATCGCACCAGGTGCCCCCAACAGGTGTTGTGCGCAGTTTAAATAACAGATGTCGGTATTTACTTTGCGCGTAAAAACCGGGTAGTCGCTTAAACCATGTTCTTGCGCGTGTTTAATTTCTGCATCCCAGTAGGCACCTTTGACTAGGCGAACCATCAAACGGCGATTTGTTGTCTGGCCGAGGGCAATTAGCCACTGCGCTACGGCGGGCGCGCGCTTCTGATAAGCCTGCATCACAAAGCCAAGACCATCCCAGTTTTGGAGGTCGGGATGGCGACAAAGCGCTTCAAATATGTCGAGAGACAGTTCTAGTCGTGCGGCCTCTTCGGCATCGATACTTAGGCCGATGTTATAGTGCTTGGCTTTGCGACAAAGCTCGGTGATCCGGGGCAAGAGTTCCCGCATTACCGTGTCGGCATGTGATACATGGTACTGCGGATGCAATGCAGAGAGTTTTACTGATACGCCATCGGCGCAGTACACGTCTGATTGGGTGTTCAGCTTGCCGACCCGCTCCAAAGAGTCTGCGTAGGATTGATAGTAGCGCGCTGCGTCCTGGCGGGTTCGCGCTGCTTCGCCGAGCATATCAAACGAGAAGCGTGTGTTGGCATCGTTCTGTTTGGTGCCTTTGCGTATGCCTTCTTCTATGCTGCGGCCAAGTACGTACTGACCACCCATGATGCGCATGGCCTGATGGATGGCTCTGCGAACGACCGGTTCACTGAGGTTTGCGGTGAGACGTTTCACCCAGCTGCCGGGTTGTTGGGTGATCTCTTCGTCAAGAAAAACCAATTTACCGGTGAGGATCATGCCCCAGGTGGCTGCATTTACAAACACGGATTCGGACTGTCCACTGTGACTGCGCCAGTCGCCAGAACTGATTTTCTCTGCAATGAGGCGGTCGGCAGTGGTGCTGTCGGGCACACGTAATAACGCCTCAGCCAAGCACATCAGCGCAACCCCTTCTTGGTTAGATAGTCCGAACTCCTGCAAGAACGAGTCGAGCAGGGTTTGGCTACGTGTGTCTTCGCGGCAGGCCTGCACGAGTGTTTGTGCCTCGGCTGTCAGTGCTTCGCGCTCATGGCCGGGTAGGGATGGTTTGGCAATTAGTCCGCTGACGAATTGATCTTCATCGACATGCTTTGTCTGTGTAATTGCGGTGCGTAACTCAGTCAACGACGATGGGTTCGAAGAGTAGGTTCGTGTTGTGTTCATTGCCAGTAACCGGTTCTATAACGTGGTATAAAATGCGAATTTTTGCCGAAGTCACTAGCAAATATGTTTTCAAAATCGAACTTTTTGCGATATTAATTGGCTGGAAATGGCTGTTTTCCTAGTGAAAAATTCGATTTGTATTGGTGTTTAGTTTGTCGTCACGGAGTAGGCAGGTCGAAATTGTGTGTGTTCAGTGCCGTGGTGACGGCATTCCGTACAACCTCAAATTCCTCGCTGGTGTAGGTTTGCGTAGGCAAATTTCCCCACACGGGCGCAGGCCACGCCGGATCGCTGGTATAGCGCACCACGACGTGCATATGCAGTTGTGACACGAGATTGCCAAGCGCGCCGATATTGAGCTTGTCTCCAGCAAATGTTTGCTTCACGGCCTGGGATAGGGTGGTAGTCTCATGCCAAAGTTGTTGCTGTTCCTTTGCGTTGAGTTGATACACCTCGTGGATCCCAGCGCGTTTTGGAATCAGTACGAACCACGGCAGGGTCGCGTTGTTCATCAGTCGGATTTCACACAAACTCAGGTCACAAAGATAGAGTGTGTCTTGCGCCAGTTGTGGGTGTAGTTCAAACATGGATTTGCTGTATCTCTTTTTCAAGTTGTCAGATTCGTCTTGCCAGTACGTGAGATAGCACACATACAGGGTAGAGGGAGTATACTCTGGTCATGAACAAACTTGACGAATTAGACCATCAGCTCACTGAGTCCAAACTGCCGCCAGTGCATCAATGGCGACCCGAAAAGGTAGGCAGGATCGACATTCACATCGATGCGCAGGGTGTCTGGTTTCACGAGGGCGGCGTGATCGCTCGCCCGCGTCTGGTGCGATTGTTTGCCAGTATACTGTGGCACGAAGCGTCACAGTACTTTCTGGTGACGCCGGTTGAGAAGCTTGCAATTGAGGTGGAGGACGTCCCATTTGTGGTGCAGAAGGTTGCCTGCGATAGTGATGTCTGGACTGCGGAAACCAACGTCGGGGATGTGTGTCGGATTGGTATCGAGCATCCCGTGGCGCTACGGCAATATCAAGGCGTGTGGATTCCGTACGTGCGAGTCCGGTATGACCTGTGGGCACGCTTGAGTCGCGCCTGTTATCAGCATTGGGTGGATGTCGCAGTTGCTAAGGTTGGGGATGCTTACAAGGACGGTGAAACTTTGTCGTTGTCCAGTCAGGGTGTGGTTTTCCCGGTCGCAAGATAGTTAGCTCGGTGGTGCCCGTGCAGAATGCCATCAAGTCCACATCGAAATCCAATCAGCTGCCTGCCAAATTCAGCCCACGAGACTGTTGATCCAGAACAGCTTCTTTGATGCGCAGATAGCTCGCAAAACGCGGCGCCTGAATGTCGCCGCTTTCCACTGCCGCCAGAACAGCGCAGCCGGGTTCAGATTCATGTTTACAGTCACGGAAACGACAATGTCCAATTAGTTCAGCGATTTCGACGAAGCCATGTTGTAGTTGCAGTGGATCGATGTGCCACAAGCTAAAATCGCGAATGCCGGGTGAATCGATAAGTCGACCGCCTGCAGGTAAATGCAAAAGTTTGGCTTTAGTGGTGGTGTGCGTGCCTTCACGCGTGGTCTCCGACAGATCCCCGATGGCCAAATTGGCGGAGGGTAGTAAGGCATTAATCAGCGAAGATTTACCAACACCAGATTGCCCGACCACGATACTGGTGTGTTGATCGATCAACTCAGGCAATGCATCCAGTTGGGGTGTTTGATGGCGGGAACTTACAATCTTTACCGCCGGATAATCGAGTCGACGATACACGTCGAGCAGTGTTTCAAACTGAGCCTCATTCGAGGTCGAGATTAAGTCTGCCTTATTTAATACAATGACCGCGCGTACGTTCATCAATTCGGCCGCGACCAGGTATCGGTCAATCAAATTTGCCTGCGGTGCTGGCTCACAAGCGATCACGATGAGCATCTGGTCGATATTAGCGGCCACGGGTTTGAGTTTACCGAAATTGTCGGGTCGCTCCAAAATGCTGCTGCGGTCCAGTCGCGACACGATGACGCCCGTCAGATCCGAACCTGCACGCCAAATGACCTTGTCGCCTGCAACGATCGATCCCAGGTTGGTACGCGTTGTGCATTGATGAACTTTGCCTAGATCGTCACCTTCCAGTGCTTCGACCTCAAAGTGCTTGCTGTACCGACAAATAACCAGCCCTTGCTGTTCGCTACTGAGTTCGCCGGATTGGTTCTTGCGAGACAGATCGCGCGTTTTATTGAATGAGCGAGCCGTGCGTTCAGACTGGTTTTTTTCCGCCTGCCATTGTTGGCGGCGGTTTAGCTTGCGACGACTCATAGTGAATTCGAATGGTAAACCAGATTGAGTTTTTCGGAGCGACTGAGGCGTTTGAGCTGATGTTCTCGCTGACTCGCGGCAGATCGTGACTCGCACGGTTCTGCGTAGGCGAGTTTTACGGGGCGTCGGGCGCGGGTATAACGGGCGGCTTTATGTGCGCAATGGTTGTGTTCATTCACACGTCGCTCTAGGTCTGTGGTGATGCCTGTATACAGGCTGTCATCGGCGCAGTAGAGCATGTAAACAAACCAGCTCATCAGCGATTTAAGCAAGATTTTGGCATTGTACGACTATCATCAGCAGGTCCTTATCAGGCATTATTGGATTTCGTGTTGTGGGGGAATGGGTGAAACCCGCCTGGATTCTCTGATTGATCTCGAAACATGCCGATTATTATAGGCGAAAGTCAGGTTTTCGTGAAAAAAAAGCAAAATCGTTCAGTTGCTAGCGTAAAAAACACTTTTTGATTAACAAAAAAAGTGTAATGATGTATGTTATAGGGTCTAAACAATATTAATAACAATAATTTAAGCTCGTTATTTGTGAAACTTGCTTAGATTGATTGGGGTCGCGGTTTAGGACTTGATCGTTTTTTTAACGGTCCCCAATCAAGCCTTTTGCAGTAAACAAAATTTCACGAGCTTGGTTTTGACCTCCTGGTTGGGTCAGACAACTCATATTTGATCAGAGTACTTGTATGTCAGAAAGCTCTAAAAAACCGCCAGCGAAGAATCCCCGTGTGATGGTTATCGATGACAGTAATACGATTCGTATGACTGCCGAAACCATTCTCAAGAAAGAAGGCTACGAGGTGTTCACCGCCACCAATGGCTTTGAGGCGATGTCGGTTATCACTGATACGCGCCCGGATATTATCTTCGTCGACATCATGATGCCGCGTCTGGATGGCTATCAAACATGTAAGTTGATTAAAAACAACAGCTACTTCCGCAACACTCCGGTTATCATGTTGTCTAGTAAAGACAGTTTGTTTGATCGTGCTCGTGGTCGAGTGGCTGGATCAGAGCAGCACATTAACAAGCCGTTTACTAAGAGTGAGCTGCTTGAGGCGATCAATCGCTATGTATAAAACCCAGGATACGCAATCTTCGAAAACTGATAGAACACAAACGAAATAAGAGCTTATGTCTACTAAAACTATTCTCGTTGTTGACGATTCCAAGACCGACTTCCTTTATGTGAAAAACATTCTTGATCATGGTGGTTACAAGGTGGCGTATGCGCCGTCCGGTGCCGACGGAATTCAGATGTCTAAAGATCTCAAGCCCGACCTCATTTTGATGGATGTGGTCATGCCGGAGATGAATGGCTTTCAGGCCACGCGTGCGATATCGCGCGAGCTAGAAACCGCCGATATTCCGATTTTGATGCTGAGCTCCAAATCACAACAAACTGACAAGGTTTGGGCTGAGCGTCAAGGCGCAACGGACTACTTGGTGAAGCCGGCAAACCCTAAGTTGTTATTGAGCAAAATAAAATCGCTTTTGAACTAATCAGCAAGTTACATGACCCAAATGCAAGAGAATGCTCCTTATGAAGTTCTGAATACCATGCGCTCCGAAGCGATCGCTTTGGCAGCACAGGGACTCACTTATTCGACTCAGTCAGCCGGCGTCAAAAATATCGCGTACGTGATAAACGGAATCAACTTCTATTGCGACGCAACCGATGTGAAAGAAGTCTCTGTGTGTGAAAATTTGATGGTTGTGCCGCAGACCAAGGCTTGGATGCGCGGGCTAATTAATTCCAAAGGCGTTTTATATTCAGTCACCGACCTTTCGCTATTTGCAGGTTATGGCCGTGCAATTCAGGCCAAGAAAGGTCACCTTCTGTTGCTTGCGGATGATGCCGTGCAGAGCAGTTTGCTGGTTAATCGTGTCATTGGTTTTCGCTATTTTAATGACTCCGACCAAATGTCCGACCTAGAAGAAAAACAAGAGGTTCTGGACGGATTGAGCGCATTTGTTGATAAAGGGTTTCGCACTGATGGGCAAGACTGGTTTCGTTTAGACGTACGAGCCTTGCTGGCATCAGAGCAATTTCGGGAGGTCCAGTAAATACTGGGCTTTATCATTTTATTGGGTAGTAGCAGCAAAGATACATGAACAGGCCGCCGTACGAAAAGAGTGGCAAAGGTAATAGGTGGAAAAATGAGTGATCCAAATAAGCATGTTGATAACGACATCCTCGACCTCGATAACATCATCGACGACGACAGTGATTTGGCCAGTCTTTATGACGACGCTGAGTTGACTGATCTGGATGGGTTTGATGATCTCGAGCCCGAGGAGGCTGCACCAGCGGCCGTCGCTGACAAATCGTCAAATGAGCGACTTTGGATGATTTTAACCTTGCTGGCTTTTGGTCTGGCGCTGTTGTCTACGCTGATTCTGTCGCCTGCAATTTCGTCCCAGAAGCAGCGCGCTAATCAAGTGTCCGAAGTTGTTAACAAAATCAATTTAACCACAACATCTGCATCCCAGGCGCTGTCCGAGGTTGGTGGACGATACGCGCCGCTGAAAAGCAACATCGACGAAACTGAAGAGGCAATCAATGCTCTGGTTGCGCCAAATGGTTTATCCGAGAAAATCGCTGATGGCATATTTGGCAACGCAGCGGTAAATGGCGCGGTCACTGAGCAGTGGAACGCATACAAATCAGCCACTACACAATTCCTAACCAATGAAAACGACGTGCAAGAAGTCAAGCAACGTTTGTTAGCGTTGACGGGTCGCTTAACGCAAGTGGTCGGCGACTCAGTAGGCTTCGTAGAGGCGGTAGCACGTGAAGGGCGTAACAAATCCACCGGCGCCTCGAAAGATAAATACCTCTTCTTGACTTCAGAGGCCTCCAATCTCAATGGTATTCTCGGGCGTTTGTCCACCACGCTGCGTGGCTACTTTCTGCCTGATTCAAACCTGCCGCAATTGGCTGATGCACAAAACGGCTTGATGGTTCGTTTACAAGAAACCCTAAATCGAATTGTGAGTAACTCTTCCACCGTTGTTGCCACCGCGGCTGAGCCTTTGCGTGCGCAGTATGCTGATTTGGAAACACGTGTTTTGGAAATTGGCGATCGTGCGACGGCGTTAAGCGAATCGCGCGCAGCATTGCAGTCGGTACGAGATCAAGGCGCGGCACTTGCACAGGCGGTACAGTCAGCCAGTAATCAAGGGTTAACGGCACGCTTGAGTCAGTTAGCAACATTGCTGCCACTTTTATTGGCCGCGTTTGGCGTGTTCAGTCTGTGGCGTTACAGTCAAGCGCAATCCAAAGAATTGGTCGCACACGATGCGGGCTTGGAAGAAACCTTAGCGGATCAACAAGAATCGATTCTGAAATTGCTCGATGAAATGAGCGCACTGGCGGATGGTGACCTGACGGTCGAAGCCGAGGTGACTGACCAGATTACGGGTGCGATCGCTGACTCGGTGAACTTCGCGGTGATTGAGATGCGTGAGCTGGTGTCGCAGATTAACCGAGCTTCCATTCAAGTGGCGAACGAATCAGAGCTGGCGGTAAGTAACGCGCAGGCGGTATCGCAATCAAACATGACCCAGGCGGAACAGATCTCCGCGGCGGCGGCGTTGATGCAGGAAGTGACTGCTGGTATGCGCCAAATGTCAGAACAAGCGAACAGTTCATCTGACATGGCGTCCGATTCACTGAAAGCGGCGGAGCAAGGCGCACAGGCGGTACGCGATACGATTACTGGCATGGAAAACATGCGAGAGCAGATTCAAGATACGTCGAAACGCATCAAGCGACTGGGTGAGAGTTCGCAGCGCATTGGAGACATCGTCGCGCTGATTGATGACATTGCTGAACAAACGAACATTTTGTCGCTCAATGCGGCGATCCAAGCATCGATGGCTGGTGAAGCCGGTCGCGGTTTCGCGGTTGTATCGGATGAGGTACAAAGTCTGGCGGAACGATCGACTGAAGCGACAAAGAAAATTGCCGAGCTGGTAACGACCATTCAGAACGATACCAACGACGCTGTTTTATCGATGGAAAAAGCAACCCAACAAGTGGTCAGCGGTACCAAGGTTGCCGACTCCGCAGGTAAGGCTCTGGCTGAAATTGAGAACATGTCGCAGCAATTGTCGAAACTGGTACAGGGCATCTCAGCGGGTTCTAACAAGCAAGCTGAAACAGTAACCCGTGTATCAGAGCAAGTAACACAAGTGAGTGATTCTTCAACTGAAACGTCGCGCAAAGCACAGGAGTCGGCGAACTCGATTGCAAAACTGTTAGAACTGGCGAAAGATTTGGAGACTTCTGTATCGCGATTCAAACTACCAGCGAACTAACTGAAGCACGTTCAGATAATTAGATTCAGAAAATGAACGAACACTGAGACCGGATATGTCAATCTATTCGAACATAGATCTTGAAACCTTTAAGTGGGTAAAAGGTGAAGTTGAGCTGACGCTCGATAGTGCAAATAAAGAGCTGCAGCAGTTCGTGACGAGTGATGATAAGTCGAAGTTATTCGGCTTAAGCAATCATCTGCATCAAGTGGTGGGCTCGTTGCAGATGCTGGAGATGAAGTCGCTTTCTTCCTTGATTATGGAAAGCGAGTTGTTGGTCGAGGACTTTACTTCGGACGACACTTCGGTCGGCAAGTCGACTTTTGTGGTCTTATTGGAGGGCAGCTTCAGCGCTTTGAAAGCGGCCTTTGCTCGCTTTGAGAAGGGCTTGCCTGAAAATCCGACAGATGTGGTTGAGCTGATTAACCAAATTAGGTCGGTGCGCGGACTTGAAGGCATCGAAATTTCGTCATTGTTTAATCCAATGATCGAGATATTCCCTGAGATTGACTCCAAAAACGCGCTCAAAGACAAAGATTACATTGAGCGTGCTAAATCGCTGCGTGCGCACTACCAGTCCTTCTTGTTGCAATGGCTGCGAGGGGTAGACGAAACCGCCATCGACAAGATGAAGATGGTAATGGAAAAGCTGCTGCAAATGAGTACGTTCAGTACGGTTGCTCGTCTGTGGTGGGTAGCTTCTGCGTATGCGGACTATGTGAAGCACAACGACATCGGCAATAAGGCCGTGCACGTGCGTATTTTTCGTCAAATTGATGACCGCTTCCGTGATCTGGAAACGCAGGGTGAGTCTGCGCTGGTGCGTGACTCTGGTGAAGAGCTGGTTAAGATCATGTTGTTCTACACGGGGGTGGGTGAAAAACGCACTGAGCGCATGGATGAAATCGTCGATGCGTTTAAGCTGCAGGAATATTTCCCCGCACTCAAGATTCAGACTGAGCCGATCAGCTACGACGCGCTGGAAGCCAGTTTAGAGAAAATCAAGACTAATAAGGAATTGCCATTACCAATTATTCGTCAGCTGGTCAGTGCTTTCTTTGAGAAAGAGCAGGAAGACACCAGTGGTTTGGATGAAATTCTGGAGCAGCTCGAGATTGTTGAGAAGACATTTGAGCGCGAAGAAATTGGAATCGTTAACGAAGTTTTGATTGCTGCCACCGACGTGGTGCGAGGTATTCGTTCTGGCTTGGTTGAGGCTAATGAGGACACGGGTTTCCATTTGGCATCTGGCTTGATGTTTGTTGAAAACAGTGTCGCCAATCCAAGTGAGATCGATCCGAACTGGTTGCAAAACGGTCAACTTAAAAAGAATGCGCTTGAAGCCCTAGGTAACCAAGAAGAGTTAACCGAGGCGATGGATGGCACGCATCTAACCGGCAGCGAGCGTAAAGCCTTATTGGATGTGGTTGGCAGCGAGGTTGAAGAAAATCTAAAAGAGATTGAAACTAATCTGGAAAAATTTGCCCGCGAACCGGAAAAACGTGATGTTTTATCGGGTATTGATGGCAAGATCCGTCAAGTTCGTGGCGCACTACAGGTCCTAGGTGAGCAAAAGGTTGGTCTGTTGCTTAAAATGGCGGAAGAGCAGTTTATTGGTCTTGAGGCCGGTACAACTGAGTCGACTCCGGAGTTGATCGAAGCGTTGGCGATTTCCATTGGTACGATGGAAGAGTATGTCAAAGGTTTGCAGAACAACCGTTCAGGCATGGACTATATTCTGGATCGAAGCATTACCGATCTGGAAGTCGCGATTGGTAAAAAGGTGTCGCGAGGCGACGTCGAGGACCTGCTGGATACGGCGTCTGATTCGTTGTTTTCTTGGCTTACCAATCAGTCTGATTTCGACCTATTCACGAATCTGAAATCCAGTTTGCGCGACCTGACCATCTTGGCGAAGAAAACCAAGTTGACCGGTGTCGAGCACCTAGTCCGTGAACAAGATCGGTTGGTCGATGTTATTTCTCAAGAACCTGCGTTCTTAACCGACAATATCACCAATAATCTACAAAACAATATGGCCAGTATCACTGAGCAAATTATTGATTTGTATGGCACCGAAGAAACACAGGAAGAGATCGAGCAGGACGCAGAACTCGCTTACAAAAAGTCCGCCATCGAGGCGCAGGACGACGATGATGTTCGATTCTTCGATGATATGGACATCAATGAGCTTGGCGATGACATTCCCGACGAGTCAGAGCCGAAGCTCTCGTCGACTGAAATCGGTAAACAGCACGCGGTGCAACAGAATGATGCGCCACAGGTCGATGAAACCATTTTCGAGGTATTTCTGGAGGAGAGCGTTGAGGTGCTCACCGAAGCAAATATCCAGTTCAAGTTATGTGAGTCGGATTTGGCCGATCGCACGGCAATTCGTGAGCTGCGACGTGCATTCCACACGCTAAAAGGTAGCTCACGTATGGTGGGTTTGAACGATGTAGGCGAGGTTGCGTGGTTCAGTGAATCGTTATTTAATTATGTTCTGGATACAGATAAGCCGCTTTCACCTGAAATTCTTGCCTTCGCGCGCGAAGCGATTAGTGAATTTGAACAGCAGGTCGAAGAAAAATACGCTAACCAGCATCTGTTAGACACCGCGGCGTGGGGTGCCAAAACTGAGCACGTATTGCGCGTCATTGAAGGCAAAGAAGCACCGGAAGAGGCAGCGCCGGAACCAGAAGCCCCTGCGCTGGCACCCGTAACGGATAGTAAACCGGCCACGGAGGCTGTTATTGAATCTAAGGTAACGCCAACGGTGGCGGAACCCAAAGTAGACGCGCCGCAGCCTGAGCCTGAGCCTGAGCCTGAAGAGGAGGCTGAGGAAATCGAGTTGGAAGGTGAAGAAGTTTCTGTGTTGGAAGTTGACTCTGTGATGTCGCTTGATGCGATCGAGGAAACCGATGACAGCACGGATTCGGTGGAAACGCCATCGAGCACGAAAATCGATGCCAGCCAATTCTCGTTGGCTGATATCGAACCGGAACAAGAACAATTTAGCAGTGAAGGCGAGTACGAAGCGCCGTCAGATGAAGAGCTCGCTGATATTCTTGAAATGAGCTCAGAGAGCAGTGTTATTGAGTTTGCAAGTGAGTTGATGCTGGAAGAAGACTCAGTTATTGAGCTGAGTGATGAAGACAGTTTTGCAATGGAAGGCGATGACGATTCGATTGAGCCAGAGAGTCAATCGTTTTCTATTATCGACAATGCAGAAATGCGAACAATCTTCTCACAGGAAGCGACCATCAAGCTGGATAAAATTGATGAGCTTCTTGAAAAGAAACCGCTGCACGTCGTTGAAGACGATCAGCTCTCCATTGCGTTGCATACCTTACTCGGAAATGCTCGAACTCTAGGTTTGCAGGACTTAGCCAAGGCTTACAACACCGCAGAACACCTATGTCAATTAAAGGTCGAGAGCGGTAACGAGATCAATGATCATGAGCGCGCAACGTTAAGTGAACTGGTTGCTGAAACACGCCGCGGTATCGTGGCAGCAAGTGATCAGTCACCGTATTACAGTTGGAATCCGCAAGCGTGGGCGTCGTTGCAGGAAAATCTTGACAAGGCGTATAAGGCAGAGCAAAACAGCAGTTTTTACAAGCCTCAGAAACCTCAAGCGCCCATAGCCGCTGAGGAAGTCGAAGAGCTCGAGTTGGATGCAGGGTCGATCGACGTATCAATGACTGATACCGAAGCGGTAGAGCCATCCATTACGTTGGAATCCGAACCGGAATCGATCGAACTCGAAACCTCTAGCAATGAAATTGAATTGCCCGAAGGTGACACGCTGGAGTTTAATCTGGTGGATCTCGATGACGTGGCAACAGAAACGGATCAGTTAGATGAATCCGTCGAACTTGTTGATTTTGATGTTGAGCCCCGCTCCACCGACCGCGTTGCGTCAGCTTTCGACGGGATGAACGATCTGGGTGATTTACTCGACGATGGTGATGGTAACCAGTTGTCAGATATCGAGCTCAATGAGAGTGACGATCTGCATGAACTTGAGGCATCTTTGTCTGCATTTAAGGCTGAAACGCCGAAAGTGAAAAGCGAGGACACGCCAACGGATGCAGACAGCCTGATTCCTGATGATCTGACTGATTTGCTGGAAGATGACGTGCTTGCGGTTGACACCGAAGAAGTTATCATCGAAGAGCCAGAGCCAGAGCCAGAGCCAGAGCCAGAGCCAGAGCCAGAGCCAGAGCCAGAGCCAGAGCCAGAGCCAGAGCCAGAGCCAGAGCCAGAACCGGAGCCAGAACCGGAGCCAGAAGAAGAATTTGAGGACGAAGAAGAAGATGAGTTGGCGCGTGAGCTGCGTGGCATCTTCATCGAAGAAGTCCGAAGCCTGCATCATGAGCTCGATGACGAAGTCGCGCGCTTATCGAATATGGGTGAAATGGGTCCTGCCATGGCCAACGTACTGCGTCATTTGCATACCATTAAGGGTAGTGCACTGATGGCCGAAGCCAATGTGCTTGGAGAGTTAACGCACCAGACCGAGACCTTCTTGGAAACGAACTTTATTCGCAGCGAAGAAGATCTACGCGAAGTTCGCAAGACGCTTGAAATGTATGTCGATGTACTTGATTACGCGGCTGACTGTTATGGGCAACGTAAAGTATTCCGAGTGCCGGCAGATATGTTGCAACGTTTGGGCATTGAGGCCGAAGAGAAACCGGCCGCGGAAGTGCCCTCAACGAAAGAGCAGGTCGACGTAGAACAAGAGCCAGAGTCTGTACAAGAACCAGAGTCTGTACAAGAACCAGAGCCTGTACAAGAACCAGAGCCTGTACAAGAACCAGAGCCTGTACAAGAACCAGAGCCTGTACAAGAACCAGAGCCTGTACAAGAACCAGAGCCTGTACAAGAATCAGAGCCTGTACAAGAATCAGAGCCTGTACAAGAATCAGAGCCTGTACAAGAATCAGAGCCTGTACAAGAATCAGAGCCTGTACAAGAATCAGAGCCTGTACAAGAACCAGAGTCTGTACAAGAACCAGAGTCTGTACAAGAACCAGAGTCTGTACAAGAACCAGAGTCTGTACAAGAACCAGAGGTTACTGAAGTCCCGCTTGATGTAACAAGTGAGACGGAACCTGCTGCGCAAATTGACGCAGCGGAGCCCGTCGTTGAGATTATTGAGGAAGCGCCGTCAGAAGACGTGAGTGCAGAGATTGTTGAAGCAGAGCCAACATCAGTGCCGGTTACGCCGCAAACACCTCTCAAGCCAACTGTGCCTGATTCCGTTCCAACCTCAGAACCTGAATTAGCGCCATTGGATATTGGCGAGGAGCTAGCGGGCGTTACGGCGCAGATGAGTTCTATTCAGGCGGACTGGAAGTCTGCTCGCGGCTGGGAGAAAGTCCAACCACGGATGCGTGAACAATTCACAGCATTGCAAACTCTGATCGATTCAGAACAAGCAACTTTGGGTGACATCGCTGGCTTGGTGAATCGCGCGTCGGCCTATGTGGATGAACTAAATCCGACGTCTGCAACCGAATACAAACATGCCAAAGCACTATTGGAAGAAGCCTATGACGTAATTGTCAGTGGCGCCAATGCGCTGGCATCTGGGAAATCGATTGATAGCTATGCCAATTTAATGGAGCAGTTATCGGCTGACAAAGCGTCGACAGCGAGTGTGACCGCCGCTGCGCATGACCCGCTTGCTGGGGCGTCAAAAGTCGAAGCCTCAATTTTTGTACCGGGCGGCAGTGAAATCAGTGCTGAAGAAAAACAGGACCTTGATCGTCGTGAAAAAGCGGCACGTGATCGCGCGGCCGCACTGCGTATCCGTACCGAAACGCTCGATAGCTTAACCAACTATGTTGGTGATGCCAGCATGAATCGATCGCAAATGCGTGAGGATGTGTTGACGATTAAGTCTGTGGTGGAGGAGTTGTACTCAAACGTACAGCGCTTCGGACAACAGCTGCGCGAACTCGAAATTGAGGCAGATAGTCGCATTACGTCGCGCACCAATGAGTCCGTGGTATCCGGCCGCAGTGACGAATTCGACCCATTGGAGTTAGATCGCTATACGAAGCTTCAGCAATTGTCGCGTGGTCTAGCTGAAAACTTGGATGAATTGGGCAATATCCAAACTTCACTGAGTAATTTCGTTTATAAAGCGGAAACCTCGTTGCAAAAGCAAGAGCGATTAAACCGTGAATTACAAGACGAGATTATGCAGGTGCGGCTGGTATCCTTCGGCGGTATCGGCCCACAATTACGCCAAGTTGTACGGCGGACTTCTCGTGAACTTAAGAAAGACGTGGACCTTGAGATCGTAGGTGCCGATGTGCGACTCGACAAAACCATTTTGGATGGTGTTGTTCCGGCTCTTGAGCACATGTTACGGAACTCAGTTGATCACGGTATTGAAGTGCCTGAGAAGCGTAAGCAAGCAGGTAAATCAGCCGCCGGTAAGATTACGGTTGAATGTCGCCAGGTTGCTCGTGAAATTGTGATTTCAGTGCGCGACGACGGTGTTGGCCTGAATCTCGACAAAATTCGAAAGAAAGCAATCGAAGACAAGTTGCTGACGGAAGACCAGCCACTGAACCCAGAAGATATGCTGATGTATATCTCACAAAGTGGTTTTAGTACGGCGTCCAAACTGACTCAAATTTCAGGGCGTGGTGTTGGCATGGACGTGGTGCAGTCGACGTTGCGTCGGATGAGTGGCTCGATTGCATACGACATCGAAAATGAGCAAGTTGGGTCGCACTTTATGATCCGTTTGCCGATCTCTCTGGCGGTTTCCAGTGCCATGTTTGTTGAGTCTGGTGGGGAAACCTTTGCGGTGTCGGCACGAACTATTGAGCGTGTCATCAAGGTCGAGGCCGAGGAGCTTATTGCACACCTCAAGGCTGAAAAGCCAAGCATTGAAATCAATGAACATCGTTATGCTCTAATCGATTTGGCAGATTACCTGGGCTATGACTCCAAACTGCCAATGTTGACGGGCAAGTTGTCAGTGATACTGGTGAATGCGGGTGTTCAAAATATCGCGGTGATCGTAGAACAGTTATTCGACACACAAGAAATCGTGGTTAAGAATCTGGGTGATCACTTAGGTCGAATCCCGATTTTCGCTGGCGCAACGATTCGAGCAAATGGTGCAGTCGTGCTCATGCTGGATCTGGTTGGTATCTCATACTACGAATCTTTTGTGTCGATTCCAGATCAGTCTGCGAATGTGTCACAAACTATCCCAACTGTGATGGTCGTCGATGATTCACTAACCGTGCGCAAGTCTGCTGAACGTGACATTACCGGTCTGGGAATCAACTCGGTGTTGGCAAAAGACGGTCTAGATGCGCAAGTTCAGCTGCGACAAGAAGCGCCAGATATGATCCTGTTGGATATCGAAATGCCTCGAATGGATGGTTTTGAGTTGCTGGAATGGGTGAAGTCCACACCCGGGCTGAAAGATGTGCCGGTCGTGATGATTTCATCGCGCGCGACTGAGAAATACATCGATAAAGCAACCGCACTTGGTTGTAGCGCCTTCTTGGGTAAACCATACCTGCTTGAAAATCTGGTGCAATTATTTAACCAGTATCTCAAGCTGGACGCGCCAATCGAGCTTGACAAGAAGTAATCCTGAGCAAACTTACGATAACGATAAAAAACCGAAAGTGACACACTAATGAGTTCGCAAAGTCTTGATTGTTACATTATCCCGTCTGAACCCAAACCGATTCTGTTACCAGTGGAGTGTGTCGCTGAAGTGGTCGCTCAGCCGGTGATCGATAAGTTAGAAAAAGCGCCAGCTAAATGGATGCAAGGACACGTTAACTGGAAAGGTCAACGGCTTCCGGTGATGTCTTATGCCGGGTTGCTGGGTACCGCGAGTGACGGTAAAGAGCGTCCCGATCCGCACTTGGTGGTTCTAAACCCGATTCCGAATGCGGCACGAAAAGCCTACTCATCGCTCCTTTGCTTCGGCGATATCAAGCGCGTGACTGTGGAACCAAATTTGGAGTTCGGTGCGCCGCCCCAAGGTGGTGATCGTCGATATGTGGAAGCGGTAATTAAGCTTGGTGACAAGGAGTTTGTCGTGCCAAAATTGACTGCATTGAGTGTGGCGTTCGCCTATTTTTAGTTGTCGCAGGTGTGCTTACTCCCGGCGACGACTGATCTCCAAGGCGTGCGAACTGCTTTGCGGTGCAAAAATAGTCAATATTTGACGTCCTTGTAAGGCAAGTAAAACCAAATTTGATATATTACGCGCTTCAACGGTGCGGCCTCACATGCTGTGCACGATTTAGGGCATTTATCGGTGTCATCACGGCGTATTCGCCACTTGCAACAACTGCTAAACAAGGGTTTTCTTAATGTCATCCACGAACCGTCAACAACTCGCTAACGCCATCCGTGTACTCAGTGCGGATGCGGTACAACAAGCTAAATCCGGTCATCCCGGCGCGCCAATGGGAATGGCAGATATTGCTGAAGTTCTTTGGAACGATTTTCTGGTGCATAACCCAGCGAACCCAAAGTGGGTTAACCGCGACCGCTTTGTGATGTCAAATGGGCATGGTTCTATGCTGGTGTATTCTCTGTTACATCTGTCTGGCTACGATGTCAGTGCAGACGATCTGAAAAACTTTCGCCAATTGCATTCCAAGACGCCGGGTCATCCAGAATTAGGTTACACGCCAGGTGTTGAAACAACCACCGGGCCGCTGGGTCAGGGGATTGCGAATGCGGTCGGCATGGCGATTGCGGAGCGTACCTTGGCGGCGGAATTTAACACCGACGCGCACGCCGTAGTCGATCATCACACCTACGTATTCATGGGCGACGGTTGTCTGATGGAGGGCATATCACACGAGGCCGCGTCGTTGGCTGGCACGCTGGGGCTAGGAAAATTGATCGTGTTCTGGGATGACAATGGTATCTCAATTGATGGTGAAGTCGAGGGTTGGTTTACTGATGACACGCCTGCGCGTTTTGAAGCGTATGGTTGGCAAGTTGTTCCTGGTGTTGATGGTCATGACCCTGAGGCTCTGGTAGCTGCGATCAAGCAAGCTAAGGTTGAAACTAGCAAGCCAACCTTGATTTGTTGTAAAACGGTCATCGGTAAAGGTTCACCAAACAAAGAAGGAACTGAAAGTTGTCATGGTGCACCATTGGGTGACGAAGAAGTTGCTTTAGTGCGTGAACGGCTCGGTTGGGACGCGGCTCCGTTTGAGGTGCCTGCTGAGATTCAAAAAGCCTGGAGTGCCGTCGAAAAAGGCGCTAAGGCCGAAGCGGATTGGCAGTCTATGTATGACGAATACGTTAAGGCCAATCCGGCCCAAGCCGCGGAATTTGAGCGCAGAATGCGCGGTGATCTGCCTGCTGATTGGACAGAAAAAACAACCGAGCTTCTGACACAAGTGGATGCCGCGCAAGCCACCATGGCAACACGAAAAGCCAGTTTGCAGTCACTCAATCAGTTGGGGCCATTGTTGCCGGAATTGATTGGTGGCTCAGCTGACTTGGCTGGTTCAAACTACACTATCTGGAACGACTCTCAGCCGATCAGTAAGTCCGATGCCAAGGGCAACTATGTGTACTACGGGGTGCGTGAATTCGCGATGTCTGCGATCAGCAATGGCATCGCGCTGCACGGCGGTTTTAGAACATACGCTGGCACGTTTCTAGTGTTTGCGGATTACATGCGCAATGGTATGCGGATGTCTGCGTTGATGAAACAACCAGTGACTTACGTGTTAACACATGATTCGATTGGTTTGGGTGAAGATGGTCCTACCCATCAGCCAGTAGAGCATGTTGCTAGTTTGCGTTTGATCCCGAATATGTCGGTTTGGCGTCCATGTGATGCTGTTGAGTCATTTGTCGCGTGGCGTTTGGCTGCCGAGTCAGACGACAAGCCCACTAGTCTGATTTTGTCACGCCAGAATCTGCCGCATCAAGTGCGTAGCACGGATCAATTGGCCGATATTGAGAAGGGCGGTTATGTGTTGTTCGACAGCGCTGAGACGCCGGAACTTATTTTGATTGCGACTGGCTCCGAAGTGGCGCTGGCCATGGATGCAGCGAAGAAATTGAGCGAAGAAGGCAGAGCAGTGCGCGTGGTTTCCATGCCATCCACTGACTATTTCGATGCCCAGGATGCTGAGTATAAAGAGCAGGTGTTACCAAGTAGCGTGACTAAGCGAGTCGCTTTGGAGGCTGGTATTGCTGATTATTGGTACAAATACGTCGGCATGCACGGTGCGGTTGTTGGTATGACCAGCTTCGGAGAATCAGCGCCAGCGAATCAGCTATTCGACTATTTTGGTTTTAACGTTGACAACGTGCTCGATGTGATTCGCGGATTAGACTAGCAAGACGGTCACTGATTCTCAAATTGATAGAAAAGGCGATTCATCGGCACGATGAGAGGTACATGATGCAAGGACATAAAAAGTTTAAACGAATGCAGGACATGGATTTACAAGGTAAGCGCGTGTTGATCCGCCAGGATTTGAATGTGCCCATGGCCAATGGCGCAATCAGTAATGATGCCCGAATACAGGCTTCCTTACCGACCATTAAGCTGGCTCTGGAGAAAGGCGCGGCTGTGCTTATTATGTCGCATCTGGGACGACCAACTGAAGGTCAATTTGAATCAATATACTCGTTAAAGCCAGTGGCTGATCGGTTATCTGAAGCACTTGGTTTGACCGTCAATGTTGCGACGGACTGGCTGCAAGGTGTTGACGTGACACCTGGCCAAGTGGTGTTGTGCGAGAACGTGCGTTTTAATGTCGGTGAAAAAGCTAACAATGAGGCACTGGCAAAAACGATGGCCGCCTTGTGCGATGTTTTCGTGATGGATGCCTTTGGAACCGCACACCGTGCGCAAGCGTCTACCGAAGGCGTAACGCGATTTGCGCCGACCGCTTGCGCGGGGCCATTATTAAGTAAGGAATTGGATGCGTTAGGTAAAGCGCTTGATGCACCTGCTAAGCCTGTGGTTGCAATCGTAGGTGGTTCGAAGGTGTCGACCAAACTAACCGTGCTCGACGCGCTCTCGAAACAGGTGGATCAGTTGATTGTGGGCGGTGGTATTGCCAACACATTCATCGCTGCGGCCGGACATCCAATCGGACAATCGTTGGTTGAGATGGATTTGATTGAAGAAGCGAATCGATTAACCGAAAAAGCGCGCGCGACTGATGGTGATATTCCGGTACCAACCGATGTTGTTTGTGGTAAGGAATTCTCACCACAAGCGCAGGCCGAAACAAAATCGGTTGCCGATGTGGCGGAAGACGATATGATTTTCGATATTGGTCCGGACACCGCGACGCAATTTTCGGATCTGTTGAAAAACGCAGGTACCATCGTCTGGAATGGTCCGGTTGGTGTGTTTGAGTTCGACCAGTTTGGTGCTGGCACCGAAGCATTGGCTAGGGCGATTGCGGAATCATCCGCTTTTTCAATTGCGGGTGGTGGTGACACGGTCGCAGCCATTGAAAAATACGGCGTCGCCGATCAAATTTCGTATATCTCAACCGGTGGCGGTGCATTCCTTGAGTTTTTAGAAGGAAAGCCGTTGCCCGCAGTGGTTGCACTTGAGGCGCGCGCAGAAGGGTAATCGAGTTGCGCTGACATGAGTGGCTTTTCACCGATCGTCGGCGGTATGCCAAGAATTCTGATTCTCGGCTCGATGCCGGGGGTAAAATCGCTTGATGCAGTGGAATACTACGCGCATCCTCAGAATGCATTTTGGTGGATAATGTCGCAACTTTTCGGGCTGAATCTAACCGCGGACTACCATCAGCGGTGTCAGGGACTCATTGGTGCCGGAGTCGCCGTTTGGGACGTCTTATATGATTGTGAGCGCCCCGGCAGTCTCGACAGCAACATCGTTCGTGGCACTGAGCAGGTGAATGATTTTGCGGATTTTTTCTCCGCGTGGCCGAGTATTGATGTGGTGGGATTTAACGGGCAGATGGCCGAAAAGTTGTTCGTGCGCCATTGTCAGCAAATTCGAACGCGAGCTTCCGCCCTGCGTTTTGTTACGCTGCCTTCGACTAGCCCGGCGAATGCGCGACAAGACCGTGCTGCCAAGTTAGCACGCTGGCGTAGTCACTTACTCGAGCGTTGAGGCGTGTTTCAACCCGCCAACTTCGTCCTTTTTATAACCATTACGCCACCACAATGACACAACAAGATCGTTTTTGGGAATCAAAGTCCTTGTTCGACATGACGTCTGAGGAATGGGAGTCCGTGTGTGACGGATGTGGAAAATGCTGTCTGTCGCAGCTCGAGGACGAGGTATCTGGAGAGCTGGTGTTCACAGATGTGGCGTGTGATTTGTTTGATGCCAATTCTTGTCAGTGCACCGACTATAATAATCGTTCGGTGCGTGTACCGCAGTGCGTTACTATGAATGCGGAGAATGTGGAAAGCGCCGCTGAGTTCGCGCCACCATCCTGCTCATATCGCCTGCTATTGGAGGGCAAGCCTCTGCCTGATTGGCATCACCTTGTGACCGGTTCAAGGAACACTATTCATGTCCGTGCTTGTTCAGCTCAGAATCGTGTGCGATTCCTCCGCGAAGTGCGAGAAGATGAACTCGAGAATTATATCGTGGATTGGCCTTTGAATTGTGAATGAATCGCAATGGCTGACAGAGGCTAACGTTGGTGTATACTGTGTTCAGAATTTTTTTTTCGACTGATCGGGAGTGAATTTTGTGATAGCAGCACGTTGGTATTGGGTGGGCTTGTTGGGTAGTGGCGCTCTGTTAGCCATCGCATACTTTTACTTTCAATTAGAACTGGGTTTGCCACCATGCCCACTTTGCATGTTTCAGCGTGCTTGTTTGGTTGGGGTTGCTTTCTTCTGCTTGTTGGGCTTGATTTTCAAACCAAAAAAAATTGGTTCCAAACTACTGGCATTTGGTGGCCTTGTCAGTTCTGCGACTGGTTTGGCAATCGCCGGCCGGCAAGTCTGGTTGCAGAACCTGCCAGCCGATCAGGTGCCGGAATGCGGCCCCGATCTTGAGTTTATGCTCGAAGCATTTCCATTGATGCAGACTATTGAAACGGTGTTGTCTGGCAGTGGTGAGTGTGCTGAAATTCAGTGGCAGCTGCTGGGTCTGAGCATGCCAGCATGGATGGTCTTGGTATTTTCGGTCATGGTCATTATTTGCCTCAAACTGTTGTTTATCAAAGAGCGTAATTATTTCTCGGGCGCATTGGGGCGTTAGTTCGTGCCCTGACAGTCATGATTGCATTAACCGGCTGCGCGATCCATTGTCGATTTGCCCGTGTATTAAATACCGCGTGGGTCGTTTGCCATGTCGATAACTTAACCTATAATCAAGCCATACCATAATAATCGCCCGTTCTACGTCGGCGGAGTCGCTGGCCATAGAAAGAGATTCGCACAGGTGCATGCATGTCAAAAAAACCTCAATTCGGACGCACTAACCCAACTCTGACAAAGTTAAGCCGCGTAATAGCTGCGTCTATAGGACTGTTTGGCGTTACGCTCGGCGATGCGTATGGTCAGCAGATAGCATTACTGGATTCCGGTGTAGACCCTACACGAGGGTTCAATATCGCACCGGGTTTCAACTACTACGAAAACACGGACGATACTTCCGACGTTTCAGATCGTGAAGGTGAAGGGCATGGTACGGTGTCGGTGCGTGTTGCCTCCGAAGCTTTTTCTGGTGAAATTGTGCCATTTGTCGTTACCGACGGTGATCTTACCCGTGCGAATGAAGCGCAGGTCCGTGTTGCCCGTGATAATGCGTTAGCGGACATTCTAGGTCGTAGCAATATCCGAGTGGTCGGATTCACTTGGGGCACTGAAGGTGTGAGTGGTGCGGCTGCACCGCTGATGTCAGACTTGTCTCGAGGTGGCAAAGTCATTGCAATTCTGGCTGGGAATGAGTTTGGTGCCCAGCCTAATGCGTTGTCAACTGCCAGCTTTAACCTGCCTGGCGTGGTCATTGTGGGCGCGACAGACGCCGACGGTGTGCTGTTGCCGGAATCCAATCGCGCGGGCAACACGGCTGAACGTTATGTCGCGGCCATCGGTCTACCCAATGCTGGCGCCACGCGCGGCGGTACATCTTGGGCAACCGCGCGTATTTCGGGAATTGCGGGTGCGGTATTTTTACAGAATCCGAATTTGACTGCCGATGAAGTGGTGGACGTGATTTTACAGTCCGCGGAAGATCGCGGGGCACAAGGGACTGATCCTGTGTACGGTCGCGGTGTCATTTTGTCGGCTGAACAGGTATTGAATAATGTTATCGGGCCGATTGAGGTGCCAACTGAACCCGAGACGCCACCGGTAACGCCGCCGAGCTCCGGCGGTGGCGGCGGCGGTGGTGGTGCCGCCATCCTATTGGTTGGCGGCGCGCTTGCGGGAGCTATTCTGCTAGCGAAAAAGTCCTCGACTAAGCTTGAGAAAACGCTGGTACTAGACTCTTATGGCCGAAGTTTTCAGCTCGACCTGAACGACCATGTAGAGATCAATGATGGTGCCTTACATCTCTCACAGTTTTTTAATGCCATGCAACATAAGTCCATTCATACTGGCTTTGAGGTGCCCGGGATGAAGACTCAAGTGGCGTTTTCAGCAACGGCACTTGCAGACCCTCGTATTGATTTCATAGAGTATTTTGCCAGCCCTGGTGATCGTGGCATCGAGCCGGTCAATACTAATCTATCAGTCGCTATGACCAGCAAGCTGAGCTCTGCGTTATCAATGAATGCCGCTTACCAGGTCGACCCCAGTCGTGAACTCGGCGCAGTCGGTGAGTTGGAGCTCCATGAAGAGTTTGGCACCACGAGTTTCCTCAGTGGTGCGGCCTTTGATTCGGTGTTATCGGGGTTTGCTAACCAGGCCAATACGCTGAGTTTCCAGTATCAGCAAGCTGATGCAAGCACCAGTTATCAGCTTGGCTTTGTCTCCGTGGATCAACCCAGTTCATATCAGCAACAGTCTCTCTCAACCATTTTGCAGGCCTCACACGCGTTTTCTGATCGAGGTGGTATTGCGTTGAAGTTTGGTCAGATTGAAGAGCGTGGCAGCGTGCTTGGCGGTGGTGCATCGGGCGTGCTTGGTGTTGAGACAGCAACGACGTATGCATTGGATTTGTCAGGCAATATTAAGTTGATTGACGGTGTATCGCTGGTGGCGAACTATGGTGTAGGTCGTACCGAGGTAGAATCCGCCGACAAGAGTTTATTGAAGGATTTTTCGACCTTAAGCAGTGACTGGTACAGCATAGGTCTGATTGGTAACAACGTGTTTCGTGCCAAGGACCAGCTCGGTTTAGCCTGGTCGCAACCAATCAAAATTCAGTCTGGTGCAGTGAATTACTCGGTGCCCGACACTCGATTATCGAATGGCGATATCGGATTTAATACTGAGCGCATTAATTTGTCTGATACCAGTGCGACTGAACGTAACCTTGAAGCTTATTATCGCACGATGCTAAGTGATAAGTGGGAGCTAGGTGGGTTCGTGTCGTATCGGCAAAACCCAAATCACGTCAGTGGTTTGGGTGATGACACAATTGTGATGGCAACCTTGCGACTGTGGCAGTAAGCCGCAGCCAGCTGTCATCACCGCAGATCAATTTACTCAAGCAGAGATCAGCGCTGAATCGCTGAGTTTAAGTGTGTTTCCGAGCGCCATTCTCTAGGTGTTGGTGTTACAATGCGCCGTTTAATCTGCATTGCATGGGCGTGTGTGCCTCGTGAAACTCTACAATACCGAAACCAAAAGCAAATTAGACTTCGAACCACTGGACCCAAACCACGTTAAGGTTTATGTGTGTGGCCCAACCGTCTACAATTATTGTCATATCGGTAATTTTAGACCGCCGGTTGTGTTTGACGTCTTGGTTCGTGTCCTACGTAAGTCTTACCCCAAGGTAACGTACGTACGCAATATTACGGATATTGATGACAAAATTAATGCTGCAGCAGAGCAGCAAGGTGTGTCTATTTCGGACATCACCACGCGGTTTACTGAGGCCTTCCATGAAGACTTGCTTGCTGTTGGTGTGTTGCCACCCGATGTTGAGCCCAAGGTTACTACTCACATTGCCGAAATCCATAAGGAAATTCAAGCGCTTATAGATCGTGGTCATGCTTACGTTGAGCAGGGTCATGTGCTGTTCAGTGTTGGTTCGTTCGCGGAGTACGGTCAGCTTTCCAAGCGTGACCCGGAAGAACTGTTGGCGGGCGCACGGATTGATGTCGCTGCGTATAAACGCGATGCGGGTGACTTTGTTTTGTGGAAGCCGTCTAGCGATGATCAGCCTGGCTGGGACAGTCCCTGGGGGCGCGGTCGACCGGGCTGGCATATAGAATGTACTGCTATGGCGGCAGCGCATCTTGGTGACACCATTGATATTCATGGTGGTGGCCATGACCTGATTTTTCCGCATCATGAGAATGAGCGAGCGCAGTCCATGTGCGCGCATGACGCGCCTTTCGTTCGGTACTGGATGCATAATGGCTTCGTTAACGTCAACCAAGAGAAGATGTCAAAGTCCGTCGGGAACGTCTTGTGGTTACGAGATTTGTTGAAAGACTATGCAGGCGAAGCGATTCGCTATGTGTTGTTGGCTGCGCATTATCGTGCGCCGTTAGACTGGAGTGACGACGTCATTGAGCAAGCGAAAAACAGTTTGGACCGCCTGTATGGTGCACTGCGCAAACTGGTGGATGTCGACGTGGGTGAGTCTGTCGGTGCACAAGCGCCCGAAGCATTTTTGGCCGCATTGCACGATGATTTGAATACGCCTCGCGCACTGGCCGAATTGTTTGCATTGGCGAAACAAGCCAATACAGCAGAATCTCTGGTTGAAAAACAGCGACTCAAGCAATCGATGTTAGCCGCGGGTGAGTACCTTGGTTTGTTGCAGCAAGACCCAGAGGCGTGGTTCGCTGGTAAGACGAGTGAACTGGACGCGCAGTTTATCGATGCATTGGTGGCTGAACGTACCCAGGCTAAAGAAGACAAGAACTGGGCCCGCGCGGATGAAATTCGCGACGAATTAAGTCAGCGCAATGTGGTGCTGGAGGATGGTGCTGACGGCACTATCTGGCGAGTGGAAGATTAATATGGCGTCAATTACTGAAATACAACAAGAGCTGATCGATGAATTTTCCATGTTTGACGACTGGATGGCGCGCTACGAGTACGTGATCGATCTCGGACGTCAGCTCGCAGATTTTCCGGAAGAATGGAAAACTGAAGACAATAAGATCAAAGGCTGTCAGTCGCAAGTGTGGCTGAACATGCAAATGCAGGGCGGTAAACTGCATATCGATGGCACCAGTGACGCCGCGATTGTGTCTGGTTTAGTGGCCATCGTTTTACGAGTGTATTCGGACCAGTCGCCGGACGATATTCTGGCCGCAAAGCCGGATTTTATTAAAGAAATCGGATTCAATGACCATCTGAGTCCAACCCGCAGTAATGGTTTGCATTCCATGCTTCGAACCATCTATCAGCGCGCGGGCGCGCATCTCAGCGAATCCTGAAACTCGATAGCAAGACCAGTGAATCAACCAGTACAATAATTGCCGAACCTCAGACCGGCGCACGCCGAACGTTTTCTCATGCAACAAGAATATAACCCTCAATCTATCGAAGTCGCGGTTCAGAAATCCTGGGCCGATCGTGATGTGTACCGCGCTGAAGAAAACAGCGATAAGGAAAAATTTTACTGCCTTGAGATGTTTCCGTACCCCTCGGGTAAACTGCATATGGGGCACGTGCGCAACTACACCATAGGTGATGTGATCAGTCGTTACCAGCGTATGCTGGGTAAAAACGTCTTACACCCAATGGGCTGGGACGCATTTGGGTTGCCAGCTGAGAATGCCGCGATCCAAAACAAGACTGCGCCAGCAGCTTGGACTGAGCAAAATATCGCCAATATGCGCGAGCAGTTGAAGCGGCTGGGTTTTAGTTACGACTGGAACCGAGAGTTCGCGACCTGCGAGCCGGATTACTACCGTTGGGAACAATGGTTTTTCACTAAGTTATACGAGCGTGGCTTGGTCTACAAGAAAGAGTCTGAAGTTAACTGGGATCCGGTTGATCAGACGGTGCTGGCCAACGAGCAGGTGATTGATGGCCGAGGATGGCGTTCCGGCGCCCTGGTTGAAAAGAAGAAAATCCCTCAGTGGTTTATCAAAATTACTGATTACGCCGAAGAGTTGCTGGCAAGCCTGGATACATTGGATGGTTGGCCAGACGCGGTCAAAACAATGCAGCGCAATTGGATTGGTAAGTCGGTTGGCGCCGAGATCGAGTTCAAGATCGAAGGGGAAGCACCATTGCGTGTATTTACCACACGTCCAGACACGATTTTTGGTGTCACTTACGTCGCGGTGGCGGCGGATCATCCATTAGCTATCCAGGCCGCTGAGTCATCAGCGAGCGTTGCTGAGTTTCGCCGTGAATGCGCTCAGTCCTCGACCGCAGAGGCGGATATCGAAACCATGGAGAAGCGTGGCATTGATCTTGGCATCAGCGCGCAGCATCCGGTTACCGGCGAGCCAGTGCCGGTTTGGTGTGCTAACTTTGTGTTGATGAGTTATGGGACCGGTGCCGTCATGGCGGTGCCTGGCCACGATCAGCGCGATTACGAATTTGCCAGCAAGTATGGCATCGAGATCAAGCCGGTGATCGAACCGCTGGAAGGTGAATTGGATATTAGTTCACAGGCGTTTACTGAACACGGACGCCTGATTAACTCCGGTCAGTTCGATGGTCTTGAATCGGGTGCGGCAAAGTCCGCGATTACGGCGTGGTTGGTTGAGCGTTCATTAGGTGAGGAGCGGATTAACTATCGTTTGCGCGACTGGGGCGTGTCACGTCAGCGCTATTGGGGTTGTCCAATCCCATTTGTCTACGACGCTGAGGGCAATGCTTCACCTGCCCAAAACTTTCCGGTAACTTTACCGACGGATGTGGTGATGGACGGCGTTGGGTCGCCGATTAAGAAGATGTCGTCGTTTATCGACACCGTGCACCCATTGACTGGCGAGCCCGCTATACGTGAGACTGACACTTTCGACACGTTCTTCGAGTCATCCTGGTATTACGCACGCTATTGCTGTCCGGACTTGGATACCGCCATGCTAGATGAGCGTGCCGACCATTGGTTGCCAGTTGATCAGTATGTCGGTGGTATCGAGCATGCCGTTATGCACCTGCTGTACGCGCGTTTCTTTCACAAGCTGATGCGCGACGTGGGGCTGATTAATTCTGATGAGCCGTTTACACGTCTTCTCACGCAGGGAATGGTGACAGCCGAAACGTATTATCGGATCGACGACGATGGCAAACGCACGTTCTTCAACCCGGCGGATGTCGAGTTGCAAACCGATGATAAAGGCAAGGTATTTGCAGCCGTCTCAAAGAGTGATGGTCAACCGGTGGAAATCGGTGGCGTTGAGAAGATGTCTAAGTCGAAGAACAATGGGGTTGACCCTCAAAGTATGATCGACAAATACGGTGCAGACACAGTGCGCCTATTTACTATGTTCGCGGCACCGCCAGACCAATCTCTCGAGTGGAACGATGATGCCATCGCGGGTGGTTCACGTTTCTTGCGTCGTGTATGGAATTGGTTTTATAAACATCAAGATGTATTGACTGCACAAAGACTGTCGCCTGTTGCCGAGCTTGACAATGCGAATGCTGCGACCAAAGCTCTGCGCTTGATCACGCATACCATTATTAAACGCGTTTTGTTTGACTACGAGCGTCAGCAATACAACACGGTAGTCGCTGCTGCCATGGAGCTGATGAACGCGCTGGAAAAGGCAGAGTGGTCTGAGATGGGTGTGCATGGCAATCTCGTGTTGGCCGAAGCGGCACACGCGTTGGTGAAAATTCTGGCTCCGGTAACGCCGCACCTGTGTGACTATTTGTGGTCACAATATGGCAACCAGAACTGGCTTTTCGACGACGAATTTCTGGTACTCGATGAATCTGCGTTGGTGCAGGATGAAATCACATACGTCGTGCAAGTCAATGGTAAGCTCCGTGGCAAAATTTCAGTCCCCGCTGATTTGGGCAAGGCAGAAATCGAGCATCGTGCCCAGGAAGATGAAAATGTGGCCCGCTTTCTGACCGATGTGACGGTTCGAAAAGTAATTGTGGTGCCGAACAAGCTGGTTAATATTGTGGCAAATTAATGCCGCAGTGGTGTCTGCATGCGCTAGAATTGGCGACATGCCGTCATCGGAATATGAGAATAATAAGGTCAAACTATGTTGAACTTTCAGCCCGTTAAACAATCACACACAGCACTGCGTTTCGCCAGTGTGATGCTTGTTCTGCTCACAATGACTGCGTGTGGCTTTCATTTGCGCGGAAATATCCCGTTAGCTGACAGCCTGAAAAACATGTATGTGATGGCACCGGACGGTACGTTTAAGGATCAGTTGGAAGAGGTGCTGACCAGTGCTGGTGCTGAGTTGGCGACCAACAAGGCCAGCGCAGACGTGATTTTGAATATTTCTTCTGCCTCTTCTAAGCGGACTGTCGGTACCATTGATGAACGTGGTAAAGCCAATAGCTACAACCTGATATTTAAAGTGGTATATACGCTTGATGACCCGGAAGGTGAGGCTATTCGAGCGCGAACAGTGATTAGTGAATTCCGCCGGTATGCCTTTGAGCCTGAGCTGGTATTGGAGTCTGAGTCGGAAGAAGCAGAGTTGTTGGGCGATATGGAGCAGGATGCTGCGTTACGCATCGTGCGTCAGCTTTCGACCATCACTGACTATGAGTCTAAGTAATGTTGAGTTTATGCCATGCGCGTGTCAACTGATGAGCTGGCTGCGCGACTAAGTTCCAATCAGTCATCATTGCCAGCAATGCTGTTGCTCAATGGCAACGAAGCATTGCTCATTGAGGAAGCGCTGGATCAAGCGCGAGAAGTGTTGAAGTCGCTGGGTTTCTCCGAACGGATCAAGTATCAGGCAGAAGCAGGGTTTGACTGGGCGCAGATAACCGGTGCCGGACAAGCCATGTCGTTGTTTGCAGAGCGTCGCATTATTGAGCTGCGGGTACCAAAATCGCTGGGTACCGCAGGTACCAAAGCGCTGTCAGAATTTTGTGAGTTACCAACCTCCGATGATATTTTGATTGTGCAAATGCCCGCGCTGGATAAGCGGCAGCGTAATGCTAAATGGTTTAAGGCCGTTGAGTCGAAAGGATGGGTGGTTGATGGCCCTGAGATTTCAGCCCAGCAATTTCCAATGTGGCTCAAAAAACGTTTGCAAAGCCGTTCCCTGCGAGTGGAAAACGGCGTGATTGAACTCATGTCCGCACAGCTAGAAGGTAACGTGATGGCGGCGGCGCAGGAAGTGGATAAGTTACAAGTGTTAGCGCCCGACGGTGCCGTCACAATCAAGTTGGTCAACGACAGTCTGGCTGATCAAGCACAATTTGACGTCTATGCGTTGGCCGATGCCAGTCTGGCCGGTGATCTAACGCGCGTAATGCGTATAAAGCAGCGTCTGCAATCCGAAGGCGTGGAGCCGGTGATCGTGGTGTGGGCACTGGTGCGTGACATACGGCTATTGTGCGCGTTGGCAGCCGGTATTGCTGGTGGCCAACAGCGGGCTATGCTATTCAAACAACACCGCGTGTGGCGAAATCGCGAGGCCATCGTGAATGCCGCACTGCAGCGATTGAATGCAAACCAGTGTTACGAATTGCTGGAACGTGCGGCTCACTTGGATCAAACAGTCAAGGGCCAGCGCTATGTCGACATCGGCGATACTTGGTTTCAGATTGAAACCTTGTGTGCCGGGTTGTGTGGTATGGCCGAGATCGCGTAGCAACGAAACTAAGCAAACTAAGCAAATCAAGTATATTGAGAGACAGTGTGAACGTAACTGACTACATGCAGCAGGTGGGCCAACAGGCGCGTAAGGCGGCCTCAGAGATGGCGGTAGCGACCTGTGCTCATAAAGATGCCGCACTGCGACACATCGCAGACCAGATAGAAGCGTCTTCGGCAGAACTCACACAGGCGAATGCCTTGGATTTAGACGCTGCCGAAACCCGCGGTCTGGATAGCGCGATGCTGGACAGGTTGCGTCTGACACCCGAGCGTATTGCAGCGATGGCCGAGGGTTGTCGTCAGGTGGCTGAGTTGCCGGACCCAGTTGGTGAAATCAGTGATATGTCGTATCGTCCAAGCGGTATTCAAGTGGGCAAAATGCGGGTGCCGCTCGGTGTAATTGGAATTATTTATGAGTCGCGCCCAAATGTGACTGTGGATGCGGCCATTTTGTGTATCAAGTCTGGTAACGCGACGGTATTGCGCGGTGGCTCAGAAGCGGCGCACTCAAATCAGGCAATCGCTAGCTGTATTGCAAAAGGTATGCACGCAGCAGGTTTGCCGACCCAAGCCGTACAAATCCTGAAAACCACGGATCGTGACGCGGTTGGATTGATGATCCGCATGCCCGAGTATGTCGATGTAATCGTACCGCGCGGCGGCAAAGGCTTGATCGAGCGAATTAGTCGCGAAGCCACGGTTCCAGTCATCAAGCATTTGGATGGAATCTGTCATGTCTATGTCGATGCCGATGCCGACTTAGCCAAGGCTAAATCAATTGCCTTCAACGCTAAGACACACCGTTATGGTGTGTGCAATGCAATGGAAACCCTGCTGGTGCATCAGCAAGTCGCGGCGCAATTTTTACCTGATCTGTGCGCTCAATATCTGACGCACGGAGTGGAGCTGCGCGGATGTGATCTAACACGTGAACTCGTCAATGATGATCGTCTGTTAGCGGCGACCGATCAGGACTGGGGAACTGAATACCTGGCTGCGGTTCTGTCCATCAAAGTGGTGGCGGATTTCGCCTCAGCGATCGAGCACATCACTACCTACAGTTCAGCGCATACGGAAAGTATCATTACTGAAAATTACACTACCGCACGACAATTCCTGCGTACAGTCGACTCCAGTTCCGTGATGGTGAACGCGTCAACCCGATTTGCCGATGGTTTCGAATACGGGCTGGGCGCTGAGATTGGAATCAGTACGGACAAACTGCACGCGCGCGGGCCGGTGGGATTGCAAGGCCTTACCTCGGAGAAGTACATTGTCTTCGGTGATGGCCATATACGAGTTTGAATGACCTCCGCAATCGGCGTTTTTGGGGGTACGTTCGACCCCATTCATTTGGGGCATCTACAGGCCGTCACTGAGGCTGCGGATGTGTTAGGTTTAGAGCGCGTGCACTGGGTGTTAAGTGCACGGCCGCCACACAAGAACAGCGTCTCCGCCAGCATCGCTCACCGTTTCGCCATGCTGCAACTCGCATTGGCCGATAAGGTCGGCTTTGTGGCCGATGATCGTGAGATACGTCGCGCTGAAAAATCCTATACCATCGATACCGTGGCGTCTTTTGTTGCGGAGTATCCGAACGTGCGTCTGGTGTTGATTATCGGTGCGGACAGCTTGTCGGGCTTACCCAGTTGGTCTCGTTACGAGACGCTGGTCGAGCAAGTGAGTTGGGTTGTTTTGCAACGGCCAGGTTATGCAGTCTCCGTGCCAGATGAGCTGCAGGCGCGGGTGGTTGAGAACCCATCTGATCTGGTGCGCCGAGAGCCCGGCCACCTCTGGCTCTATGAAGACAGTAATATCGATATCTCATCTACTGAAATACGTACTGCGCTCAGCACGGGGCATGAGAAACTTGCGCAGGAATATCTGCCAAGCAGCGTTTTAAACTATATTCGCACCAAGCAACTGTATAAAATACCGGGTATGAATCCAGAACAAATTAAAGATCAAGTGGTTGATGCCCTTGAAAACGTAAAAGGCCAGGACATTAAAGTCATCGATATCGCAGATATATCGGATTTTGCTGATTTTATGATTGTGGTCAGTGGCACCTCGGACACACATGTTAAAGCCTTGGCGCGCGAAGCCTCAGACAGTCTTCGTAAGCAGGGTGTTAAACCATTAAATGAAGATGGTGCTGACGTTGGTGAATGGGTATTAGTCGACTTCGGTGACGTGGTCTTGCATGTAATGCGACCGGAGGTGCGTCAGTACTACGATCTTGAGAAACTGTGGGACGAAGACGTCCGTGCGTTGGTAAAACAGCATCGCGCACGGGAAGAAGAATAGCGAGCGCCCAACACCGGGATCCAGATCGTGCGAATCAAGCTATTAGCCGTTGGCACACGAATGCCCTCATGGGTGGTGCAAGGGTACCAAGAGTACGCACAGCGAATGCCGCCGATCTGTCAGTTGGAGCTGCAGGAAATTACCGCCAAAAAACGGGGTAAGAATGCCGATACCGCACGCATTCTTCGTGATGAAGCTGAACTTCTCAAGTCGGCTGTGCCTGACAACGCGATAACAATAGCGCTGGATCGGCGAGGCAAACACATTGACACAGAAAACCTGGCGCGCCATATGCAACAATGGATTGATGAGAGTCAGGACGTCGCCATTTTGATTGGCGGTCCAGAGGGTATCGATGCCAACTTTTTGAATAACGTGCCACTTAAATGGTCGTTGTCAGCGATGACGTTCGCGCACCCGGTGGTTCGGGTTATGTTGGCCGAACAGCTGTACCGCGCGTGGAGCATCAACGCCAATCTGCCTTACCACCGAGGGGATTGATTCTATGCCTGAGTTGATACTGGCTTCTGGTTCACCACGTCGACGGGAGATGCTTACCCAGATGGGTGTCGATTTTACTGTGCAGGTACCCGATATCGATGAGTCACGTCGCGCGGATGAGTTGGCAGAAGACTACGTTACCCGTTTGGCACGCGAGAAAGCGCGCGCTGTAGCCGCGTCTCAGGCACACAACGAAGCGGTAATACTGGCGGCTGACACCGTTGTCGTGCAGGGTGAACGAATTTTTGGTAAACCGCGTGATTTTGCGCACGCACAGCAAATATGGCACAGCTTGAGCGCGACTAAACATCAGGTAATGACGGCGGTGTGCCTGCTGGTTCATGATAGACTGAACGTCAAGCTGGGGCTTACGGATGTTGAGTTTGCCACGATCACGGAGCGACAGATGCAGGCCTACTGGTCCAGTAATGAGCCGCAGGATAAGGCTGGTGCGTATGCCATACAGGGTTTGGCATCGGCCTGGGTGAAAGTAATTCACGGTAGCTATAGTAATGTTGTGGGTTTACCTCTGCGAGAGGTGAATGAGTTATTAAGCGCTGTAGAGATGAACTGGCTTTAGTTGGTGCATGTGCGTCCAATCGAAAAGCCGCAGACTGAGTAGGTGTTGAGTTCCAGTGGCGAGCAAAGAAGAAATACTGATCAATGTTACGCCGCAAGAGACACGGGTTGCGGTGGTGGAAAACGGGGTTTTGCAGGAACTGCACATCGAACGCACCTTGTCGCGTGGACTGGTCGGTAGTATTTATAAAGGAAGAGTCGTTCGAGTATTACCGGGTATGCAAGCCGCCTTTGTGGACATTGGTCTGGAGAAGAACGGTTTTTTGCACGCCGCCGATATCGCTCGCAGTGATCCGGTCTTCAGCGGACAGCCCGCGCGGGAAGTTCCACCGATTCAGGAATTGGTGCATGAGGGCAAGCATGTTTATGTGCAGGTATTAAAAGACCCTATTGGCAGTAAAGGTGCGCGACTGACCACTGAACTGAGCATGCCATCACGAAACCTGGTGTATTTACCGAACGGCGCTGAGATTGGCATCTCGCAGAAGATTGACAGCGTCGAGGAGCGTGAGCGATTGCACGAAATCGTACAGCGTCAGATAGAGCAACATGAGCTGACTGGTGGGTTTATTATCCGCACTCTGGCCGAGTCTGTTACCGAAGAAGATATCGCAAATGATATGCTGTTTCAGCGACGGCTCTGGCTGCATGTAAGCGGCCGAATGCAAGACGCTGCGCCAGCCACGCTGATCCACGCGGATGTGCCATTGTCGATCCGTACCATGCGTGATTTGGTGCATGATAGCCTAGAGAAAATTCGCATTGATTCTCGTGAGAGTTACGAGAAAGCACGTGATTTCGCGCGTGATTTTATGCCGGAGTTGGTCGACAAGCTGGAGTATTATCCTGGTGAGCAGCCCTTATTCGGCCTGTATTCTATTGAAGCCGAGATCGAGAAAGCAATGCACCGCAAAGTCATGCTTAAATCGGGTGGGGATCTCATTGTTGATCAAACCGAGGCGATGACGACGATTGATGTGAATACCGGCTCATATGTTGGTCGTCATAATCAAGAAGAAACACTGTTTAAGACCAACCTTGAAGCCGCTACTGAGATCGCACACCAAATGCGCCTGCGTAATTTGGGTGGGATTATTATTGTCGATTTTATCGATATGCAGAGCCAGAACCATAAGAAGCAAGTACTGGCAGCGCTGGAGTCAGCCTTTGCAAAAGACCGAGTGAAAATCAAAATTACTGATATCTCACCTTTGGGCTTGGTCGAAATAACCCGAAAGCGCACGCGTGAAAGTCTAGAGCAAATTCTCTGTGAGGCTTGCCCAACCTGTCAGGGTCGAGGGACGGTAAAAACAGTGCAAACAGTGTGTTATGAGATTCTGCGTGAAATTTTGCGCGAGGATCGCCAATATAAGGCGCAGTCCTACACTATTGTGGCGGCACCATCGGTAATCGATCTTTTGCTGGACGAGGAAGCGAGCAGTTTGGCCGATTTGCAAGAGTTCATTGATCGCCCCATCAGTTTGCGCGCCGACCCTCTGTGCAATCAACAGGAATACGATATCGCACTGGCATGACCGAGCAAGCAGCAAACAAGCGTTGGCGCAGCCTGAAACTGGTACGCAATCTTGTATTGCTGATGGCCGTCATGTATCTGTGTTTCTGGGGCAGTCTGGCGGTGTATTTCAGTTTTGCTGAAACACATAAAGATGCACTCCAATCGCAATTGAGTTCGATGTTCGACCGGCCGGTGAGTATTAGATCGGTGCGCACTCAGTGGCAAGGCATGTCGCCACATATTCAGATTCAAGGACTGCTGGTGGCAGGCGATACTGAGGCTCAACCGGCTCTGGCATTTGAGTCATTGTCCGCCTCGGTTCAGCCTTTATCATTGCTTCGATTCTGGCCAAAATTTGATGAGTTTGCATTGGAGAAACCGGTGCTTGAGGTTGTGACTCACGAAGACGGTCAAATTCAGATCGCAGGTGTGTTGCTGTCTAAACAGAATAGTGGACGGGCCACGCCAGAGCGTTTGCTGCGGTGGATGTTGGACCAGCCTGCAGCGGCTTGGCACAGTGGTGAGATCGTCTGGGTCCGAGCTAGTGGTGAACTAAAGCGCTATCGTGATATTTCATTTGTCTATCAGCGCGAACAGCAATTACGGACGATTTCCGCAACGCTGACCAGTGACCGAGGCCCCTTAGCTTTCAAGGCAACCAGTCAGGGTGACCTCTTGGCCGACGACTTGTGGGATGCTTCGCTTGAGGTCTTAGGTGATCAACAAACCCGCATCGTTCGGTCTCAGGATTTATCGTTGACGGTGGAAGATGGTCAGGGTCGGCTGCTATTGAAAGAGTTAGAAGTAGTCCGTGTTCGAGAGTTTCTTAGGTTGTTGGGCCTACGTCGTGACGCACGTTGGATCTTTGATGCTGATCTGAATGGTGTGCTCCATGACGTGGAATTTACTTTTTCTGGCCCACTGCTGGCGATGGAGAATTGGACGCTGTCGGCCGCCGCATCCGGGGTTGGTTTCAATGCAATCGACCCGATTCCCGGCATGAACAATTTGCGTGGAGAGCTCAATGCCTCTGCCGACGGTGGTGTGTTCGAATTTACCGCGGAGGATGCGCGCTTTGAATGGCCTAAAATTTACAACCGTGTGGTGCCGATCGAAACCGCGTCTGGTGAGTTCACCTGGCGAATCAATGACGACGATACGGTAACCATTGGGCTGATCGAAGGTCAGTTGACCGATGGTGTTGCTTCTATTTCAGACTTAAATGCCACCTGCCGCCTAGAGCGAGGCATTGAAACGGTGACCAGTTTTGGTCAATTGTTCAAAGTCGAGTCGGTGCGTGAACTGAGTTTTGAAGATGGTCTGATTGTGAACACGCCAGACAGTCTAAGCGAACGTCCGTTGATGGTGAACGCTAATGCGGAGTTCGCGTTTAATGATTTGAGTCGGTTCGTGGATTACCTGCCAAACGATTCACGTGTAGACAAATTTCGAGAATGGTCAGAGTCTGCATTCGTGCGTGGTGAGATTTTTAATGGTCGCGCTAGCTACCGAGGAGAGTTGACCCGCAATGCCTTGATCGTTGGCAAGGCGCAGTTTGAAGCATCTGCTGACTTTGATAATGCGGAAGTCGATTATGGTTTCCAGCGTGATTGGCCAGCCGCTAAACAAGGGCGTGGTAAAGCGACAATTCGCAATCAGCTGCTGACCATCGTGCCCGATGCGCTTCAGCTCAATGGCGAGGCCGTGACCGATGGTCAATTACAGATTGCACGCTTGTTCGAGCCGACTCGTGCATTACTGGTTCACGGCAAAACTCAGACCTCATTGCGTAAAGGCATGGACTTTCTGTTCAAGGGGCCATTGATTAGTCCCGAGAGTCGTCCCGATACCCTGCCGGTGGAGGTGACTGGTGGCACTGTGGATATCGATGTTGCGGTTGAAATTCCGCTTGATGATATGGATAGCACTTCCGTTCGTGGAACAGCCGTGGTCCGTAATGGTAGCGGCGTGTTACCCGAAGGCGTGCCGCTGACGAAAGTGAATGGGGCAGTGTCGTTCACTGAACGCAGTGTAACTTCGGAGAATGTACGTGCTCGGTTTCTGGGGGGAGATACCTATGGTCGTTTGGTAACCGTCCGTGAGGCTCAGCCGCCGGTGATGAAGTTGATAGCGCGTGGCGAGGCCGACGTGACCTCCCTCGAACCTTGGGTTGGTGAACATATCCTTACCTGGCTGGATGGTGTGGCGGACTGGCAGGGAGATCTGTTGATCGATGGCCCGAGTTTGCAAATTAATGGTCAGTCTGAACTCTTGGGTGTGGCAGTGTCTGCGCCGGCACCACTGGCGAAGGCCGCCGATGAAGTTGCCAACCTGGCGCTGTCGATGACCATCGGTGATGATGATGTGTTGCCAAACTTAGCACTTAACTACAATGATGATGTCGCTGTGCGGATGCAGGGTGCAAAACCCATTGCCAGCAGCGGGACTGGATCCTCGTTGTTTGACCGGTCTCTTATTAGCATCGGCACTGGCCCTGCTCGGCAACTCAAGCCCGGTATCAACTTTGTTATCGACGATGATGGCGTTAACCTTGATGACTGGTTGACCGCAGTGATTGATCTGGCCAGCCACACGCCAAAGCAAGAAAGTAACAATACTGACTTCCTTGATGCTATGCGCTCGATTGAGATTCGCTCTGCCAACCCGGTATTGCTGGGGCGCGAATTCGGCAACCTGGCTGTCTCTGCGGCATCGGTGGATGGATTTAAATGGGTTGGAACCCTAGATGGAGACAACATTCGAGGCACCATGACGATGCGGCCGCGCGACCGGATCGGACAGTATGAGTTCGACCTGTCTGAGTTCCATCTCGTGGATGCACCCGAGGATGACACACCGGCGACGGCCATAGACTACACATTACAACCAAGTGCCTATCCGAGTATTACGCTGAATGTAGATGCGCTGAAGGTGACTGGTAAGAATCTGGGTTCCTTACGATTTCGCGGGCGTCCGAAAGACGATCAATGGCTGACAGAGGAGTTTGTTGTCACGCAAAATGGGATTCGAACCGAAGCGCGCGGTGGTTGGCGCAATAATGCCGCCGACGGATCAGTCACTTCATTCGATTTTAATACGTCGATTGAAGAGGCTGAAGGCGCGCTTACCGACATGGATTTTGATGGCGTGATTAAACGCGGCACCGGCACACTGAAAGGAAATATCAATTGGATTGGTGCGCCACATGAATTCGATTACGCACGACTCAACGGTGAGTTTGATTTGTCCGTGCGCGACGGAGAACTAATCCAAGTCGAGCCGGGGTCCGGTAAGTTGCTAGGGTTGTTGAATTTCAATGCCATCGCTCGCCGGCTCATTTTTGATTTTCGCGATGTGTTCGCGTCAGGTTTGAAGTTTGACCGCATGCGTTACAACGGTTTGTTGGCTGAAGGTGAAGCGATTTTCCGTGAGGCTTATATTTTTTCCCCAGCTGTGTTTGTGAGTATGGAAGGCAAACTCGACCTAGATGAAGAGCTCATCGATATGGAAGTTCATTTATCGCCCGAGTTGGGCGGTAATCTTACGTTGTTAAGTGCGTTGGCTAACCCGACGGCCGGTGCCGTGGTGTTTTTAACGCAGCGTATTTTTAAAGACGAAATGCGAGAATCCAGTTTTAAAAGTTACCGCGCACTGGGTACTTGGCAGGATTTTGAGATGGTTGAAATCAAAGATGGGCCAGTGACGCCGGATTCTGCACCCGTTTCCGATGTGGATTCACCAACCCCACCAACAACGGATGCTTCAGGTCGGCAACCCAGCGAGTCTTTGGCTAGGACACCCGAACCCGAGCCGGAGTCGTGAGTTCGACCTCAATCAAGGCGGGCTGTTTGCAGATGAACTCCGGTCCGGATGTGGCTGAGAACCTTGCATTCATCACCGCCAGCCTGCGCGCCGAGCCTGACCTGGATCTGCTTCTATTGCCAGAGAACGCAGTGCAAATGCCTGCGACCCGCGATCACCAATATGTTGAGCCTGCGACCGGTGGTGAAGTCCAGAGAGCCTTGAGTCGATTGGCGGCTGATACCGGCACGGCTATTGTGCTCGGGGCGCTGGCAGTGCTGGTCGAGCCCAACCCAAAGCCCTTCGCGCGGAGTCTTCTGTTTGACCAACAAGGGCGACTCTGTCATACCTATGACAAGTTACACCTGTTTGATGTTGATACCGGCGATAGCAGACAACATCGCTATCGTGAGTCGGAAACTTATCAGGCGGGGCCACTGACTCAGGCGCAAGCGAGCCCCAAAGCGCTCACAATCGGTGATTTATCGGTGCAGCTCGGCTTGAGCATTTGCTATGATCTGCGCTTCCCAGAG